>PLJN01000064.1 GCA_003140235.1 Acidobacteriaceae bacterium
GTCCGCAAGGTGATGGACCAGCCTGCTGAGGAGATCATGCGCTCCGTGTTCCTCGCCGCCGACGAGTTCACCAGTGGCGCCCGCCAGCATGACGATATGACGCTGCTGATACTTAAACTGAATCAGGCGTGAGGGCTTAGCCGCCCACTTCGACAACTTGCCCCCGGCTGAATCACGTTAGGGGCCTCCGCACACGCCGGAAAGTGTGGACTAAGGTTTGCTAGACCATTTTCATCGATGATGCAGGCCGAGTGTCTTTCATGTTCTTGTCATTCCGACCCTGAGCTTGCGAAAGGGAGGAATCTGCTTTCCGCCGCATCGGCATGAAGGAACTCATCTATTCAACGACTCCAGTTTTAGCGGCGCGTAGTTCACGCGACGCGTCTCTGTAATACGGTCGTTGTCCACTCTGCCTTCCACCAATTCGTAGCCGAGCAGCGCTATCACGCGCCCGCGCACGAACAACGGCCGGGCATTGCCATACCAATCCACGCAGGAGGCGCGACATCCGTCGTCCTTCGCGCGCTCCGGCTGGGCCGCAAGCTCTCCTACTTCCTGAAAATGCAGTGAGTCATTTTTTAGAAACAGGATTGCCGCGGAAGTTTCGAACAGGTGGCGATACCCTGGGCGTGCCGGCTCGCTGATCGGCAAACCGAGCATTCCCGTACCTCGCGCATCCGGTTTGTAGAAGAACCCCTGGCTGCGCAGCTCACCCTGCGACGCGCCGGGACGCATGTAATCGTCCGCAACCGCAGGCCATTTGCCGAGGCGTATGGACGTGAAGTGCAGGTTCTTACCATCGGTACCTACAACCACCGCGTCCGAACCCATCTGCTCGATGCGATCAACGCCATGCGCTAGCGAAAGCTCATGCACGTCACCGTAGCCGGCCCAGCGCACCGCGTAGAGACTCTTGCGGTCCGTTTTTTGCGCATAGCCCCAGCCGCTGCCCGTGCCGTACAGCAGATAGTCACCGACAAAATGGTTTTGAAACGTGTAGCCCGTGGGAGTGGGAAGCTGGCGATAACTCGAGGACGGGACCGACTCGGTGCCATCAGAGAAGCTGGAAAGCGGGATCCGCATCAGGGCCACGTCACCGCGCGCGACCTCCGCGCCCCACATGCCATCGCCGGACGTGTCCGAGCGCACGAGCACGTTGAGGTGATTGTCTTCGCTTTCGAGGAACGAGAATTGGTCCACCGGACTGCCGGAAACAAGCAGCGCGCTGGGAGCCGCATCGGGACCGAAGGCGCCGTTCAGCGGCATGCGGTAGATCATGGATTGCTCGCGCATTTTGTCGCCTTGGCGCACCCAGGCGTTGGCCCAAATGTAAACAGATTCAGGTGATACATAGAACACGCGGCCCGGAGGCCCAATCACCGACGTAGCCGAGCAATCAAAGTCGCCGTGTGCCAGATCGCATACCGTTACCGTATGCAACGCCATGCCATACGAAGCACTCAGAGGCTGTTCCGTGCGGTAAACATGGGACGCGGTAACGATGCGGTGAAACTCACTCGCGGTTGCGCCCTTGTGCCATTTACGTACAGCGGGAAAACTCGCAAACGGATCACCAGCGCCGGGATAAACATAGAGTGGCGAGTAAAAGATCAGCTTGCTGCCGATCAAACGGCTGGCGTAGTTGCGCGATGAATAGTAGTCGTTGGAGCGGAGATGATACGTCGAGCGATAACTGAGTTTGCCCGCGGGATCGATTCCGAACAGTCCAACCTCGGTGCCGCCGCGCTGGTAGCTGTAGCCAATCACGGCGACGGTGCCGTCGGAAACCAGCATCTCGTCATACCAGGTGCCGCTCGGATCAATGTCCGGCGCAAACGCGTCAATGCTGGAGATGGGAGTCAACGCGCCGTCACCAATAGCCACGGTGAACAACCGCCCGCGGCGCAGCACAACCAGATGGTTGCCTTGGATCTTGACGATCCCGCCTTCGTCAACACCGGCATGTTGCACGTTGGTGACGGATTCATCCTTGCCGGCAGAATCGGCGCTCTTCAATGCGGCTGTGGTTGTGGGTGCAGGCTGGGCGGCGCCAAGACTATAGTTTCCCCGCTGGCCTTCCCGCCTCTGTCTTTCCGCAAGTTCCCGGAAATAATTCGCCAGTTCCTCTTCCGAGCGGAACGCGCGCATGGTCTTCTTGGGCGCCGCAGCCACGTTCTTGGAGGACGAAGTCGGGCCATCTGCATGGACCAACGCTGAGTTGACGCCCGGGCCGCCCATACATCCGGCCAGACCAAAGATGCTGCACGTTGCGATAATCGAAAGTCGTAAAAAGTTCTTCATGGTTTTGCCTCACGTACTGAGAACGGCTTCATCGAAAAAACTTGCGCCCACTGAGCTGAAAATTTGGGCCGCGCCAATCGGGAAGCCGCTCGTCAGATGAATTGCCAACACGTTCAGGGCGCACTAGACGGCGCCCTGTGTCGTGCTTCCTACTTATCTAATCTGTTGGCAAGGCCGAAAGGTTACGGAGCTTTTCCAATTAAAGACCAAGAACCAACAGGCGAATGGGTCGAACGGGACCGCTGGCATTTTCCCTGTATTTTTCCCTGCATTTACCTGTTAACGAGGAATTTAGCAAACCCCGGGAATGGGGCAGAGGTGGCGCAGATCGCGGTCATCACGCGTGATCGCCGCGATCGGAAAACCGGGAGGCAGTGGGATACGCGAAATTTTCCCCGATTTTCTCCCTGTTAACGGGAATTTAGACTTTGGTTCCTTCTTCGACCACCGCAGACTTCTGTTTGGTCAGTTTCCGCAGCATGATGAACGACACAACCAGGACGAAGATCATAACGGTAAGCAGGGCCAATTCAATCAGGGCATGAGCAAACACTGTGCCGCCCGCTTCCGGCAGCTTGGGCAGTTCTGCAGTAAGCACAAGCACTCTTCGGATGACGGCAATCAACGCCACCACCAGAAAAGGCTCCGCCATCAGGCCGTGTTCACGAAATGAGACTTGTACCGTGTAGAGCAGTTCGATGATCAGCAGGATCAGCAGGATTTGATCCAGGATGCCGACAACTTGTCCGGTGAGCAGCCCGGCAAACAACGTGGTCGCCAGGCTTTTGAAAGCAATCGCCAGAAGCGCGAGAGCGGCAGTCGCCAACAGAAGCCCGAGTCCTGCGTAGACCAGGTCCTCCACCAGACCCAAACCCTGAAGCATGACCCGGCGGACCGGGTGAGTGATCAGTTTTTCTTCTTTCGCCACGTTGTTCTCTCCTGCACGCTTGCTCAGATGCCGCCTCGGTGGCTAAAGGTTTGCGTCTTCTGCCTGCTTGCGCAAACGCCGCGACTCCGCCAGAAGTCCCATGCTGTGCATGAGATTCTGTAGAGTTACGATGCCGACCAGGCGCTCCTGGTCAACTACCGGGATCAAGGTAAGTCCGCGCGAGGTCAGTTTGCGGAACGCTGACGCCAGTGACTCCGTACGGGCCGCAACTTCGAAAGCCTTGTTCATGGCGGCCTGGACGTAGCCGTTGCCTTCACGCCGCAATCTTTCCAGGATGGTCTGCCGGTTGATCACGCCCACCAGGTCGCCGCCGCGGACGACAGGAAAATCGTCCTGCAAGCTGTGGACGGCCTTGCTCAGCGCATCTTCCAGCGTGTCCGCCGGAGAGAGAATGGAGAAGTCGGTCAGCATAATGTCTTCCATCCGCACGGCTTCCACCACCGACTGGAATAGCACCGAGCGTTCTTCCAACTGTGCGGCGACAAACATGAACAGGCCAAATAACATCAGCCACGGAGATGTCACAATCCCGGTAAACATGAAGGCAGCGGCAAAGAGGTGGCCAATGTTCACGGCGCGCCGCGTGGCTTGCTGGAATTCCATGCGGCGTGCCATCCATGCGCGCAGAATGCGTCCGCCATCCATGGGAAACGCCGGCAGTAGATTGAGAGCGCAGAGAAAGAGATTGATCCAGAAAAAACTTCGCGGCAGGTTGTCAATACCAATCAGCGCCTTGGCCCAGAGACTTATATGGAGCACCAGCAATAAGACCGGCGCCGCGACAGCAGCCAGAACACCATTTACCAGCGGTCCGGCGAGCGCGATCCGCGTTTCGCGCGCTGCGTCTTTAGTGCTGCCCGCCTGAGCGTTGGGATCGACCAGCATGATCCCGCCAATCGGCAGCAGCATGATGCCCTTGACCGGAAGGCCGTTACGCCTGGACACCACGGCGTGACCGAGTTCATGCAGCACTACAGACCCAAAAATGATGGCTACCAGAATCATTCCGCGCTGCATGCTGGCCAGCGTCGGAGGGCCGGATTCACTGGGCAGGATAAACAACGCAAACAGCATCAGCAGCAGGAAAGTCGCGTGGATACGCAGTTCCACGCCAAATATCTTTCCTGCGTAAATGGACCAAGTCTTCATTTTCTAATCGCAACGAAACAAATTTGATTCTATACACTAAATTAGATGTCCGGTAGCGGGGGCGGTCGCTTGCGAATTATCGCGGGGAAATATCGGAGCCGGCGCTTGATGGCGCCAGCAGGCACGGAAACGCGGCCCACGTCAGACCGCTTGCGCGAAACGTTATTCAATGTTGTTGCGAACGCAGTACCCGGGTCGGTGTGGCTGGATTTGTTCGCGGGCACCGGAGCCATTGGTATCGAAGCGCTGAGTCGCGGAGCGAGCATGGCGTACTTTGTGGAGTCGTCCAAGCGAGCGGCCCGGACGATTCGCGAGAATCTGGAAACGCTCGGCATTGATGAAGGGTACGAAGTGTTCGAGCGTGAATCAGCAACTGCTCTGCGCTTGCTGGATGCGGAGGCAATCGCCTTTGATTTCTGTTTTCTGGATCCTCCCTATCGCAAAATGGGAGACTACGAGCAGACTCTGGATTTCCTTTCGCGCTCACGACTGCTCAAACCCAGTAGCCTGGTGATTGCTGAGCATGACAAGCATTTCGATCCGGGCGAGGTTTTTGGGCAACTCCGCCGGCGGCGTACGTTGCGCCAGGGAGACGCCGTTTTGAGCTTCTACAGCAAGGATTAAGGGCTTATACCGGCATTCGGGGGAGAGAAGATGTGAATCTTCGCTACTGGCGCGGTTTTCCACAGATTTGCCTCGAAAAACCCGCATAAAATCTAGCGATTCTGCTTGCATCAAAGCGCAAGTGATGTAATATGAACACTGTGGAGAGTGCGGTAAAGCACTCCCAATTCAAGGAGGAATGATGGCAACTGGCATGACTAAGACCCAAGTTGTACGCCATTTGGCCGAGAAATTAGGCACAACTAACAAGATGGCCGCCGATTTTCTTGAGCATTTGGCTGATACCGCGGTAAAAGAAACGAAGAAAAACGGCCTTTTCGTGATCCCCGGCCTGGGACGTTTGGTGAAGGCCAACCGCAAAGCCCGCATGGGCAGAAACCCGCAAACCGGCGAGCCCATTCAGATCAAGGCCAAAACCGTAGTGAAGTTCCGCATCGCAAAAGCTGCAAAAGATGCGATCGCTCCCAAAAAGTAACTTCGCTATCGAGCAAACAGCTCCGGGCCGGCTGCAAGAAGCCGGCCCTGTTCTGTTTGTACCTGACTCGGCCAAACCATTTGTAAGAGTTGGCGTGTCCCCGGAGTCGCCTCGCGCAGATTACAATACTAGAAGAACCAGAAAGGGCCAATGTCCTCCTCTTTGCCATTGCCGATTGCCGCGTTTGTTGCCGGCCTGGTGTCATTCCTTTCGCCGTGCGTGCTGCCTTTGGTGCCCGGATACGTGTCACTGATTTCCGGCGCCAGCGTGGACGAGTTGCAAAACAAAGACCGCAAGCTCCTGAACACGGTACTGCTGCATTCCGTCATGTTCATTCTGGGCTTTACCCTGGTGTTCGTCATATTGGGAGCTGCGGCCAGTTTTGTCGGCCAGTTGGCCAACGCCTACAAGAAATGGCTGGCCATCGGCGGCGGCGCAATCGTTATTGTTTTTGGATTGCACCTCACTGGAATCTTCAAGATCAAAGCTCTCTACGCCGACAAAAGGTTGCACCAGGTAAAAGGTGGCAAGTCTCCCATGGGAGCTTTTCTGATTGGGTTCGCTTTTGCCTTCGGCTGGACCCCATGCATTGGTCCCATTCTGGCCACGCTCCTGGGCTTTGCCGCCGCGGAAAATACGTTTGCCAAAGGTGTGCTGTTGCTTTTCATTTATTCCATGGGGTTGGCGGTGCCGTTCTTGCTGACCTCCATTTTGATCGACAGATTTCTGGAGTTTTACAAGTCGTTCCGCCGCTTTCTGCACATTGTGGAAGTGCTCAGCGGCGCTCTTTTGATTGCTATCGGATTACTGCTCGTGACCGGAAGGTTTAGCTGGATTGCTGCCCATTTGGGGTTCTTAAATAAATTCAGTATGTGAGGCACTTTTTCTGTGAGAAACATCATTTATGTTCTGATCGTAATTGTGGCCATAACCATTCTGCTTTTTGCCGGCAAGCGCATGTCGCATGGTCCAGCGGCGGGCCATCTGGGCGTGGGTAACGTCGCGGGTCAGGTTGCTCCGGAGTTTGAATTGAAAATCCTGGGCGGCAACGGTAAGACCATGAAGCTTTCCGAGCTGAAAGGGAAAGCTGTGTTGGTTGATTTCTGGGCCACCTACTGTGAACCGTGCAAAGCTGAAATGCCCTGGATCGCCGATCTCCAAAAACAATATGGACCGCAGGGATTCCAGGTGGTGGGAATCGACATGGACCCCGAAGTTGGTGACCAGGTGGTCTCGACTTTCGCGCAGAAAATGGGTGTGAACTATCCGATTCTGCTGGGAACAGCAAACACCATGGAACTATACGGCGGTGACCGCGGGCTACCGGTGAATTTTTTCGTGGATCGCTCCGGCAAAGTCGTGGCCAGCGAACTTGGTCTGAGAGATAAGAAAGTACTCGAGGAAAACATCAAGAAATCGATTGGCGAACCCGTAAAGACAGCCTCGACACGGTAAACAACCCTGGATGAAGATGAAAAAGACCCCGGCAATTTGGAAGATCGAGCGCGTCTTCATATCAGCTTTGGTGGGATTTCTTTTGTTTGGCGGCAATGTCGCTTACCAGCGCAACCCCAGTGTGGAATTGCCATCAGCGCAGAGTACCTTGAAAGCTGGTTCCGACGCGCCCGGTTTCGAATTAAAGATCATCGGCGATCATGGAAAAACCATGAAGCTTTCCGACCTCAAGGGGAAAGCCGTTCTGGTGGATTTCTGGGCCACCTATTGTGAGCCGTGCAAAGTTGAAATGCCCTGGTTTGCCGACTTGCAAAAGAAATACGGACCGCTGGGATTTCAGGTAATAGGCATTTCCATGGACGATGAAGACATGTCGGCAGCGACGATCATGGGCTTCGCCCGAAAAATGGGCGTGAACTATCCCATTCTGCAGGGCACGGAACGTGTCGCCGATCTCTATGGCGGAATCGACGGCCTGCCGCTGAGTTTTTTCATTGATCGTTCCGGCAAGATCGTGGACAGCCAACTTGGTCTGGTGGACAAGAGCGTCCTGGAAGACAACATTAAGAAATCGCTGGCCCAGGGCGGCGATCCAGCCAAGACTCCTTCGGGGAAATAATAAAATGCGTAAAACATTATTCGTCTTGATATTGACTACGTGCGCCGCGTCGTTGCTGTCGTCAGCGGCCTGCGCACAAAGCAGCTCGGCGCAAACCCGCGTTACCATTGATCCGGTCCCAGCTGTTTCCGTGCGCGCAGGACACATGACGCCGGCACAGCTTACGTTCCACATCCTGCCGGGATTTCACGTCAACTCCAACAAGCCGGCAACCCCGGAGCTGATTCCTACGGCATTGAACTTTTCGCTTCCAGGCGATCTGGTGATTGCCAAAGTGCAGTATCCGGCTGGGCAGCTCCTCAGCTTCCCGTTTGATCCCACGCAAAAGCTCAGCGTTTATTCCGGTGACGTGAACGTCAAGTTCAGTGTGATTGCCCAGGCCAACGCCGGCGCCGGATCATACACGGTGCACGGAGAACTCAAGTACCAGGCCTGCGACAATAACGCTTGCTATCCGCCGAAAAAGATCCCGGTGGATTTCACCGTAAGCATTACCCGCGGCACGCCGGGGCATAAATACCCGCACAACTAAAGCTGGATGGCGCGGACTTCCTGAATCTCCGGCAGCTCACGCAGCTGTTGCAGCACCGCGTCCGGAGCAGGTGCATCTACCTGGACCACGGCCATGGCGTCAGCGTCCGGACCGATGCGTCCCAAAGCAAAGTTGGCGATGTTTACGCCGTGCTGGCCGAGCAGGCTGCCGACTTTCCCCACAACGCCCGGAACGTCGCGATTGCGTATGTAAATCAAATTCCCTTCGAGCGGGACTTCAATACCGATGTTGTCCACACCGAGCAGGCGCAATGAATTCACGGGAAGCACCGCGCCGCGCACGTGGTGTTCCCCGGTGGTGGTTTTCAATCCAACGGAAATAGCGTCGGCAGCTTTCACGTTGCGACTGTCTTGCTCTTTGCTTTCGCTGACGTGAATGCCGCGCTCCTGGGCGATCGCGGCGGCGTTGACCACGTTCGTACGCTCGGCAATGCTTTGGTTGAGCACGCCCTGAATGGCAGCGTTGCGGAGCAACTCGGTCTTCCAGTCGTTAATGCGTCCGCTATAGCGAATGGAAATTTCCTGGATGCCGCCGGACACCACATTCGCAAGAAACGCCCCCAGCTTTTCCGCCAAAGCAAGATACGGCTCCATCTGCGCATATTGCTCATCATCAATCGATGGCATGTTGACAGCGTTTTGGATCACGCCATGCTTCAGGTACTCGCGCACCTGGCTGGCAATCTGGACACCCACCGCGTTTTGCGCCTCGGTGGTTGAGCCGGCAATGTGGGGCGTGGCAACAACGTTCTCGAGCGCCGGCAGCGGTGAATCTTTGGGCGGTTCTTGCGTGAAAACATCCAGCGCGGCCCCAGCCACGTGCTGGCTGGCCAACGCCGCCGCCAAAGCTGCTTCGTCCACAAGTTCGCCACGAGCGCAGTTGATGATCCGAACGCCGCGTTTCATTTTGGCGAGTGATTTTTCGTTGATCATGCCGGTAGTTTGCGCCGTCAGGCCAACGTGCAAGCTGATGTAATCGGCCACAGCAAAGACTGCATCGCGCTCCGCCAGTTCGATCCCGTGGTCTCGTGCAACAGCGGCCGTGACAAATGGATCGTTCGCCACCAGCTTCATATCGAATGCTCGCGCACGGCGCGCCACTTCCAGACCAATTCTTCCCAGACCGATAATGCCCAGTGTTTTGCCGCGCAGTTCCATTCCTTCCAGTGACTTCTTCTCCCACTTGCCGGCGCGAGTGGTCGAGGCAGCTCGCGGAATATGCCGCGCCAGAGCCAGCATGAGCGCCAGCGTGTGCTCCGCCACAGCCACTGCATTAGCGCCGGGCGTATTCATCACCGCGATCCCTTTGTGCGTCGCCGCTTCGAGATCGATGTTGTCCACACCCACCCCGGCTCGTCCAATTACGCGCAGCTTTTTCGCGTGCTCCAGAAGCTTGGCGTCGGCCTGCACCGCCGAGCGCACAATGAGCGCATCCGCAGTCTCGAGGTGTTCCTCCAGCTTGCCATCCAGTTGATCCCCCGTTAGCACCGTCCAGCCCGGCTCCTGCAACTGCGCCACGGCTGATGCTGAGATTTTTTCCGCTACGATAATTTTCACGTATGAGTTCCTTTGAATGAAGATCCTGTTTCAGAATTCGCCAGACCACTGATTGACCGAAAATTGACGGGGAAATGACACCCCTCTGACACCGTCGCCCGCCTAAATTTCTAGACTCGTTCCCACTGGGCCGATGCCCTT
>PLJN01000028.1 GCA_003140235.1 Acidobacteriaceae bacterium
ACGTGCGCGGCGAAATTCTCCAGTTGAAAGAAACCTTGAACACGATGGTTGAGCAGTTGCGGTCGTTCGCCGCGGAAGTAACGCGCGTCGCGCGCGAAGTCGGCAGCGAAGGCCGATTGGGCGGCCAGGCCAACGTGACTGGCGTCGCCGGTACCTGGAAGGATCTGACAGACTCGGTAAACGCGATGGCCAGAAACCTTACCGCCCAGGTCCGCAACATTGCCGAAGTTACTACTGCCGTGGCCCGCGGCGACCTCTCGCGCAAAATTACGGTGGACGTGNNGTGGACCAACTCAACGCGTTCGCTGCGGAAGTTACTCGCGTGGCGCGCGAAGTCGGCACAGGCGGAAAGCTGGGCGGCCAGGCGCAAGTCCCTGGAGTGGCCGGTACGTGGCGCGACCTTACCGACAACGTCAACGTGATGGCTGCGAACCTTACGGAACAGGTGCGCGGTATCGTAAAAGTGGTAACGGCTGTGGCCAATGGCGAACTCACGCAAAAGCTCACCGTAAACGCGAAAGGCGAAGTCGCGGCGCTCGCAGAAACGATCAACAACATGACGGACACGCTGGCCACTTTCGCCGATCAGGTGACGACAGTGGCACGCGAAGTGGGCGTTGAAGGACGCCTTGGCGGTCAGGCGAACGTCCCAGGCGCCGCGGGAACATGGAAAGATCTTACCGGCAACGTGAACTTGCTCGCCGACAACCTCACGAACCAGGTGCGCGCGATTGCAGAAGTCGCCACCGCTGTGACCAAGGGCGACTTGACTCGCTCGATTCAGGTGGAAGCGAGCGGCGAGGTCGCCGACCTAAAAGACAATATCAACACGATGATCGACAACCTGCGGCTGACCACGGACCGCAACAACGAGCAGGATTGGCTTAAGACAAACCTCGCTCGGTTTACCGCAATGTTGCAAGGGCAGCGCGATCTTACTACTGTCGGGCGCTTGCTCCTTTCCGAACTCGCACCGCTCGTGAGCGCGCAACAGGGCGTAATTTATCGTATGGAGAGCGAAGAATCTGCCGGAATGTCGCTGCTCTCAGCGTTCGCCGACGACCACGAGGTGGGACATCGCCAGCATTTGAACGTGGGCGAAGGTTTGGTGGGGCAGTGCGCGGTGGAAAAACAGCGGATGCTGATCACGGAGTTGCCTACGCACACGACTCCGATTCGGTCGGGCCTTTTCGAGGCAGTTCCGGGCAATGTAATCGTGCTGCCGGTGCTCTTTGAAGATCGCGTGAAAGCCGTGATTGAACTGGCCACGCTGAGCAAATTCACGGCGTCTCATCTGGCATTCCTGGAGCAATTGACGGCGAGCATCGGCATCGTGCTGAACAGCATCGAGGCTACCATGCAGACCGAAGGTCTGCTGAAGCAGTCGCAGCAATTGGCGACCGAACTCCAGACCCAGCAAAAGGAATTACAGCAGACCAACGAACAGCTCGCTCAAAAAGCCCAGCAGCTCGCCGAACAGAACGTGGAAGTCGAACGGAAGAACCAGGAAATCGAGCAGGCCCGCCGCGCGCTCGAAGAAAAAGCCAAGGAACTCGCGCTCACGTCGAAATACAAATCCGAGTTCCTGGCAAATATGTCGCATGAGCTGCGCACGCCGCTGAATAGCATTCTGGTCCTGGGCCAGCAGCTCACCGATAACGCCGACCGCAACTTGACTCCGAAGCAGGTTGAATTTGCGCGTACGATTCATGGCGCCGGCACCGATTTGCTGAACCTGATCAGCGACATTCTTGACCTTTCCAAGATCGAATCCGGCACAGTCTCCGTTGACGCCGAGGAAGTGTTCTTTGCCAGCCTGCTCGATATGGTCGCGCGTCCCTTCCGTCACGAGGCGGAGAACCGGCGCCTTACATTCGAGATGCAGTCCGATCCGCAACTTACGCGCAGCATGGTGACGGACTCGAAGCGCCTGCAGCAAGTGTTGAAGAATTTGCTCTCGAACGCGTTTAAGTTCACGGAGCAGGGGAGCGTGCGGTTGTCGGTATCCCTTGCCGAAAGGGGATGGAGCGAAGACCATCCGGTTCTCTCCGGTGCAGGGTCCGTGATTGCTTTTGAGGTGACCGATACCGGCATCGGCATTCCCGTGGAAAAACAGCGCATCATTTTCGAGGCGTTCCAACAGGCGGACGCCGGCACCAGCCGCAAGTACGGCGGTACCGGTCTGGGTCTCGCCATCAGCCGCGAACTGGCCAGCCTTTTGGGTGGTGAGATACACCTCCGCAGCAATCCCGGTACGGGAAGCACCTTCACGCTGTATCTACCTCAAACCTATGTGGGCCCATCCACCGCACTGAGTCCTGGCGACCGAAGAAGCGCTCTGCGCGCCCCAAGCCTTCAGTTGACTTCCGCGGCAGTTGCGGAACCCATTGCACACGTGGAAGATGATCGCGACAACCTGCAACCCGACGAGGCGGTTTTGCTCATTGCCGAAGATGATCCGCATTACGCCAGTGTGCTGCGAGATTTGTCCCGCGATAAAGGGTTCAAGGTGCTGGTGGCTGGGCGAGGGTCGGAAGCCCTCGCACTCGCGCGTGAATTCCATCCCTCGGCCATTTCGCTCGACGTATTCCTTCCCGATATGCTGGGTTGGACCGTGCTCAACCACTTAAAACAGGACCCAGCGACGCGGCATATTCCCGTGCAAATGCTCACGCTCGACGAAGACCGCCAGCACGGCCTGTCGCGCGGTGCATTTGCATTTGTCACCAAACCGACCACGCCCGAGGGAATCGACAAAGCTCTGGGCCGTATCAAGGAATATGCCGCACCTCGCCGCAAGCGGCTTCTTGTTGTCGAAGACAATCCGGCCGAACAGTTGAGCATTCGCGAGTTGCTCGGTTACCACGACATTGACGTTTCAGTAGCTGCGACCGGCGCGGATGCGCTTGAAGTGATGAATGAGGAGTCGTTCGATTGCGTCGTGCTCGATCTTCGCCTGCCGGACATGTCGGGGTTCGATGTGCTGGGACAAATCGCAGAGAATCCGTCGCTCAGCGATCTGCCCGTCGTCGTGTTCACGGGCAAAGAACTCTCATCGGAAGAAGACGCCCGCCTGCACACCCTGGCGCGCAGCGTCGTCGTAAAAGGCGTAGAATCTCCGGAACGCCTGCTCGATGAGACCGCGTTGTTCCTGCATCGCGTGGTCGCGGAACTCCCAATCGAGAAGCAAAAGATGCTCGACCAGCTTCATCGGTCCGATGAGGCCCTGGTGGGGAAGAAAGTGCTGGTCGTAGACGACGACGTTCGGAATATTTTCGCGCTGAGCAGCGTACTGGAACGCCGCGGGATGACGGTGTTGACTGCCGGTACCGGTCGCGAGGCGATCGAAACTCTGGAGCGCACTCCGGATATGGCAATCGTACTCATGGACATCATGATGCCGGAGATGGATGGCTACGAAACGATGCAGGTGATTCGCCAGAATCCTTCCTTCCGCCGTCTTCCGATCATCGCGCTGACGGCAAAAGCCATGAAAGGCGACCGCGAGAAGTGTCTGGAAGCGGGCGCATCGGAATATCTGGCAAAACCGGTGAATACAGAACAGCTCCTTTCTGCACTGCGTATGTGGCTCCACCGGTAAGATCGCGTTTAGCAGCCGCGCACGGCAAGGTAATCAGGAGGCGGTACAAAACGATGAGCATGCAGGAAAAAGTAAACATTCTGATGGTTGACGATCAGCCCGCCAAGCTGCTGAGCTATGAAGCAATCCTTGACGAACTCGGCGAAAACCTGATCAAAGCCAATTCGGGAGCGGAGGCGCTCCAATTCCTGTTGAAGACTGACATCGCGGTAGTGCTGATGGATGTAAGTATGCCTGATCTTGATGGTTTCGAATTGGCGGACATGATTCGCCAGCATCCGCGTTTTCAGAGAACGGCGATCATTTTCATTTCCGGCGTTCACCTGAGCGACTTGGACAAGCTCAAGGGTTACCAGCGGGGCGCCGTTGATTACATTTCAGTGCCCGTCGTTCCGGAACTGCTGCGGGCCAAGGTCACTGTGTTCGCCGAATTGCACCGTAAGACCTGGCAACTGGAGATGCTGAACGCAGAACTGCGTAACCTTTCCACGAAGCTCATCGCGACTCAGGACGACGAGAGGCGCCGAATGGCGCGCGAACTGCACGACGGCCTGGGCCAGGAACTCGCGGCTGCAAAGATGGTTCTCGAAGGCATACCGCAAAACGGCCACGCAGTCCCGCCGAAGGCCGAAGCGATCGCGGAGGCCAGTATGCTCATCGACCAGGCCATCCAGCAGGTCCGCATCATGTCGCATTTATTGCATCCTCCCCTGCTCGATGAAGTCGGTCTGCAGTCCGCGCTCCAGTGGTATCTCGAGGGATTCACGAAGCGCAGTGGAATCGAAACTTCGATTGAGGTGCAACCCCAGGAATTTCCTCGTCTCACGCCTGAGCTCGAGACCGCGATATTTCGCATCGTTCAGGAAGCTCTCACGAATGTATTTCGCCATTCCGGCGCGCGAAGAGCGTGGGTCACCCTGAGCAGGGAGGAATCGCAGGTCGTCAGCTCGGTGCGTGACGACGGCAAAGGCATTTCAGGCGGCATCCAGGAATTTCGCCCGGGCAGCATCGGCGTTGGCATCAGCGGCATGAGACAGCGTGCGAAAGAACTAGGCGGCGAAGTGCGCCTGCGCAATGCCGAACCAGGCACGATCGTCGAAGTCAGCATTCCTGCCGATTCCGTAACAGATCAGCCGCAATCCTTGCAAACCGCGTCGCGGTAAGCAATCTCCTACGGACGCACACCTCTTGCCCTGAGATCCAAAGAAAATTCACTCCCAGTAGTTTGCCAAGATCGTAACCTCTCCATAAATCATTGCTAATACAAGGCTTGCCGGTTCGGCATACTGGATGCTGTAGGTGCTGCGCTTTCACGTAGTTGATGCAACTAACGGGCGGAAATCTGCAACCAAGAAAATGAAGGGAGCTGCCTTATGCTTTGGACCATTTTTGTGATTCTGCTGATTCTTTGGCTGTTGGGAATCGTAAGTTCCTACACCCTCGGCGGATTCATCCATCTTCTTTTGATAGTTGCGCTGGTGGTGCTGTTGATCCGAGTGATTCAGGGCCGCCAACCGTTGACGTAAGAAACACGATGCGATCTCGCGGTCCATCATTTTCAGTCAAGCACGAACTGCAAGAAGGAGGAACCATGTTCAAGACACTGAGCGCTTTAGTCCTATCGAGCCTATTGGGGCTCGCCGCCCTTGGTCAGAATACCGAGTCTGTAGAACGAAACTCGGTGCCAGTTTACAAAGTTACGGTGGTTGCCCGCACAACCGATGCGATCAATTATCGGCACCACAGCGGGTCCACAAAAATCGATTTCCGGGGCACTCCGCTTCTCCCCGAGGCGCGTGGAGAGGCGGCCGTCGAGAGTCGGACCGGACGCCTGGACATCGATAGCCATTTTGAAAGGCTTGAGTCGGCGACCAAATACGGTCCTGAGTATTTGACGTATGTGCTCTGGGCGGTCACCCCCGAAGGACGCGCGGAGAACCTGGGCGAACTGCTGGTCGACGACCATAAAGGCAAACTGCACGTTACCACGGAGTTGCAGGCCTTTGGTTTGATCGTCACCGCAGAACCTTATTTTGCCGTCACGCAGCCGAGTGATGTTGTCGTGATGGAGAATATTGTTCGTCCTGATACCGTGGGCAAGATCGAAGCGATTCATGCCCGTTACGGATTGCTCCCGCGTGGTCAATACACGCTGAATGCAAAACCCCGAGACCTGCGGCCTATGGATCTGGACTCCAGGACGCCTTTGGAATTGTACGAAGCGCGGAATGCTGTGCAGATCGCGCGCTGGGCCGGAGCCGACACGAATGCGATCAATAGTTACTCCAAGGCCCAACACCTTCTGCAACAAGCGGAAGACTACCAGGGCCGCAGAGCTGGCAATAAGCCCGTGGCCATGATTGCGCGCGAGGCGGTACAAACCGCCGAGGATGCCCGCTTGATCAGCATCAAGAAGATGCAGCAGGATCAACTGACCGCGGCCAGGACGCGTGCCGATGAAGAAGCGCGAGCGCGCGATGCTGCTGAACAGACCAGACTCCAGGCGGAACGCAGGCGCCGTGAGGCTGAAGCGGCCAACGCTACGGCCCAGGCGGAAGCCCAGAGATCACAAGCCGAGGCACAGAAATCGCAGGCCGAAGCTGAAAGATCACAAGCCGAGGCTAACCAATCCAGACTGGCGGCAGAAGAAGCCGAACGCCAGCGTCAGAAGGCCGAACAGGAAAAAGCCGCCATGCGAGTGCGTTTGCTGCAGCAACTGAATTCAGTTCTGCAGACGCGAGATACGCCAAAAGGACTGGTCGTAACCATGGCCGACGTTTTGTTTGAGTCCGGCAGCTGGAAATTGCGCCCTGGAACGCGGGAAAAACTCGCGAAAGTTGCTGGAATCGTTGAGGCCTATCCCGGGTTGAATCTAACCATCGAAGGCCACACGGACAGCGTTGGCGGCGATGACTACAACCAGCAGCTCTCCGAAAAACGCGCAGCCACGGTCCGCGATTATCTGGTGCAGCAAGGGGTCTCGCTGAACGCTGTGGCGGCCATGGGATTTGGGAAGAAGGAGCCAGTAGCGTCAAACGAGACAAGCGCAGGAAGACAGCAGAATCGGCGGGTTGAGCTCATTGTGTCAGGTGACGCAATCGGCGCCAGCCTGTCATCTGCAGCGTTGAAGTGACAATCAAGATGGACACAACTAAGGGGCGCCAAGATGGCGCCCCTTGTTTTGGAAGCGGCCGTCCTTATACGGTCTTTCCTGTATCTCCAGCGGGTCGTGGACTTACCAACGTGGGCCATTCCCTGTAGGGCCACGCGTTCGAGATTCTCCCAGCCCTCTTTTTTTCCGAAACCAGCGTCCAAAGATTCAGGACGGGGACAGTATGATGACGCATCTCACAAGCTGCTTAATGTTGCTGGTCATGCAGGCGCAACTTGCAGGCGCTCAGACCGGTAATCTTCCTAACGTAAATAACATTGTCGATCGGATGCTTGCCACGCTGCACGAGAACAAAGCGCATCTCCGCGCTTTCACGGTCAAGCGGAACTACCAACTTCTGGACAAACAGTCCCAGCCCAAGGCTGAACTCGTTGCCGACATTACCTATCGCCCGCCGGCCCAGAGCCAATATCGGGTTGAGCGCAGCACTGGTGGTCTGGGGGAGAAAGTCCTTCGCGACATTCTTGCTAAAGAGACGGAGACGGCAAAAGATTCTCAGCATAGGGAACTCTCCCGGGACAGCTATGATTTCCAGTTCCTGCGTGAAGAAACGTTGGAGGGCAGCCGATGTTACGTGCTCGCCATAACTCCCAAGCGCGAGGACAAGGAACTTGTCCGCGGCCAGGTCTGGGTGGATGCCCAGAATTACAAGATCCATCGCCTGGAAGGAAAGCCGGTCAAGAGCCCCTCGTGGTGGCTCCGCGACAGCTCCGTTGTCATGAACTTCGCCGAGGTTCACGGTATGTGGCTGCGCACTTCCACCCAGGCCGTAGCTAACTTGCGCTTCAATGGCCGGTACGTCATGGTATCCCGCGATGTGGAGTACCATGCGCCCGGGGCCACAGAGGTCCATAAAACCGAAGCCCGCAAGAACCATGCAAGTCTCGCCGGGGCCGCGATCGGCCGCTGAGGCGCTGCCCCGGCCAATCTGAAAGACAGGGTCAGTCCATCCGTCCGCTATTTCGAAAGCACCCTTTTGGTGCGAGGAGTATTTTGTGATTATTAGAGTGCCGAAGAACAATCTCCCTGACTCTCCTGATTCTGATGACCTGATCCATGAGCTGGTTGAAATTGGCAAAGTGTCTCCGGGAACGGCTCCGAATGGAGGTAGCCATTTTCTCAAGCAGGCCAACGGCCGGGCGCGAGAGATTGGACAATCTCTGAGTGAACTGGGTGGCCTGGATCTGATGGTGGCCGCCCGCGGTGCGATTCAGTCCTGGCTTGGACGGTCCGCCGCGCACGAGTTGGAAGCGGCCTGGACCGGCGTGGGCGAGTGGCAAGAGTAAGCGCACCAGCAGCAGATGTCAGCGAGACAGGTGTTCGGGTGCGAGTTTCACTCATGCTGATGATTTTCACCACGCAAGCCGATTCGCTAACAAAAAGCCGCCAGCAAAAAGACTACAGAGGTAATATTGCTCCTCAATTCACAATGACCTGAGGTGAAGCAAGGGCTTGAAACTACGCCCGGTATCGAAATTCAGGGACTCTTTCAGAGCAGAAAAATTGATATAACGCCGGCACCCGCAAATGTGTTGGCCTAACTGCTTGTAATTATCGGGGATGAACGTAACCAACCTACGACCTGCGGATATGTACGCAACCAATCCGCAAACGGCCTCAGAAGAAGGAAACCACGCAATCCGTGCAAGTAATAGATGGTATTGCTTTTATTGGTGGCGGCGGTAGGACTCGAACCTACGACCTACGGATTATGAGACCGTCGCTCTAGCCACCTGAGCTACGCCGCCAACGGGGAAGCGCAAGACGCGCGCAAAAGAAAAGGCTGCTCGATCACCATCAGCAGCAGATTGATTGTAAAGTCCGCGTAATTGCTATGTCAAACAGCGGAGAGAAGATTGCCAAAATTGCCATGATCGCCGTAATCGCCGGAATTTTTTAATTACCCGATTACCCGATTTTGGCAATTACAAATTCTCTTAGTTCGTTACGTAATACGCCGCGATGTTGACCTGGGATGGCTGGCTGGCGCAGCCGGTGCCGCTGGAATAGACGAGTTGGAAGATGTGTCCGCCGGGCAGGGTTACGTCTACCGTGCCGGTGGTTCCGGCGTGGGCGCCGGGAGTGAGTTTGAGCGGTCCGACAACCTGCTTTCCCGGCACATCGAGGCGCGTTGCGTCGGATTGGTCGTAGATGCTGACAGTTGGTTGCGCTGTGCAGTCGGGCGCTGTCTGTCCGCCTACGGCGATGGTGAAATCCAGCCGCTTGATGGTGATCGATTTGGCTAGGACGATTTCACTTACGGTCCCCAGCGATCCGCTTGATGCTCCGCCGCCATAAACTCCGGTAAAAATACTTTGTTGCGACACCGGGACGCCAATTCCGTTGATCTGAAGCGATCCGGTCACGTTCAACGCTGAAGCCGTAATTTTTCCTGTCGAGTCTTCAATGATGGTCCCGGTTGCGTTATCGCTCACGGTGTAGGCCGGATCAATGCCGTCCAACTTGATTCCCGTACACCCAGCTTCGGTTTCAATGTCAAACGCGGGCGTGTGCCGGCCCTCAACGATTCGCGGAGAGATGATCCTTACGGAGTTGGAGCTACCGCTGATCACGAAATGGCGCGAGTTGCGCGAGGGGACGGAGCGCGAGTTGGGAGAGATCAACGTGACGTGCGTGCTGCCGTTGATGCGGTAGGCGTGGCCGACTTGTCCGGGATTGGCGTCGCTGCGGTCCACCTGGACTTCCGCGTCGGTCGCGTCGAGCACTACGTTGTTCGAGTCACTAATGTCCCAGCCGATGCCGCTGGATTCCACGGCGCCGCCGCTTACGTGGACGCTGGTGATGTCGTCGAACGCAATGCCACGGCCGGCCATGGTGACGGCGAAACATTGAATGCAGGTCACGGTGGTGCCGCCACCGAAGAAAACAATTCCATCACTGGCGCCTTTGCGAGCGAGCACATTTTCAAACAGCACGGAGACCGGAGTCTTGATGCTGATCGCCGCGTTCGTGACGTCGGACACTTCCACGTTTCTGTAAATCACGCCTTCGATATTGCGGTTGTGGCCAAGGGTGTTGCTGATGCCGCCGCCGCTGCTGGCGTTGATGCCCGGCCCGATGAAGGAAATATCCTGGATGGTCAAATTATCGGCGTCCGTGCTCACCAGATGGCGCGCGCCATGGCCGCTACTCAGCACAAACTGTGTCCGTCCGCCGAAAGTTGCGCCGGAATCATAGCCGCGCCCTTTGCCGATGAGCTGGACGCCGCGAGCGTTAATGCGGATAAGTACCGAACTGCCGCCGTAAGTGTACACGGCGTCACCAAAGAGGATGGTGGCGGGACGAGTGATGCTGAGAGCGTTCGAGACGGATTGCGGACCCTGGATCGAAGTTGCGTCACACGTGCCGCCGGTGTCGGGCAGCGCGTTCAGGCAGTTCTGTATCTGGACGAACGCGTCAACGCCGGGATAACAGCGCACATCCCGGACCTGGACGTCTTTGGAGCAGGCGTTTCCGCCGGTGTTACTCCTGTTTGCACCAGCCTGCACAGAAAGCAGCCGGGCGTCCTGGCCGTGGGCGCAAGCAGAAAAAGCGAGCAGCATGAGGGGCGCTGCTGCAATCCGGAAACCGAGGAACTTCATGGGTGTCATCACTTGCAGGTTGAGCGGTGTCGGGGGATGCAGTGCGCTCTGCCTGGCATTAGAAACGGATAATATGGAAAAATTTGAGCACGTAGTAGAGAAGGAAAAGCGCGAACCCGAAGATGACGATTCTAACGATGAATTCGCCGAGATTGAAACCGCCGCTACGTTCTGGGTCCATTAGTCACCTGCATTCTCAAGGATGGTGACATTTTCTACTCATAGGGAATTACTGTCAATCAATATGTGCGGGAGGGAGGAGATCGCCGTGATCGCACGCGCGATCACGGCGATCAAGTGGTCCAGATATCGTCCACTTGCACGGTGGGGTAGCCAGGCTGCTTCTGCACCGGGCGGCTTGCGGGTTCGCATTTGTGTGAGTCAAACTGATGGCGAATGCGCGATGGGACCTCGCCCGCCTCCTGCATGGAAAGGCGTTCGGATTCGCTCAGGTTGTAACGGTGACCGCAAGAGGAACATTGCCAGGCCATGGTGTACTTATCGAGCAGGCGGCAGGCCTCAAGCCAGCGGACGTTCGATTGCGTATCATTCAAGCCTGTAAAGCGGGTTTCCATAAGGCTGCATCTCCCCAAGGACTCTCTTCTCGGTACATTGACTATAACCCTGATTTGGAGCAGAGTTGCGACCCGTTCGTCTCATGGAAGGCTTCCATTTGGTCAATGCCGGCAGGTACCTTTGGACAGTAGTACTCAGTAGTCAGCACTCAGCCCCGAAACTGCATGTTTCACCGCAAAGGTCGCGAAGGACGCAAAGGAGAATTAAGACAGGAGATCCTTGGCGTCCGTTGCGTCCTTTGCGGTTGATGCTCCAATGCTTGGGACGAGAAAAATGGGCAGAGACTGAATGCTGACTGCTGAGTGCTATTTTGTTATCACTTCAAAGCTAATCGCGGAACCAGCAGCGATTCGCTGGCCCGCCGGCGGATACTGGCGGACGATGATCCCGGGATGGCTGTCGGGCAGGTCGGCCCCATTCTCTGAAAGATGAACTCCGGACTCACTGACGCCTCCCAGGGTGAAGCCGGCTTGCTGTAGTTCCCACGTGGCTTCCGTCAGCGGACGTCCGGTGAATCGGGGCATGATGTACCACTGAGTGTTGTCGTGAGCGGCCAGGATCAATCCCACGCGGGGCGAAGAAACTTTTTTCGTGTCGGCAGGCGGGCTCTGCGCCACCACCGTGTCCGGCAGAGCGCCGGGAATGTGAATGGCAGCGGCAGTTCCAATTTCCAGGCCCCGCCGGCTGGCGTTGATATTGGCCGCTCGCTGGCTCTGGCCGGTGAGGTTCGGGACGCCGGCGCCTTGTGGTCCGAGGCTTTGGGCCACGCTGATTTTCCATCCGCGACGGACTTTGGTGTTCGCCGCCGGCATCTGCGAGATGATGTGGCCTTCCGGCGTCTCTGCGCTATAGAAGCGGCCTTCCACCGAGAGCACCAGGCCCTGGGCGTTGGCTACGCGCTCCGCTTCCGCGATAGTCAGCCCTTGAAGCTTTGGAACACCGACTTCGCGTCCGTGAATGGCAAACCGCATGGCCAGCAACGCGGAAGAGAGACACACCAGCATCAGTACCAGAGTCAGGAGAAAGTAGCGGATTAGTTTGAGCATGAACATGGGTCAGTGATCAGTGACCAGTGATCAGTGGTCCTCCGCATCGCTACGAGGATCCGGCGGGGCTACGACTGCGCGCTTGAGGCCCACCGCTTTACTGCGATCAAACGTCAGCGGAATAAAAGCCTCGTCTTTTCGTGCGGGATCGGAAACCACTGCTTGCATGAAGTTGATCCAGATCGGCAGCGCGGTATGTCCGCCGGTTTCATTCGGGCCGAGGCTCCGCTTTTCGTCAAAGCCCACCCACACGCCGCACGTGATGCTGGGAGAGAATCCTACGAACCACGCGTCGGTGTAATCGTTTGTAGTCCCCGTCTTGCCTGCCAGTGGATGTTTCAGCTTGAGTGCAGCCCGCGCCGTTCCGCTCTGGACCACGCCCTCGAGGAGTGAAACCATAATGCGCGCCGTGCGCGTACTGGTTACGTCTTTGGCGTCGGCAAAATCTTCTTCCAGCACATGGCCTTCGTAATCGGTGACCTTTCGGATGTACCGGGGTTCAATCCGCAAACCGTCATTGGGAAAAACGGCGAAGGCCGAGGTCTGTTCGTAGAGGGTCAAGTCGGCGGCGCCGAGCGCCACCGGCAGATAAAGCTGGATCGGAGACGTAATGCCGAATTTCTTCGCGGTGCCGGCCACGTTGTGCATACCGACTCTTTGCGCCAGCTTGACTGCGGGAATATTGCGGGATTCCGCAATGGCGTGCCGCAGCGTGATGCTGCCTTCAAACTTGTGATCAAAATTGTGCGGCATATAAGCCGTGCCGCCGCTGTTGAACGTGGTGGGTTCGTCCACGATGATGTCGTCCGGCTCCGCGCCCTGATCGACAGCAGCGGTGTAGACGTAGGGCTTGAAGGAAGACCCGGCCTGGCGCTGCGCCTGGATGGCGCGATTGAACTTGGATTCGTAGAAGTCGCGTCCGCCGACCATGGCTTTTACGTCGCCGGTGGCGTTATCAATGGCCAGGAGCGCGCCCTGGGCTCCGGAATCCTGTTCCAGAACAACTTTGGCTGTGCCGTCATTTTCCAGAGCGAGGACTTTGACGTACACAATGTCTCCGGGAGCGAACATGGTCTTGGGCAGCTTGCGTCCGGTCCAGGCAATTTCCGTTGGCCCGAGAGATGCGGTATAGCGTCCCAGCTTGACCTTTGTGAATTGCAAACCTACATCAGCCACCAGAGCATGCACGTAGCCGCCCACGGTGATGGGCTGGTCCCAATCAACGTGCCGATATTTCTCCAGCGTCTCTCCAGTTCCCAGAATGTTTTTCAAATGTCCTTGCCAGCCATGGCGGCGTTCGTATGCTGCCAGTCCGTCGAGCACCGCCTGATTGGCTGCCTTTTGCAGGTCGAGATCGAGAGACGTATAGACGCGTAGTCCGCCCTCATGCACTTCACTGGTGCCGTATTTCTTTTCCAGATAGCGTCGCACTTCTTCGACAAAGTACGGCGCAGCAGATTCGTCAGGTCGTTGCAGGTTCAGTCCCAGCGGAGTGGTCTTGGCGATACCCGCTTCCTCGGTGGTGATTTTGCCGTCTTCGAGCAAGCTGTTGATGACCAGGTTGCGACGCCGCAACGCGCGCTCCGGATAGTTGATCGGAGAGTAATACGCAGGCCCTTTGGGCAGGCCGGCAAGCAGCGCAGCTTCTTCCAGCGTCAACTCTTTGGCGTGCTTGCCGAAATAAAATTGCGCGCCGGCTTCGAATCCGTAGACGCCATGGCCCAGAGCAATCTGATTGCAGTACATCGTGAAGATCTGCTGCTTGGTGAAGTGGCGCTCAATCTGGATGGCCAGCATCGCTTCCTGCACCTTGCGGCTGAAATGGCGCTCCGGCGAAAGAAACAGGTTGCGCGAGAGCTGCATGGTGAGCGTGGAAGCGCCCTGTGCACGCGATCCCGGCGACATGATGTCACGATAGGTTGCGCCCATCACGCGCCAGAAATTGATACCCCAGTGGTCTTGAAAGCTTTTGTCTTCCGTGGAGATGATGGCGTTGCGCAGTACCGGCGGGAAGTCGCTATACGACGCAAGCACGCGGCGCTGCAGAGCGAAGGAGCCGATCCTGCGGCCCTGGTCGTCATACAACTCGGTGACCGTGCTGGGACGGTAACGTTGGAGTTCACTGATTTGTGGAAGGTCCGTGGAGTAGACGATCAGCAGTCCGCCGAGAGTTCCAATCATGGCGGCCGTCAGTACGAGCAGGCCAAACACGATGCGTCCGGCCAGTTTTTTCCCCGCCCCGCGCAAGGCCGGAAAGACTGTGTACAAGAAATTCATGACAGGAAAATTCCTCGCATCCCTTGGCCGCCGGACCTGAATGAACGAGTGGGCGAGGGGCGAGGGTCGTTCCCGGACGCCGCAACGCTCAGCCCTTTTGCGTTTTTGCCTTCAGTACCTGAATGGCACGGCGAAGCTGTTCGTCGTTCTGCGGCGTCGTTTTCTGCGGCTCTTCCGGCGCAGTTTCGTCTTCGTCGGAGACCACCGGAAGATCATTTGCCGCTGCTACCAGGACATTCGGCGTGATGCCGGTGTCTTGAATGACTTTGCCGTTGGGCGTGTAGTACTTGGCGATGGACAGAATCAAAGCAGAACCGTCGGGAACTTCAATCAGCTTTTGCACCGAGCCATCACCGAAAGTTTTGTCGCCGACCACGTCGCCGCGCTGGTTGTCCAGCATGGCTGCGGCCACAATTTCAGCCGCGCCGGAAGTGCCGCGATTCACGATGACCACCAGTGGCAGGTCGGTGATCTTCTTCTGCGGATCGGCGTTGTACGTTACCTTGGTGAACTTCTGGCCTTGGAGATACGCGATCAGCCCTTTGTCCAGAAACAGGTTGGCAGCGGCCACGCCTTCTTCTTCGTCACCGGCTGAGTTGTTGCGCAGATCGATCACCAGTTTCTTGGCGCCGTTTTTCTGCAGATCTTTTACTTTGCTCGCGATCTCCGCGGCCTTGCCTTTGGTCAGTACCAGGGCCTTGATGTAGCCGACATTGTCGGGAAGCATCTGCGCTTCCACGGCCGGAAGTTTCACTTCATCCTTCACGATGGTGAGCTTCTGCGGTTCCACTTTACGCGCGCGGATGATCGAGCACTCGAACTTGGAGCCCGCGTCACCGAGCAAGTGGGTCTTGATGTCCGCCAGCGACATGTCATGCGTGCTCTGACCGTCAATGGATTCAAAAATGTCGCCGTTGCCGATTCCGGCTTTGTCGGCGGGGCCGCCCGGTATTACGGAAACCACGGCCGCGTATCCGAAGCGCTTGGAAACCGTCGCGCCGATACTTGCTTTGCCGGTGGTCTTCTTTTGCTTGAAGGCTTTGTATTCAGCCGGACTCAGATAACTCGAGTTGGCGTCCAATGATTCCAGCATGCCATGCAGCGCGCCGCTGGTCACCAGATTCATGTTGGGCTCTTCCACGTACTCGGCCCGAACGTGATAGAGGACCTCGCTGTACACCTGCATGTGGCTGTACGAGCTGTTGCTGGTGTCGGTGGACGCGGCATGCACGCCCAGACCACCAACTAGCGTGAAGCCAACAATCAGAATGGAAGTGGCGAGAAGGAGAACCTGGAGTTTCTTGGACATATGAGACCTTAGTATCCTCAAAAAAAGACGGAAAGCAGACCGCCGCTGAATTAGCTAATTATAGCTACTTTATTGGATTCGTCCCACGATTCTTGCGAAGCACAAATTACGCTGGTTGCTGTCCCCCCGCGGCTTAAGGCTTGGCTTTGGAGGAGAGCAGTCCCAGGACGTCTTTCAGCCCCTGCCGCACCTGCTTCAACTGGGACATATTGGTGGCCGGGGCGGCGAAGGGAAGGGGCGTCTGCTTGCGTTTGGTTTCCGCCCGCAACTGCTGGCGCGCGCCGGCAATGGTGAAGCCTTCTTCGTACAGCAGCTTCTTGATCCGCAGCGCGTTCTCCACGTCGAGACGGCGGTACATGCGCTGGCCGGTGCTGCCCTTGGAAGGTTTGAGCTGCGGGAATTCGGTTTCCCAGAAGCGCAGCACATAGCAGGGAAGGCCGCATAGACGGCCAACTTCGCCAATGCGAAAGTAGATTTTGTCGGGGATGACTACTTCACCCGAAGCAGATTTTCGCGCTGTATTCTTGGCAGACTTTGGCATGGTCCTCGGGACCAAGTGGGCTGTGCGGATATTAAGACGGCGGAGGCGGGGCGTCAACTCAAATAAAATAAAAAGGGTGTTCAACTCGAACACCCGTTCTAACTATTTTCCCTTGATTCGCGGAGACTTGGCTCCGCGTTAGCTTAGTGCTTTTTTTTCTTTGCGGCCTTCTTGGCTTTCTTTTTCGTTGCCATGGTTGAATACCTCCTTAAGGATTTGATTCCTGGGACCCTTGATTCATGCCAGCCCCTATTCCTAGTGGGCTAACACTGTTACACACAAGATATTGATGTACTTGGCGTGACATGTCAACAAAAAAATGCACGTGTGGTGATAATGATTACCCTGCGCGGACACAGTTCAAGAATCGAAAACTTCCAGCTCGGCGATTCTGGATTTCTTTTTTCGTCTGACCGTGACGTATCTCCACGGCTCTCGCGCAACAATTCACTCCGATAACGTGCTTGAAAAATAAAATAAAATATTGTTGAACCCGCCGGGCAACGCATCTTTAGTGTCTGCGCTTCTGATTCTGATGTACAAGTGAACAGCCCTCAGACTTGTTACCATAAAACCAAGTAATGCGACTCATGCTCCACCAGCGAGCGCAGCCATTTGCCGACTGTGATTGGGATCCCCGCCGGAGTAACGCACTTCTTTTTCAGGTCTTCAACAGTCAGCCGGGAGAAAATCTCAACCGACTCGCGATGCAGCCGGTCCATGAAGGCCAGCACGTTCTCCGGCCCGTCGGCCAGTTCTTTGCCATGTCCCGGATAAATGCTGGGTTTCATCTGGACGTTTTCGGCGTACATGTATCGCTCAATGGCAGCGATGTGCCGTATGAGGTCGGCAAAGCTGAACTTTCCTTCTTGATAAGTCCAGTCAAATTTATCTTGAGGAATGCAGCGGACAACACGGAGCGTACGCTCACGAATGTTTTCGTAGTAGTCGAGAAAAGCGGGAATGCTGGTGATTTCCATGGCGAGGCTCTTGTCAGCTCATTTTTTTAGCGTTCGCAAATCAATCCCCAACTGCTGGCACTTCTTGTACAGATGGCTGCGTTCCAGGCCCAGCGCTTTGGCGGTGTTGGTGATGTGATGATTGTGACGCTTGATCTCGTTGAGAATTGCCTGCCGCTCAAACTGTTCCACTCGCTCCGCCAGCGCTCCGGAGTCCGCGGCCGACGCTGCACCTTCCGGCATGGCGGATGATGGAAGAGCTGCCTGCACGGTAGCCGCGGTCACCGTGTCACCATCGCAATACAACAGCAAGCGCTCCACCACGTTGCGTAACTCGCGAATGTTTCCGGGCCATGCGTACGCCTGCAGAGCCTGCATGGCTTCGGGAGCAAACGCTGTCTCTTTCCAGCCATTTTGTTTGTTGATCAGCGTGGCAAAATGCGCGGTCAACGCCGGAATATCTTCCGGCCGCTCCCGCAGCGGAGGCAGCACCACCGGAAAGACATAAACCCGATGAAACAGGTCCTGGCGAAAAGCGCCGGAGCGTGTGTGTTCTTCCAGGTTGCGATGCGTGGCTACAACCACCCGCACGTTCACCTTGACCGGCTTGTCACCACCCACGCGTTCCACTTCGCTCTGTTCCAGAACGCGCAACAGCTTCGACTGCATGGGCAGAGGCATGTCGCCGATTTCGTCCAGGAACAAAGTGCCGTCGCTGGCTTGCTCGAACTTGCCTACGTGGCGGCCGGCCGCCCCGGTGAACGAACCTTTTTCGTGGCCAAACAATTCCGACTCAATCAGCTCCGCCGGAACTGCGGCGCAGTTCAATGTGACGTACGGACCGTCCTTACGATGGCTCTTGTCATGGATGGTCCGCGCGATCAGTTCTTTGCCGGTGCCCGTCTCACCCAGAATGCACACACGGGATTCGCTGGCAGCCACGCGGTCCACCTGGGCCATGAGCCGACGCATTTTGTCTCCGGTAAAAACAATTCCACCGCTGCCCAGTTGCTGGCGAAGCTGCTGGTTTTCCTGCTGCAGCCGGTCCATACGCAGAGAGTTCTGTACGGTGAGCAAAAGTTTTTCCGTAGAGATCGGCTTTTCCAGAAAATCCAAGGCGCCGAGTCGCGTGGCCCGTACGGCCATTTCGATATGCGCCTGGCCGGACATCATGACCACCGGCGTAGTCACACCGGCTGCTCGCATTTGTTCCAGTAAGGTCAGCCCGTCCATGCCAGGCATGACAACGTCAGAAAAAATCAGGTCGAAGGAACCGGCTCTCGCCAGATCAAGTGCGCGCGTGGGATCGTCACACACCGTGGCCTCGTGCCCGGCGAGACGGAAAGCACGGGAGAGGGAGGCCAGTGTGTTGGCGTCGTCGTCAACGATGAGGAGGTTTGCTTTCATAGTTCTTGTTCCTGCTGCTTTTTCTGTAATCCCGAGCGTGAGCGAGGGATCCCTATCGTCTGAAAAATCTCTGGGGTCAAGTCTTCCCATTTCGGATTGCTCGTTGCGAACAGAGCAATCTTTTTCTCTCGCCGCCACTTCTTGAGTTGGATTTCCCGGGTAGCAGCAACTTTGCTTTCCGTGTATGTCTCAAAATACATCAACCGGTCGACTTTGTACTTTTTCGTGAACCCATCAAACGTGCCAGATTTGTGTAGAGTCACGCGATGCCGCAAATCATCTGTGAGCCCAACGTACAGAGTGCCACTCAAACTGGAGAGAATGTATACGAAATAGCAACGTTGGAACGCCCTTTGGGTCGTAGTGGTCATAGGGTTCCCTCCGCCTCCGGCGTCGGGATTGCACAAAAAGTAGGCAATTCAATATGAAACGTAGTTCCCTCATCCTTCGTACTGCTCACAGAGATCGTCCCATGGTGATCGCTGATTACTGATTGCGCAATGGCCAGTCCCAGACCGGTGCCGTGCTGCTTGGTAGTGTAGTACGGCGTGAAGAGTCTTTCGCATTCTTCCGGGGTGAGACCGGCGCCGGTGTCGGAGAGTTCGAAAACGGCGGACTTGTCAGCCGTGGTCGTGCGCATGGTGAGTGTTCCGCCCTGGGGCATGGCGTCAATGGCGTTGAGGACAAGATTCTCGATCACCCGGCGCAGCAGCACCGGGTCTGCGCTCACTGGAGGGATGGTCTCCAATTGCAGATTGGCCAGGATGGGCGACGGTCCATGCGTGAGTTGCGCCTGGAAAAGTTGGGCCACGCTTTGTACCAGCGCATTCAGATCAACCGCTTCAAGCTGCGGCGCGGGCATTTTCGAGAAATCGCTGAAGCGGCCAATAATGGTCTTTAAGTTGGCGACCTCTGCCAGCAGGGTGGCAGTGCTTTCCCGAAAAACTTCTTCGAACTGTTGCGGGCTGCTTTGCCGCGCGCGGAGCAGATTTTCTACCGTGATCTGAAGAGGGAACAGCGGGTTCTTCAACTCATGGGCCAGGCGGCGGGCCAGTTCGCGCCACGCGGCTACGCGCTCGCTTTGGACCAGACGTTCGCGTTGAGTGATCAGTTCTAGCGTCATTTGATTGAACGCGGCGGCGAGCTTGCCAATTTCGTCGTGGGAGCGCGCTTCCACGCGGACATCCCAGTTGCCCTGGCCGATGTGCTCCGCGGCTTCCGCCAGTTCCTGCACCGGATGTGTGACCCGCGCCGCAACAATGGCGCTCACGATCACTCCCAGGAACACGCCCAGTAACGCGATGACCAGGCTGATGTTCCGTATGTGCTTCTCGAGCGAGATTTCCTGCTCCAGCGAATTGCCCACCAGGAGGACCGCGGGCAATCGGTCACCGTAACCGGGCAACGCGATGGCGTGCACGATTTCCTGTTCCGGCTGGCCGGAGCCCCAATCCATGGTGGCCGACGTGTCATTGTGCTGGTCCAAAACTTTATGCACCAGCGGCATCAGTTTTGCGGCATTGTCTTTTGAGAAACTTGGCGCCGTGCCGAGCATCTCGCCGGGACGTCCTTCGGGAGCGCTGTAGATGGAAACGCGCACACCGGCGGGCGTGGAGAGCGATTGCAACACGAGGTCAAGCTTTCGCCCTCCGACCAAATAGTAACTGCCAGCGTGCGAGTGAATGGGCAGCACACACAGCATGGCCAGCGTGCTGCCATCCGATGTCTCAACGTGACGGAGTAACGGACGCTGCGGAACGGGCGTGGGCTGTTCCAGAAACCAGCGCTGTTTGTAGCCGAACCGCGCCGGCCAGTGTGCGGAAGAAATAATGGTGCCATCGGGGGCCAGCAGGTCCAGAAAATCAAGATGTTGCGCCTCCGCGTAGCCGCCGGCCACGTCGAAATAGGAAGCTTGATCGGCGCCGCTCGACAACTCCAGCACCGTGCGGACGAGAGAGTCCGTGGTGGCAACGGCGTCCACATCGCGCGTAATCTCTTCTCCCTGATGATCGAACTCCCGTCGGAACTGGGTGACCAGCGCGGTGGTGCGGTCCTGCTCCGCCTGGCGAAACGACTCATGCGCCCGCGCCTGAATCAGCCAGGCTACCGCGCCCACGCTCGCAGTAATGCTGAGCGAAACCAGCAACAGCAATTTGGTCCGGAGTGACACGGCTATTTCGTTCCTTCCACCCAAAGCTGGTCGAGGTCCCAATTACCGTTCGGGAGCTGCTGCCAATTGTGGACGTTGCCATTGGTCCACACGACCTGCGAGAGATGGACAACGGGAATGATGCGGTAGTCCGCCAGCGTTTTGCGTTCGACTTCTGCCAACTCTTCCGAACGTGCAGATCGTTGGATAGCGGAGACGGTATCGGACGCCAGTGCCAGATCGTCAGCGAGACTGGCCAAAGCCGCGGTGGGGTCGAGCGAGCGCAGAGGCAGCCGAAGCAGAACGGCGTCTGCATTGAGGGCCGCGCGGCCGGATTTGGTGTTGACGTGAAGATCGCCCAAAGGCTGTACGGGGATCGACGACTCGCGAGCGTCCACCGCGATCCTCTCCGCAATGGTCTTCATGACCGGATCGGATGCGTCATAGGCCAGCGTAATGGCGGTGACGTTGCCTGCGTCTGTGCGGAGTTTGCGTGCGCGGTCCATATCTTGTTTCCCTGGAAAGAGGAATTCGTATCCAGTCAGCCATTGCGGAAGCAGCCCGCCTGCCGGTGCTCCTTTTTTCTGTAACAAGACATTGCTGATGGCGGCGCGGTTCATGGAGTTTGCCAGCGCTTCGCGGACGCGCGGGTCAATTGGCTTGCGGGTCGGCCTCGCCGCAACATCAGCATTCGGTTGCAAGAAAAGCAGCACGACCAAGTCCGCGGGACGCGATACCAGCAGCGTTTGATTCGTCTGGGCTTGTTCAAGACCACGAAGCTGGTCCACGCCAAGTTCTACAGCGTGGTCCGAGCCCAGGTTTCGTTCCATGAGATGTTCGCGCAACGAAAGCCCCATGCGAAATTCAATGCTGTCCGGGAACGGGCGCCCACCCCAGTAATCCTCGTAGGCGGTCAGCAGAGCGCGCTCACCGGGCTGCCAATCGGTCAAAGTGTACGGGCCGCTCCCAACCAGCGCTCCGGAGCGCTTAATAATTGAGAAGCGCACCAGCGCCAACAACTCCGGCAGATGCGGCACAGGATAAGGCGTTTCTATGGTGATTTGCTGCTTACCGGTGGCGATGACCTTCCACTCAGGGTTGGCTGACTTCAGGCTAGCGGCAACGGGTGCCGCTGTCACTGGCGAGCCATCATGAAAATTTGCTGCGCGCAGATTAAATTGCCACACGCGGCGCGCGCTGTCCGCTTGCCAGGACGTTGCGAGTCTGGGACGCGTGCGGCCCTGGGCGTCTATCGCGGTGAGTGTTTCGTAAATGAGCGAAGCCACGCGGTCGCGTGATGCGGGGTCGTCACTCTCCTGCAAAGGGTCGAGCGAAGTAATTTTGTGGCGCAGCAGCACGCGCACCGTACCGCCATAGCGTGGGCGCGAGCTCGCCAGGCTGGGGACCGCCGCGAGCACCAGGCTACTGATTACAACTAACGCTAAGAGCGAACGCCTCATATTTTCCTGTGGCTGATTCAGTGATTCCGTGCACCTGGCCGTTACTGCCGGACGGCCATAGCGCCCTCACCGTTCCGGACAATTCCAGAGCGGAACTCACGGGCACGGCGTCACGGTTGACAATTTCGATGGCTTGCAGTGAATTAGTTGTACCTGAGCTTGCTATCACTTGCCATCCCGACCCGCAACTTGAGTGGGCCGCTGCCACGTCACTTCCCCAATCGTTGAATGTGGCCGCGGGCGACGAAAGACTGTTTTGGTAGAGCCGCATGCGCCCGTCATTGCCGGCGAACAGCCATTGCTTCGTGTCTCCGCTCTGCCATACGGCTGCTGAAAAAAAGCTGGGAACGGAGATGCCGGCGTTTTGTCCCGCGAGTACGCCCGTAAAAAAATTGCGTGCCGGACTAAAAAACGCGGAAGCCAGCGGTCCGGCATCAAGCTGCCAGGGATCGTCGCTGGCACGGCACTGAAGCTGCGCAGGCGAGACCGCTCCCGTGCATTGCGTTCCGGGAAGAAAGACGGTGATCTGACGCGAACGAACTTGGAGCCGCCCCTGCAGATCGCGCGGCCACGCCAGCTCGTGCGAGATGCCGAGCATCTCCGTCGCTTTCCAATGGCCGGAGTTGTTCACGTACACGACAACCTGCTCTGGTTCGAGCACCAGAAAAGTCTGGCCATCCAGGACAAAATCGAGCATCGGACTGTCCTGGTTCCAGGAAAAAAGTTTTTGCAGTGTCACGGTCGGCGTCCTGAGGGCAGCGGTTTTCTGCACGCGCGCGATGCGCTTGATGACCAGCCGGCTGCCGCCATTCTGTTTCACGTTGGCTACCCAGACGTAACCTTGCCAGTCTTCAGAAAGCGTAATCAGCACTTCGGCCGCCGCTGATTCCGCTTTGACCACGTGCATCCCCGAACCGCGAAGCCGTCCGAGAATAACGCTTTTCACCAATTGCTGGTCCGTCGTCGAAAGAGACGACAGGTTGTCGAAGCTTACAGCCAACGTTCCCGGCAACCCGTTGTGGGAGATGATTTCCTGGATGAAGTCGTTGCCGGCATCCACCAGTGCGGATTGTGGCGACTCTTGCGCGTGCGTTCCGGCCAGCACCAGGAGTACCAGCGGTAGACAAGAGAATGGTCTGATTATGCGCATCAACATGGGCGGGAAGGGCGAAGTATAGCACTCCTGGAGCCCGCAACGCGGGCGCAATTATTGAGCCTACCGCGTGAGCGGTGGGAAGAAAGCGAAATGTTCAGAGCCCCCGAAGGGGGCGGCATAATCTCTCGATCTCAAAAGGATCATAGCTAATGGCGGAACCCTATGCCGCCCCTTTCGGGGCTCTCCAACCTTCTATCTACCAGCTTTCCCACCGCGTAAGCGGATGGGCTCAATAATTGCGCCCCGCTTTGCGGGGCTCTGATCTTCCGCTGAAGCGGGCGGCCGTCCCGGCGGAGACAGCCTACCCGTTGGAATTTTCAGCGGAAAATCGAAATTGGCCCAGGTGGCCTTGCGGACTGCCTGGGCTTTAATCCTGTATTGACGTTCACGCGCTTCCGCAGTGGAGCACTCGCCACACTGTCCGCATGTGACTCCCATCAGGCGCGCACTTGAGGTCTGACCCACTCTGGTAGCCCGTCAATCCACCCGGGAACCACCACAGTTCCAGAGACAGATTGCCCGGCAGCCAGACCTCAAGTGGCGTCTTTCGTGCAGTTGTCCAGCGCAGTTGTCCCAGGGTCCCCACCGTGCGCCGCTCTTGCGCTTGATGAGTGCCCAGTTCCGGCAGGTATTCCGGAGGAGCCACATAAGGCAACTGGAGGTGATGCTGGACGACGTTTTCCAGAAATCTCGAACCCGCGCTTTTTGCGGGTGAGAGATCACTATCGACGGTAGGAATCTTCAGGGGAGTCATTGCTGGTCTCCTGTCGCGACCGGTGCCGCTGAGGCCACTTGCACCTCACCCGCACTAAACACCCGCGCAACCAATTCATCTCTTTGATCGCGGATGGACACCGCATCACCCACGCGAACCAGGGTGAACAGCTCCTCTACGTCTTTCTTCTTCATGCGGAAGCAGCCATGCGAAGCTGCTTTACCGATAGAACTCTGCATGTTGGTGCCGTGGATGCCATAGCCCTTTAGGCTCAGGCCCATCCAGCGGGTGCCTACGGGGTTGGATTTGCCCGGAAGCACGACCTGGCCTTTGTGACGATACGTCGGGTTGGTAGCGCGATTGATGACCTTGAAATCGCCCGCCGGGCTGGGTGTGCTCGGTTTGCCGACCGCGATCGGATAGACCTTGATCACGGCCCCGTCTTCCAGCAGGGCCAACTGGCGGTCAGGAATGCTGATGACGATTTGACGGACCGGCCCGGAAGCTTTCCCCAGCGCCGCGGAGGGTTTGGCAGGAGCGAGGCGCGAGAGTTGTTCTTCGGCAATCTGCTCGTCGTTGTCACGCACGCGAGCAACGATTTGCTTCTGCGACTCCGTTTTACTGGTGTCCGCAGCGACTTTCGCGGCCAAAAGATCAGTTTTTCGGCTGAGTGCAGACTGCTGTGTGCTGAATGCTTGTCTCACATCCGCTACTACCTTGACACTGGTCAGGGAGATGGTCCCCAGCAGCGCCGCCACCGCGATTTTCTTTGAGATACCAACCGGCAGCCGCATGTTGTTTCTCCTTTCACCTTCCGGTCAGGAGTAAATGCACCGCGGGCGCCAAAGCGTAAGTTGTTGTTTCTTAATTGGTTGGAAGATGGGCAGGACTTAGGATTTGTGTCCCGTAACGAACAGTGTGGGAGTGGGGACACGAAAAAAAATCGCGGATGAGAAGGACTACGGCGTAGAGACGTGGCACTGCCACGTCTCACTTTTAAGGCTACGAGAACCGTCGGTCCGACACTGAATTTCACGGATGTCGTGAGGCGGCGGGAAATTTCCCGGCGACGAGTTAGACGTGGCATGCCACGTCTCTACGCTGGGACTTGGTTCATACCTGGATGCTGCAATTGGGGATATCATCTGACTCATGGCATCCTTCCTTCCATCCGGCGACCGGGAACTGGTGCAAATCATCGATTCCGCATTGGCGGAAGCCGCACGCAAGAGTGGCGAGTGGCTGGTCTGCCGGCCGGGATGCACGCAGTGCTGCATGGGGCCTTTTGCCATCAACCAGCTTGATGCCGCTCGTTTGCGGCAAGGACTGGCTGAGCTTGATGCGAGCGATCCCCAGCGTGCCGTGCGTATTCGGGATCGAGCGCGCCAGTCTATTGCCCGCCTGACACAGAGTATCCCCGGCGGATTCCCCGGAGATCCGGTCACGGGAATCCTCAACCAAGGCGAAGAAGCCGAGCAAAGGTTCGACGAATTCACTGACCTTGCCGAGAATGAGCCTTGTCCGGTGCTCGATCCTGAGACCGGGATGTGCGATCTTTATTCTTCCCGTCCGATGACCTGCCGGGTATTTGGCCCGCCGATTCGGTCGGAGGGAGGCCTGGGCGTTTGCGAGTTGTGTTTCCATGGCGCAACGGACAAGGAAATTGCCGCATGTGAGATGCCGGTAGACCCCGGCGGTCTGGAACCTGCGCTTTTGGAAGAACTGGGGAAAGCCACAGGCGCGCGAGGAGAAACGATCGTTGCTTTTTGCCTTGGGAAGAAATCTTAACTTTAGAGTCGGCAGATCATGGAGTGGCACGAAGAACGGAGTTGTAATCTCGAGGAAGAGAAAGTCGTGAAACCAATTTCGTGGAGGGAATGATGAAGCGAGAAATTCTAACACCCATGTTGTTTTTGTTGGCTTTGCTGTCGATGACCGGGTGCTTCGGCATTGGCGGATCGCCATCCTCGTCATCCCCCGGCAGCGGTGGAAGTTCCAGTACCGCGACCGGGCCCGGCATTCGGGAAGGTCAGTACGAATGCTGGTCGTTCAGTTCCGCCAGGATGATGCTCAATTTTCGGGTCACGTCCGGCAGCAGCTATACCGGGTCTGACGGCAACTCGGGGAAGTACTCCTACGATCCCGGTAGTGGCCGGCTCACGTTCAAAAGTGGCTTCCTGGCCGGCGCCGTGCCCGATGGGTACCACTGGGCTTACCATTCTCCCGGTGGCCGGCCCACGGCGAGTCTGCGCAACGCCGGCAATTCTGAAGTCTCATTCTGCCAGTGGGTGCGGAAGTAAAGCTAAATCCAGAGGCCAGTGGGTGCGGTAGACGGTTTTGTCAGTAGTCTCGCGCAGAAGCTTATTGAGGAAGGGGGCGCAGGTGCCCCCCTTCCTTCAGTTTTTGATCGGCGTGGGTCCGGAACATGCAGTTTTCGCACGTCCTATCAGCCGCCGTAGTTTCCTTGCAACACCCGGTCAAACTCTTCTTCTTGTGTTGTCGGCTTTTTCGAGGCCGGCTTGGCAGCATGCTTGGCTTTCTTGTTGACCTTCTCGGGTGGACAGTTGTTTTGGTTTTCCGGGCCGGCGGAATTCGGCGCGGTGTTCTTCACGGCTGTTGCTCCGGCATCGTCAGCGGACGGCCCTACGTTGGTTTTATCCTGCGCCAAAGCCAGCGAAAATGCCAGACAGGTCATCAGTGCTAAAGTTGAAATTCTCTTGGTCATACTTGATCTCCTGTTTTTAGTTTGATTTTCTTGACGGCCGTCATACATGTAAACCAAGAATGGTTTGTTTTATTCCCGGAACCGTTAGCACGAATCTGAAAGAGAAAATAACTCTGGTGACACCCAGCTAAGCCGAGTGGGGTACGAGGGAGCGGAGGATTACCGATGTCGCCGGCGACCTCTGGGCGCAGTAAAACTTATTGCGCTTCGACTGCGAGCAGTTCGGTGACTTTGCGGCCAAGCTGCTTCAATGAAAACGGCTTTTGCAAGAAAGGGACATGATGGAAGGCAATTCCGGCCTGGAGCACGACGTCATCGGCGTATCCAGAGACGAACAGCACCTTGGTGCGGGGCCGGAGTTGCAGTAAACGGTCGGTAAACTCCCGTCCGCTCATCTTGGGCATGACCACATCGCTGATGACCAGATCGATCGGAGTGCTTGCGCTCGCCAGTTGGAGCGCTTCCGGGCCGCTGCCGGCGCAAACCACGGTATATCCGATGGAAGTCAGAAATTCCGCGCTGGCGTTGCGCAACTCCTGCTCGTCTTCCACCAGCAGGATGTGTCCTGCCCCGATCTTGATTTCCAATTCGGGTTCTGGCAATGGAACTATTTCAGCGGCGATGACCGCGGGCAAAATTACATTGACCTGGGTTCCTTTGCCCGCTTGCGACTCCAGGCTAATTTCTCCACCACACTGCTGCACAATGCCATACACCGTTGCCAGCCCCAGTCCGGTACCGCGTCCCACGTCTTTGGTAGTAAAGAAAGGCTCAAACGCACGGGACGCCGTGTGTTCGTCCATGCCCAGTCCGGTATCGCGGATGCGGATGGCTACGCACCGCTCATCGAGCTTTTCGCCGGAAGGCGAGGCGATGGGACGGAAGTAGTCTGCGGTGGCGATCATGATTTGTCCGCCGCCCGGCATAGCGTCCCGCGAATTGACCACAATATTCAGGATGATTTGCTGAAAATGAGTTTTATCCATCAACACCGTACCCGCGGACCGAAGGTCCACTTTCAATTCAATGTCCTCTCCGATAAGGCCGGGCAGAATGGCGGAAAGTTCTCGGATTGCCTTGTCGGGTTGCAGCGGGCCGGGCTGTGTGATTTCTTTACGGCTGAAGGTGAGCAGTTGACGGGTGAGTCCGCTGGCCCGCTCAACCGTTTCCAGGACCTTGGTGCAATAGCGGCTGCAAGTGTCGTCGCTTTCGAGTTTGGCCTGCAGGAGTTCAGCGTACCCACTCAGGATTCCGAGCAGGTTGTTAAAGTCATGGGCCACGCCGCCAGCAAGTCTGCCCAGTGCTTCCATTTTTTGCGCTCGCAAGAACCTTGCTTCCAGTTCCAGTTGGTCCGTACGGTCCAGGCACATGCCAAAAATGCATTCCTTATCGTTGATGGACACCACCGTTGCAAAGTACAGGCCTGCATGCCTGGTGCCGTTGGCGTCATTAAATTCGACTTTCCAGTTACGGACGGAACCTGTGCTCTGCAATTCCTTGAGAAATCTGCTACGTTCATTCGGTGACCAGATGCCAAGTTCCACGGCAGTTCTACCGATCACCCTTTCAGATGGCAACTGAAGCAAGTGGAGAAAATCGTCGTTGGCATCGATAAACCGCCCGTCCACGGAAACAATCACACACGCCGTCGGACTTTGGCGGAACACCGTGGCAAACAGCTCTTCTGACTTTCTCAGCGCCGACTCCGTTTGCTTGCGCTCCGTGATGTCAATGGAGGTGCCTTGAATGACTGGGGCCTCGCCAGGGCGAGCGACCATTGTGGCGCGCTCCAGAATCCAAAATCTCGTTCCATCTTTCTTGCGCTGCTCACATTCATAATTCAGCACGTGGCCGTGCTGCTGCAAGAGCTTCAGGTATTGCACGCGATCTTCGGGTGTGACGTAAAGCGACTCTGTATGTAGCGCGAGAGCCTCTGACTTTGAATCGAACCCATACAACTGTTGAAATGCGCTGTTGAACTCCAGAAGTCTGCCTTGCAGACTGGAAACGTAGACTGCGGCAAGATTGCCTTCGAACAGTTCTTCATAACGGCAGGNNCTTCATAACGGCGGGCGACGCTGGTCGCCGCCTCGGTCTGGGTTTCAAAGAGCGTCAGGACCATTCCGAAAGCAACAAAATATTTTGGCAGGTCCCAGACAAAGCTCTGGGGCGGCGGGCCCAAGCCGTGGGACGACAGAACAGCGCCGACGGGAAATACCGCTCCCCAGGCGACAAACGACAGCGATGTAAAGACCACTCCTGGAGTGATTCGATGGAAGTGTCGCCAGTAGAGAAGTCCAGCTACAACAAAGTACTCGCACAGGAAAAAAAGAAGCCCGTTGACGGGATGATGCGCTGCCTGGGGAATGAGCAGTAACCCCGGCGTCCCAAACACAATGCAAAAGGTGTAGAAATAGAGGCTCTTGGGGTTGTAATAGGACGCCATAATCCCGACTCCGGCACAAACGCTGAGACCGAGAATAACTGGATACACCCAGGTGTGGCCTGGCAGGTAGATCAGGCAGGCCGTGTAGGCAACCGAAGGAACACCAATCAGCGAAATGAAAATGATCCGTCGCCGCGTGGTGGTGCACGCTTCAGAAACAGAAAGTACGAAGACGACGCCGCAAATTTCCAGAGTCGCGATCGTCAGCAAATCGGTCAACTGCGGGGAAAGCAGGGCAAAGCTTGCCAGCAAAGGAGCCGCGAAATGAACCAGTATGGCGATCCAGCCCAGCATCCACAGGCCCGTTCTTTGTTGGCGGTCACGCCTGTAGGTCCAGGTGAAGAGCACAACCAGAATGCTCATCACGGCAAAAACAACAGACTGCTCAAATTTTGTGGACATCAGAAAGTGTCTCCGAGCGAGAAACCCTGGGGCCTGAAAATGACAAAGCGTTTAAGTTTGCGTCATCGGACATAACGCTTGCTTTCTTTAAGTCCTTCAATAATTAGGAAGAAAGCCACCAACCGGTGCTCGTAACTGAATTATGGGTTTATGAGTCTTGCTCGGGCATTGCCGCAGCCTTCGAGGCGCGCGTCTCTTTATGATACTCGGGTTTTCTTCTGGATTCTAAAAATTCCTTTAATTAAGGAGGAAGCCGCCAACGGCGCTGGTCTGATCCAGGGTCTACCTGTCTCGCCTCAGCACCGGCGCAGCCGTCAGGATGGGCGGCGTTTCTTTGTAATGCTCGGTTTCTCTGCTGGATTCTCATGGACGCGCTCACGGAACGTTCCCCGCATTCCCTTCGCCAGAAACACGGCGGAGTCGCCAAACTTGTCGCGCATTTTGTCGGACGCAGAGAGCGCTTGCGCCCATTTGTTTCGCTTGTCGCCGTCCAGCAGATTGAGTTGTCCGGATGTCTCTTCAAAATGTGACGCGTGGACGCCCAGTAGTCGAATCGCGCGTCCGCGTTTCCAATTGGCGAAGAACAGATCGCGAATGGCTGCATAAATTTCCGTATCTACCTGCGTAGGTGACGGCAGCGAATGGGCGCGGGTGATGGTGCTGAAATCGGAATATCGAAGCTTGAGTTGAATCGTGCGCGCGTAAAACTCCTGGTGGCGCAGCCTGCGTCCTACCAGCTCCGAAAGATGTGCGAGTGTCGACTCCAGCTTTTCGAGATCGGCAGTGTCCTGGTTGAATGTGTGTTCATGGCTGATGGACTTGGCGTCTACGTCAGCGCCGACTTCGCCTTCAAACCAGCTTCCGGCATCTTCGCCGCGCGCCTTACCCGCGAGCACGGCTCCCCATTTCCCAAAGCGTTCTTTCAGGAACCCAGCGTCAATACGCAGCAGATCGCCAATGCGGACCACGCCGATTTCATTGAGGCTGGCCTTGGCCACCTTGCCGACGCCTGGAATTTTTTCGACCGGGAGCGGCGCGAGAAAACGCTGTTCTTGTCCCGTTATGACGTAGAGCACGCCGTTGGGTTTGGCCTGGTCGGAGCATATTTTGGCCATCAGGCGTGAGCTGCCAATACCGATGGAGCAATTCAATCCGGTCTGTTCTTTCATCCGGTGATGCAGTTTGTGCGCGGACTTGAGTGGCGGGCCATGCAGCCGTTCGGTGCCGCTCATGTCGAGATAGGCCTCATCCACGGAAGCCATCTCGACGGCCGGCGAAAAAGTCTCGAGCACATCGCGCGCCTTGAGAGAGTATTCGCGGTAGCGGTCCGGATGCCCGTCAAGAAAAATGGCCTGTGGGCACAGTTTGGCGGCAGTGCGCAGCGGCATGGCGGAATGCACGCCGAACTTACGCGCTGCATACGACGCGGCAGACACCACGCCGCGTTCATTCTTCTGTCCACCCACGACCACAGGTTTGCCTTTGAGCTCCGGGTCAAAGAGTTCTTCCACGGAAACGAAGAACGCGTCCATGTCGACGTGAATAATCTTGCGGATTTCGGTCACGACAATCGCGGAATCGGTCTTGCGCAATCCTACACCGGGCCGTGCCGTGTCGGCCAAAACCGAACCGCCAAGCCCCGGATTTAATCCGGGGCAAGTCGCCAAGATGTGGAAGGAAATTTGAACCACAGAGGCACAGAG
>PLJN01000184.1 GCA_003140235.1 Acidobacteriaceae bacterium
CTCCGGAGCAGAACCAGCAGTTTCTCGGAGCGCTAAGGCGGGCCGTGTCGCGGATCCCAGCGTAGCGGTCATTTTATTTATGCGCTAGCGGCGACGCGAGGATCCTGCTCAGGACCACCACCAAACCGGAGGCGGAACGAATCTTGCCGGTTCCTAACACGCCCGTTCCAAAGCCGGCACTGGCGCGTGATCTCGGCGTAAGCCATGCCAGCGCGATTGTCGTGGGCACCATCATCGGCAGCGGCATCTTCCGCGTGCCCGGCGTGATGATGAAAGACGTTGGCTCTGCTGGCATGGTCTACCTGGTGTGGATCGTCGGCGGCCTGCTCTCGTTTGCCGGTGCACTCACCTATGCCGAACTGGGAGCGATGAAGCCGTGGGCCGGCGGCGAATATGTTTACGTGCGCGATGCGTATGGCCCGCTGCCGGGATTTCTGTACGCATGGACATGGTTCCTTATCGCTAAGCCGGGATCGATTGCCACCATCACCACCGGAATCGTCGACGTGCTTGGCACCTTTCACCAGCTCAGCTTCCTGGCGAATTCATTTTTTACCTGGCACATCACCGCCACTCGGACTTTCGAAGTCACATACGGACACCTGGTCGCAATCGCAGCCACGGTGCTTATATCCGCGCTGAATTATGTCGGTGTAAAAAAGGCGGGAAGCTTTCAGCTTGTTTTCACCGCGCTCAAAGTAGCGATGATTGCGGCCATCATCTTTATTGGCTTTACCGCGGCGTCCGGCGGGTGGAGCAATTTTCATACAACGTTCCTCGGAGCCAAAGGCGGCATGGCCGGCTTTATGCTCGCGCTGGTCGCGGCCTTGTGGGCCTATGACGGATGGAACGACCTCAACATGGTCAGCGGAGAGATCCGCCATCCGGAACGCAGCATTCCCATCGCGCTGATTGTTGGCGTGGCGGTTGTGGCCGCGCTGTACATGGGCATCAACGCGGCGGTGCAATACGTGCTGCCCGCAAGCGCCATTGCCGGATCAAAAGTTCCGGCCTCGCTGGCCACGCAGATCGCCATAGGGCCGTGGGGAGCGGCCATCGTTTCCATTGGGATGGCGCTTTCCATGCTCGTAACTCTCAACGGCACCATCATGAGCGGCGGCCGCATACCGTTCGCCGTGGCGCGCGACGGCTATTTCTTCAAGGCACTGGCGGAAGTCCATCCGCGATTCCATACGCCGGCGTGGGCGATTGTTGTCCAGGGCATCGTGGCGATTATTTTGCTGCTGGTCGGCGGGGCATTTCAGGAGCTACTGAATCTCACTATCTCCGCCGAGTGGCTGTTCTATATGATCGCCGCCAGCACGATCTTCGTTTTCCGCTGGCGTGAACCCAACACGCCGCGTCCGTATCGCACGTGGGGATATCCGGTGGTCCCGGCTGTGTTCATCGTAGTGGCCGCGGTGCTACTGGTTTATACATTCATGGACGATGTCCGAAATTCAACCATTGGAACATTAGTCATCCTGGCGGGCATACCTGTGTTTTGGTATTTTGCGAAGCGCAAGCAGCGACTTGCAAATTGAAGATTCCGCCCATGCCCGAAACCGCCTTTCCCACTCCAAACGCGCGACCGCAGAAGCGGCGGTTTGCTGACGCTGAATTGCAAAAAGCGATCAGTATCGCGAACCAAGTGTCAGAAAGCCTTTGGTTAATCTTCTCGGAGGGCCGCCCAGGGAAACAGCCGGGCGGCTGCCAAAGCGGGTTTAAGGGCCACGAGGAGCATGCTCAGAACACAGAGTAAAAGCACAGCAACCGCGATGGTCACCGAAGACACGATTGCTTCAAAGTAGTATTGGCGCAAGAGCGGAGATAGAATCAGCCAAAATATCATTGATGCCGTCGCCGCAATCAATGCGGTGGTGAGTGCGCCGCGTAATATCAAATACATTATGGTCTTAGGCGTTGCCCCAAAACATACCCGAATGGCCAATTCACGGCGCCTGAAATTTACAAAGAAAGTGGTGGCGCCATACAAACCGGTATACGAAATCAGCAGAAGGATCGAAGTACCCAACAGGGCCATGCGTACCCGCAACCAGTCATCCGATAATGCATCGTCAATGCGGCCCGATAAAGCGTAGGACTTTGATACAGCAAGGCCCGGTATTTGTTCCCCGACGTCTGCGGAAACCATATCGCCAACGGTTTTCGCGGAAACATGCCCCCGGGCAACAACATACATAGGAAGGCCCACAGAAAAAGCATTGCCCTGTAACGGAAGATACAATGTTGGCTGACTGGAATATTTGGGCCCGGCAAACCGTGCGTCGGCAACAACGCCGACAATAATAGCGCGCCCGTCAAACCAACCTTCCTCGGACTTTATCCGCAGCACGCGATTGAGAGAATCCTGACCGGGCCACAGTTCTTTGGCCAGAGCTTGATTGATCACGACTTCAGTTGGAATTCCAGTAAGCTGTTGTGACGAAAATCCGCGTCCGGCGACGTAGGGGATGCCTAGTACGTCGAAATACCCGGGTGTTGCGACCGTATAGGCGGCGACCCTCGGCTCACGAGATGTGTCCTCCGGAAGTGTCAAAGTGATCGAACGCAAGGGCCGGTCCAGCGGGACACTCCCACTGACCGCAACCGCCTCCACTCCCTGAAACTGTGATGGCATTTCGAGAACGGCCTTTGCAATATTGGCCATGGGGAAAGTCCCCTGGGCGCTGGTGGTGATTAACACGGCCTGCGGACTATCTCGAGACTGGTCAATGGCCGCTATCAAAACATTATCGGTCCGGAAGCCGAGGCTTTGATGACTGAGCAGGATCACGGTGCGGCAAATCATCGCGGCAAATATGCTTACCGTCATGGCAAAAGTGATCTGAGAGACAATGATCAAGCGTAGCGCCTTGATCGTCGCTTCAGATTTTGTGGCGGTGTAACTCAGGTGAGGCGTCCCGCTATCGCGCAGCAGCCTGAGAGCGGGCACTGCGCCGAGCGCCAGGGCAACACAGCCAGCAACCACGAACTCCCAGAGAAAAGTGCTCACTGCCAAATGGCTTGAAAACAACGACAAAGAGCCGGAGAAAATCGAAAGTGAAGGCAGGATTTTACGTCCGATCACCGCCAACACTGTCCCGCATATTGCTCCGCACATGACAAGTAACAATGGACCAACGATCAGTTCCATCAGCAAAGCGATGGTTGTGGCCCCGAAAGTCCGCTTGAGGCGGACCTCCTGTACCTGCTGTGGCGCGCGCGCTAACAGTAAGCCGCCAAAATTCAGAGCAGCCACCAGAGTGAGCGCTGAAGTCAGGAGGAAGGTCAGCTTGATCCAGGCCAGGAGCCTCGCCGCATAACCTGGATCGGAGGTGATGCCATTGACTGCGGTAAAGGTAGTGTCTTCCGACCGCATCTGCTGCAACAAAACAGAAACAGATGCCATGAGTTGCCGCTGCCCCACGGACGACCGGCCCCCGGCCACTGCATAGAACAAGTGGATCTTTTCCCAAAAAGTGGGAGATGAAAAAGCACTGGCAAACGCGGCATTGGCAGCACTATTCCCCGCACCGCTGGGCAATTTCGGGACCGGCCAATAGAAGGGGACAACACTGGGAGGAGAAGCCCATATCTCTACAGGCCCATTCACGAGTCCATGAAAGGTAGAAGAAACTACTCCAATGATTGCGCATTCCACACCCTGAATTCTCAGAGGTTTCCCCACCGCCTGCTGAGCGGAGCCGAACCAGCGCACCGCCAGACTTTCGCTGATCAACACGACACGTTCCGTGTTGGGATTCTCATCGGCCAATGACATGTCCCGGCCGGAGACAATCCCTATCCCCAGGGTCTTAAAAAAACCTGCCGACACAAAGGCCACACCGGCGTTTTCATTTTGGCCCGCATGTTGTACCTTGGGGACAACCAGTGAGTTATAGGCATAGGCAACAACCGGATTGCCGTCCGTGGTTAAACCGCGGAGACGGTTGAAGCTGGCCCAAGCCATCGGATTGAGGGGCCCGGCGCCACCCCTGTGGGCGATGGTTACATAGGATCCCTGGCTAATGCCGGCGATCTCCTGTCCGGATATGGCCTGCAGCAGGCTAAACGCGCACGTGCTGGCGCCTATGCCCACGGCCAATACAGTCACGGCCGAGATGCTGAGAACCCGGTTGCGCCGCACAAAGCGGGCAGTTTCGCGTAAGACCATGTACCAGACCGATCCTGTGGCCCTGATCTCTCAGGGCCCGCCAGTGAAAATGCAGCATGTTGAATAGACTATTTTAATTTTGGATTGTCAATCGCAGAATGTTCATCCCCATGCCTTTCTTCGCTACGATCGCATCCAGAGCGTCGTCTTGTCCCTTGCAAGGGGGGCATTTCGTAGCTGATGTTGCGTAGATCGTGTATTTTTTTGCGGAGCTGATCTCGCCGCTCCTCTTTTGGAAACCGGAAACGAGTTCGAGAGAGCGCGATATGCTTTTTGGAGGCGACACAGGTTTCAGGTCCTTGAGTACTGCAGGAAGACGGTGCAGGAAATCCGCATTCTTGACAGGATCTATACCGTTAAAAACGAGTTGGCCATCGGGATCATAAATGTCGAGACTGGGGACATGCAGATCCAGATTTATTTTGGTATCGCTCGAATGATTCCCGTGTACCGCTTCCCAACTGGCATTGGCGCGCGCGAAGTCATTTACCGTCATTGTGGCCGACTCGATGACGGGCCCAGCCGGTCCTCCATACGGAAGAATTGCGGCTCCTTCAACGAATGTGAAAAGCAACGAAGAGATCAGGCATTGTGCGAGTAGGTTCCCCATCATAAATTCACTCCATTTTGAGTTTTTCTTGCAGTTTTTCTCCCGAAACTACTTTTCAAGCATCTTTAATCTTGCCCTTTTTGCCGGGCCTTTAACAAGCCCAATCACCGTCAGGCTGTAGCGAACAGCTCCAAGGGATTGGGCTTGTATACGCAGTGACTACGACAAGTTGAGAACAACACCAACGCAGACCGTAACGCACACGGTAACGCAAATGCCGAAGGCGCAACCCGTAGCGCATCCGGTCGCACAGACTACGATCCCTACATCTTGGGCTTGGGCCTTTGGCGGAGCAGCAATAGCCATGCTGCCAAGAGCCAGAATACCTACAGCCGCCAATGAGGTTGCTTTCTTGCGAAGACTTTTCATGGAATGGTCCTCCTTTGAAGGATCGGTTAGGAAACGTGAGTAAGGCCATGGACGCTGGTGACATCCGGCCTCCTTGCAGGAAACCACTCTGGTGTCCCTGCTCATGGATCGAGCACCAGGAACAGCCTGTTTGTCTGTGGGTTAACTGGGCCCTTGTTTTCTTGAAGAGCATCATCCTGTGGGCGACACGAGGCACAATCCTTCAAACTGACAGACAAAAATGTGTACCGGTTGCTCTTGCTGAGCTGCCGGCTATAGGGGCGAAATTCATTCACTTGGTCCACGAGGTCTCGCAACCGCAGAGGAGAGGCCACAGGCGCCAACCTGGCAAGGTTGGTTTCGGGTTGGCGCAACAACGCCAGATTCTGGAAGATGTCGTCTCCCTGATAAATGAGTCGCCCATCTGGCGCAAATACTTCCAGAATCGGGTAAATGACGTCGACCGACGGCCCTGCATGGTTTCCAGGCATCTGACTCTTGCCTACAAATGCAAAATACTTTGGAACTGGCATATGCGCAGTCAGTCTGACCGGCTTCGAGCTTCTACAGCCGAACAAGCTAAAGCAGAAAATGAAGAGGACCGCGCAAGAATAGATCGCAGGGTACCCAGACCGAGGTATTGCTGGACACACTCCGGCGCTACGACCGACACCAGACAATATCATCGCCCCCTCTTGAACAAGCACACGCAAGGATCGCAACATTTCTTCATCAATGAACTACCGGCCCATCGATTAGCTCCGTCTGCGATGGCTTTCCCCAGTACGAAGTCGAAGAGTATGCCGATGCAACGTCCACTGTCAACGCAATCTAGCAGGGCACCATAGCAAACTATGGATGATCTACGTACAAAAATAAATAATGCGTTCGGGAAATGGAAATTATATGGTTATTTGGGGCAAGGGGAGCATTTGGCTAATTTTGTGTAAGCCACTAATTGCATTGGTAGTTAGCATGGTTTTGTGTGTTTTTTTAGAAGTGGCGCATAGCCACAGTAGTTCCAAAATGATACTTCCCGTTTCGGTATTCGTTACGAAATCGGAAACAAAATTATCAAGTTATGACTTGTATCTCGTATCTATTGCCCGCCGGAAGGACCTGCAGACCAATGCGACTACTGTCAGAGCGGGGGCTTGGCAAGCTCCATAACTTTCTTGCTTACACTCACAGGTCTCGGGGCCAATCGTTCATAAATCTTCACGTATTCCTTCGCGGACGCAGTCCAGGAGAAATCTTTACTCATGCCGTTGAGCATGAGTTTCCGCCACACGGCTTTGTCGTTGAAGGCCTGCAAGGCTTCTCGAATCGAGCCGAGCAGCGCTGCCCCGGAATACGCGCTGAACTTGAAACCGGTTCCCGTGCCGGACGCCGGGTTCCATTGCTGCACACTATCATCGAGGCCGCCGGTTGCGCGGACAATAGGCA
>PLJN01000122.1 GCA_003140235.1 Acidobacteriaceae bacterium
TACGGCGGCGAGGAATTTGCCGTCGTCGTCCCGGAGACCACGGGCGAAAACGCGCTGCGCGTCGCGGAAAAACTGCGGCGACAGGTGGAGAGCTTTGATTTCCCCGGAGTGCCCCGGCCGGTGACCATCAGCTGCGGCGTCGCGGATTTTCCCACACAGGGCCTCACCCGCGATGAAGTAGTGGCCGCGGCGGACAGCGCTTTNNTATCTGGCCAAGCAGGCTGGACGAAATCGCGTGAAAGCATCGTCTGCCGTGAGGCGCGAAAGTCCCGCCAGCGCTACCAAGTAAAACTTTTTGCGGCTTTAGCCTGAAACTTTTTCTCTACTCACCCGTATATCAACTGACATTACGGGGACGTCCCTTCACCGGGGCAAAAGATTACAAGACCGTAATACTACGAGAGATGTTAAGCTGAGTAGCTTTTATGAACACCATCGAACTGAACAAAGTCCGCAAGACATACGACCATTTTGTGGCCGTGGATGATCTCTCTTTCAATATTGAACAAGGAGCGGTCTTCGGCCTGCTGGGACCCAATGGCGCCGGCAAAACCAGCACCATCCGCATGATGATCGGTATCACGGCGCCGGATTCCGGGTCCATCAACCTTCTGGGCAAACCCTTCGACCGCAAGTCCCTCCACAAAGTAGGCTACCTGCCGGAGGAGCGCGGGTTGTACAAGAAGATGAAGATTGGGGACCAGCTCACTTTCCTGGGCGAACTGCACGGACTGGAAAAGAACGTCGCGCGCCAGAAAGCGATCTCATGGTGCGAGCGGCTGGAAATCGCCGACTGGCTGCCCAAGAAAGTAGAAGAACTCTCCAAAGGCATGCAGCAGAAAATCCAGTTCATTGCCGCGCTGCTGCATGATCCTGATTTCATCATCATGGACGAGCCGTTCTTCGGTCTCGATCCGGTCAACGCCGGCTTGCTGAAAGACGTGCTGCTCGATCTGAAGAAACAGGGCAAGACTATCCTCTTCTCGTCTCACCGCATGGACCAGGTGGAGAAGCTTTGCGACGCCATCTGCCTGATCAATCATGGCAAACCCGTCCTGGCAGGCAACCTCAAGGACGTGAAAGCGCCTTACGGCAAGAATAACGTGCAAATTGAATACGAAGGCGATGGCGCGTTCCTCGATCACAACCCGCTGGTAAAGGCCTACAACAATTACGGCAACTATGTGGAAGTGAAGCTAGCCCCGGGAGCGGATGCACAGGAACTCCTCCGCCAGGTTGCGGCGCGATCGCGGGTGACGCGGTTTGAGGTGATGGAACCATCGCTCGAAGAAATCTTTATAGAAGTCGTGGGGAAGACCAATGCGTAATGTCTTTTTGATTGCCAAGCGTGAATACCTGGAACGGGTCCGCAGCAAGTCGTTCTTGATTATGACCCTTCTGATTCCCTTCCTCATGGCCGCTTTGACCCTTGGGCCGGGGCTGCTTGCCATGCGCCTGATGAAGCAGGGGACCAAACATTTTGTGGTAGTGACTTCCCGTCCATCCGTAGGGGAAGCGATCAAGGCCCGGCTGACAGAGACTCAGGAACGCGAAACCAAGAAAGCGACGGAACTAAAAGCAAACAGCATGGAGCGGAGCGAATCCACGCCATCGTCGCAGGTGACCGTGGACGTGGACACCAACACCTCGACGGACGAGCGGGCTGCGCTTACCGTGAAAGTCCGCAACAAAGAATTGGATGGCGTGATCTGGGCCACGGATGACGCGCTGGCGGCCAACAAGCTTCCCTATATCACCCTGGATGTTTCCAGCTTTATCCAAACCACCATCTTGCAGGAGAGCGTCAGCGAAGCCTTGCATCGCGAATCCCTCAGGACCAAGGGCCTGAATACAACGGAAATTGACGCTGTGTTTAAGCGTGTGGAACTTGATCCTCAGAACGCCAAGGCGGGCGGCCCCGGGGCCGCGAATCCGCAGGTTACGTTCATCGCCAGCTTTGTCATGGTGATGATCCTGTACATATCCTTACTCTTGTATGGAATCAACGTGATGCGGTCGGTACTCGAGGAAAAGACTTCGCGGATCATGGAAGTCATGCTCTCCATCGCCAAACCCAAGGAAATGATGGCCGGCAAGATTCTGGGAGTAGGATCAGTGGGACTCACTCAGTTTGCGATCTGGGGAGCAACCGCATCGGTCTTCACAGGAGCATCAGCGTTCGCTGCGCGCGACCAGCTCAAGGGTTTCTTTTCGCCCATGTTGCTGATTTCCTTCGCGGTGTTTTTCCTGCTGGGTTATGCGCTGTACAGCACCATGTACGCCGCCGTCGGCGCCATGGTCAACTCCGAGCAAGAAGCGCAGCAAGCATCGTTCCTGGTGATCATGCCCATTGTCGCAGCCATCGCTATGGCGTTTCCGGCTCTGCAGAGTCCCAACTCCGCTGTGGCCTTTTGGGGATCCATGGTTCCGTTTACGTCGCCGATTGTGATGTTTATCCGGATTGCCGTGCAACAGCCGCCTTGGTGGCAGATCGGGCTTTCGATTGCCATCAACCTGGCTACGACGTACGGTCTGGTGCTGCTCTGTGCGCGCATTTACCGCGTAGGCGTCCTGATGTACGGCAAAAAGCCTACGCTGCCGGAGATCATCAAGTGGCTGCGGTACTCATGACTGCCCGCGCGGCGTAAAATCCAATCCATGGAGCCGACCGAGCAAGCTGTGCCAACCGAGACCGGAAAAAAGAGCGAGAACGCGTCTCGCTCTTTTTCTTTGCGTCAGCGGTTCTCGCTGTGGCTGATCTCCTGGACGGGATATCTATTCATCCGGCTCATCGGTCCTACGCTGCGTTACACGATAGTTCCTGAACCGGGCTGCGTGAGCGATGGGCGGACCGTGCCGACATCAATCTGGTGTTTCTGGCATCGCTGCCTCATTCCCGTGGGCTACTTCTTCCGCGGCCGACAATTCGCGATCATGATAAGCCAAAGCTTTGACGGCGCATACATCGCGCGCATCGTCCAGAAACTCGGATTTCGCGCCGTGCGTGGCTCCAGTTCCCGCGGCGCCGTGGGCGCCTTGCTGGGAATGCGCCAGGAGCTGGAGAAAGGTCATGTCACCGCTTTCACCATTGACGGACCGCGCGGGCCGCGGTACGTGGCCAAACGCGGGCCCATCATGCTGGCCAAAATGACGGGATGCAGCGTCAATGCGTTTTACATTGCCGTGGAACGGGCGTGGGTGCTGAATTCCTGGGACCAGATGATCATTCCCAAGCCGTTTTCCCGCGCGTGCGCTTATGGCAGTAGCCCGCTGCACGTGCCCGCCAACGCCACGGAATCCGAAATGGAGGCGCTGCATCAGCAATTGCAGGCCGCACTCGAGCGCTGCCGTGAACAGGCCGAACAAACTCTTCTCGCCAGCCGGTAGCAGACCTGGATCCAAGAAAACGGGCGGCATTTCTGCCGCCCTAATCCACCTGGAGGGAGGATTTGAAGGAGCGTACTTGTGGGATGCGACTTGCTAGTGCGCTGGAACCACATTACCCCTGGAACGGGGAGCCCATCTGTTGTCCCAGCGACTGTTACTGCTGTTGGAAAAAATACTACAGTACGGCTATCCAAATGAATGTTAGGAGTTGTAAATTGTTTGGGTGAGGCTTCACATTTCTTAACGGTGCAAGGGCAGCGTTTGGAGTAACTTGAAAGATTATGGTTCCTGTACTGCTTATTGACGATGACGCGGAATTAGGCAAGCTGCTCGAAGAGTACTTGCAGAGCGAACAGCTTCACCTCGACGCAGTTTACGATGGTCCCGCCGGCCTGCAGAAGGCGCTCTCCAGCCAGTATGCGGTCGTGGTGCTGGACGTTATGCTGCCTGGCATGAGCGGCCTGGACGTGCTCAAACAACTCCGGCTGAAGAGCGCCGTGCCGGTGCTCATGCTCACCGCTCGCGGCAGCGAGCTGGACCGGATTCTGGGCCTGGAACTGGGCGCCGACGACTATCTTCCCAAACCCTTCAACCCACGCGAACTGGTGGCGCGGCTGCGCGCGATTCTGCGCCGCACGACTGGCGCGTCGAACGGGCCGTCGGCTCCAGTCCATCTGGCCGATGTTGAGTTGCACCCGGAATCGCGTAGCGTCACCTGCGGCGGAGAGTCCGTCGTCCTTACGGGCGCCGAGTTCGATTTGCTGCACACGTTCCTGCGCAGTGCCGGCAAAATCATCAGCCGCGAAGACCTTACCCAGGCCGCGCTGGGACGGCCCATGTCCGCCATGGACCGCAGCATTGACGTTCATGTGAGCAACCTGCGGCGCAAGCTGGGGCCGTATGAGGGTGATCAGGAACGGATCAAAGCCATCCGTGGCAGCGGCTACGTGTACTTGCGGCCCGGAGAGCAACCGTGAAAATTCGCAAGTTGTTTTTGTTCCGCAGCTTGTTCCTGAAAATCTTCGTCTGCTTCTGGCTGGCGGCTGCCGCGATCATCGGCGCGTTCACGCTCATGAATTGGCTTTCCTACAACCAATCTCTGCCGGAGCGTTTACGCGGCTCGGTTGGGGAGGGACTCAGCCTTTATGCCGAAGCAGCGGTCCGCACCTACGATCACGAAGGCTCCAAGGCTTTTGACGAGTTTATCGGCAGGTCATTCCGGGAATCGGGCACGGAGATTTATCTATTTGACGGAAACGGTGCACCCCTGGCGGGCAAGGGTGACGAAGTGGTCAACGGTCTGGCCCACGAATTGCAGCAGCAACCTCAGCAAGATCATCTCTATCATTTGGTCCTGGGCAAGCTCACCTGGGGCAAACCCGTGACCGCGGCCAGTGGCAAGCAGTACATTTTTGTGATCCATTACCATGCACCGAGCCTGGGGCCGCCAGTGAATATTTCCTCGGGAAGGATCGTGGTAAGCATTCTGATCGCCGGGCTGGTCTGCTACCTGCTCGCGCTGTACTTGAGCTCGCCGCTGAAGAAGCTGCAACGCACGGTGCATGACTTTGCCGAAGGAAACCTGAATGCCCGCGTGACTCCCGCTCTCGGCAATCGCCGGGACGACTTGGCCGACCTGGGCCGCGAGTTTGATCTCATGGCGGAACGCATTGCCGCCCTCATTTCGGCGCAGCAAAGACTGCTGGCGGACATTTCCCATGAGTTGCGTTCTCCTCTGGCCCGCCTGAGCGTGGCCCTGGAGTTGGCGCGAAAAAGCACCAACGGTTCGGCCGTCTCCGCTTTGGACAGAATTGAAAAGGAAGCGGACCGGGTCAATCTGCTGGTGGGCCAATTGCTTGCCCTCACTCGCCTGGAGAGTGGGGCCGAGCGCGTGCCTCCGGAAATAGTGGTCCTGGAAGAGCTGGTGCAGCAAGTTATCGACGACGCAAACTTTGAAGCCAAACCGCTGCACAAGGAAGTCCGCGCAGTCGCTCTGGAACATTGCCGCGTGGTGGGTTCCGCGGAACTTTTGCGTAGCGCCGTGGAGAATGTGGTCCGCAACGCCGTGCGCTACACCAAGCCGGGCAGCGCAGTTGAAATCTCACTGCAATGGAAGCTCGACACGGCCGTGTTCACAGTGCGTGACCATGGGCCTGGAGTTCCGGAAACCGAGCTGGAACATATCTTTGAGCCGTTCTACCGGGTCAGCGAAGCGCGTGAGCGCGCCAGCGGCGGCGCCGGGCTGGGGCTCTCCATCGCGGACCGCACGGTGAAATTACACGGCGGCTCCATCGCGGCAACGAACGCCTCGCCCGGATTGCAAGTGATCATCCAGCTGCCGCTGGCTCCCAGTTTGAGCAGCAGTCAGGGGCTGGCGCCAAGCGCATTTGCACCGGCGTCATCAGCTTCGGCATAGTTTCTTGATTCGGATTCAGTAATTCGCTGCCACCCTGCGTAACCGGAATTCAGAAATACAAATGGCGCAACCAGGTCCGGTTGCGCCATTTTCCATTTCACCAGGAGAAACCCAAAATGGATATTGGAGAGACGCATCAGTCCGCGTTTTGTCACCACATATCGCGCAGGCAAAAAAGCATGAAACTAAATTTCATCGCGTGCGTATTACTAACCAAAGGCTGCTGAGTCCGTCCAACAAGACAGAACGCAGCAGTCATAAAGGCAAGGGAAAAGCGGAGGAAATCATGGACGCAAAATGGAACCCTATCGTTGATAACGTAGTCGTAAGAACAACATTGTTAATACTGGGCTTTGGCGCGTGGCTGGCGATCAGTTACGGGATACTGTCTCTCTAGCGCCGGGGCCTGCTTCCACGGTTGCGGCAGGGCCGGGACCGTAGCGCGCGCTCACGTAGTCATTCAGGATCTCAATAAACTCGGCGACAATTTTGTCGCCCTTCAAAGTAGTCATCAACCGTCCGTCAACAAACACCGGCGCTTTAGGTTCTTCAAAAGTTCCGGGCAATGAAATTCCGATGTTGGCATGCTTGGATTCGCCGGGACCGTTGACCACGCAACCCATCACCGCGAGCTTCAGTTCTTCAATGCCCGGATATTTCTCTTTCCACACGGGCATGCTTTCGCGGAGATAAGACTGAATCTGTTCCGCCAGTTCCTGAAAGAAAGTGCTGGTCGTGCGTCCGCAGCCGGGACACGCGGTCACCTGCGGAGTGAAACTGCGTATCCCCAGTGACTGCAGAATCTGCTGAGCCACAAAAACTTCTTCCGCGCGATTGCCGTTGGGCGCGGGCGTGAGCGAGACGCGGATGGTATCTCCGATCCCCTCTTGCAACAACACCGCCAAGCCCGCGGCGCTGCCAACGATTCCTCGAGCGCCCATGCCGGCTTCCGTCAGCCCCAGATGCAGCGCGTAATCACAGCGCGAAGCCAGAGTGCGGTAAACATCAATCAGGTCCTGCACGCCGCTCACTTTGGCGCTCAAAATAATGTGGTCACGCGGCAGACCAAACTCTTCCGCCAACTCGGCCGACCGCAATGCGCTGATCACCATTGCTTCCATGGTGACTTCGCGAGCGNNGAACCCCAGTTCACGCCGATCCGTACCGGTTTGTTGTTCTTGACGGCAACTTCGATCATGGCGCCGAAATTATTGTCGTCCTTGCGGCCAATGCTGACGTTACCGGGATTGATGCGGTATTTGGCCAGCGACTGGGCACACTCGGGATAGCGCGTAAGCAGTAGATGTCCGTTGTAATGGAAGTCGCCAACGATGGGCACGTGGATGTTTTGCTTCGCCAGTCCTTCAACAATGGCCGGAACAGCTTTGGCCGCAGCGTCATTGTTGACCGTCACGCGCACCAATTCGGAGCCAGCCCTGGCAAGCTGGGCTATCTGCTCAATGGAACCGGAAATGTCCGCGGTGTCCGTGTTGGTCATGGACTGCACCACCACGGGCGCGCCGCCCCCGACACGGATGTTGCCAATCTTGACTGCGACGGACTTTCTGCGCTGGATGATGGCCATTGGCTTCTAGTTTAACATTCCGGCGGAAAAACGGTAGAAGAGCAGCCCTTTCAGGGCCGCGAAAAGCGAGCGCTTAGGCAATGGGCTTTAGCGCTGGCTTCAAAGGCGACTGCGCCAGCTTAGTGATGGAAGTTCTTGGCCACATCATTAAAAATGACAACCGAGGCAAACAGAATCAAGCAGACAAAGGCCACTTGGTACGCACGTTCCTTGACCCGTTGATTGATGTCGCGGCGAATGATTCCTTCGATCAGCAGCGTGAGCATCATACCGCCGTCCAGAATGGGAAAGGGCAACAAATTGAATATCGCCAAGTTGAGGCTGATGAATGCCATCGCCGCCATAAGAGTGCTAAAGCCTCGCCTGGCTGCGTCTCCGGAGAGCTTAGCCATGCCAACCGGGCCACTCATTTGCTTAATTGAATTCTTGTTTCGTATCAGCTTGCCGAGCATTTTGAAAACCAGCAGAGAGTTGTCCTTGCAAGTTTCGTAAGCAGTGCGCGCGGCAACAGGAAAAGGAAGCCGCTCGACCGCCAATGCTGAAAAGCCAAGCATGTATCTTTTCCCGCCGGAATCGCCCGGATCGAACAGCTCCGGCGTTACATTGAGGTGCAGTTCCTTGCCGTCGCGCCAAACGGTGAGCGCGACTGGACTATCTTTCGCTTGCTGCAGAATGGCCGATATTTCCGGAGTGTCTCGCACCGGAGTGCCGTTGACCGCCAGCAGGGCGTCGCCTGTGCGCAGGCCAGCTTTTTCACCCGGCTGACCCGGTGTTAAAGCCCCAATTACTTCCGGAGGACTGATTCCTGCATCACCAATCTTGTCGGGACCTGTTTCATTGGGAACAACTTTCATTTTCAGAATCTGATCGCCACGACGCACCGTCACATCCACCGGTTGTTTCGGGTTCAAGGCGAAGCCGATAACCACTTGTTCCCAGTTGGGGTTCTGAACATCATCAATTCTGGTGATTCTGTCGCCGGTACGAATCCCTGCCTGCTCCGCAGGAGAGCCAGACGCAAGAAAGAAAATGTCCACCGGAAGCTTAGCCACAGCGTCATATTCGTGGTGAAACATGAAGACGCCGGTGTATACAACAAGGGCCAATATGATGTTCATCACCGGCCCGGCGATCGCGATCAGAAACCGCTGCCAGCGAGGGTGACTGGCGAACTCGCCCGGCTCGCCGGTGCGGTCTTCCATGGGATTCTCGCCCGCCATTTTGACGTAGCCGCCAAGGGGAATAAGGCTGACGCGATAGTCAGTATCGCCGCGACGAAAGCCAAAAAGGCGTTTACCGAAGCCAATACTGAATGTTTCGACCCGCACGCCGCACCATTTTGCAACTGCGTAGTGGCCAAGCTCATGAATAAACACCAGCACACCCAGGACAAAGGCCATTGAGGCTGGATAGATTAGTAAGGCTAAGAGATGCATAAGAGGCGGTTCCGTTATTGTAACCCAAACACTCCCAGTGATTAGCGCGCCAACTGATGCCCCAAAGCATGCCGGGCTACTTCCCGGCCCTCGGCGTCCATCGCCAGCACTTCTTCTATGGATGCAGGATGGCGGTCTGCCGTCTCATTCAGGGTCTGCCCGACCACTCTGGCGATATCGGCAAAGCCGATTTCGCGCTTCAGGAAAGCCGCCACCGCGATTTCGTCAGCAGCGTTCAGGGCCACGGTCTTGGCTCCGCCGGCTTCTGCGGCTTCATAGGCCAGGCGCAGGCAGGGGAACTTGGCCAGATCGGGCGGAGAGAAATCCAACCGCTTCAAATCGAGCACGTTGAAGCGCAGATCAGACGGGACGCGCTCCGGATACGTCAGCGCGTAAAGAATAGGCAGACGCATGTCTGTGACGGAAAGCTGCGCCAGAATGCTGCCATCATTAAATTCGACCATCGAGTGAATGGTGGATTGCGGATGCACNNACCTCAAAGCCTTTGTTCATCAGCGTGGCTGAATCGATCGTAATACGCTGGCCCATTTTCCATGTGGGATGGTTGAGCGCCTGTTCCACCGTAATCTTTTCGAACTCGGCCTGGGGTGTATTGAGAAACGGCCCACCGCTGGCCGTGAGCCAGACTTGCTCGACTTCGTTCAATCGTCCGCCGCGCATGCATTGGTGGACGGCGTTGTGCTCACTGTCAATTGGAAGCAGAGGCTTGCCCTGCTTGCGCGCTTCGGCNNGGACGGCCTCGTACGTGGCCTTGAGTCCAGCCACGCCGACAATGGCGCTGACCACAAAATCAACTTCCGGATGCGTGGCTACGCGAACCGTACCGGCTTGTCCGTACACAACTTCGATGTTGCCAAGACCTTCGGCCTTGAGTTGCTTGCGAACTTCGTCGG
>PLJN01000070.1:0-10642 GCA_003140235.1 Acidobacteriaceae bacterium
CACGACGAGTGGGGCGTGGACGTAACCGTTGGCGGTTCACAAAAAGGCCTGATGCTTCCACCCGGTCTCAGCTTCAACGCCGTTTCGGACAAAGCGCTGGCTGCCAACAAGACCGCCAAAATGTCCCGCTACTATTGGGATTGGCAGGAGATGCTCAAGCCCAACCTCTCCGGATTTTTCCCTTACACGCCGGCAACCAACCTGCTGTGGGGATTGCGCGAAGCGTTGCTGATGCTGCATGAAGAAGGATTGACCAACGTCTTCCGCCGCCACGATCGCCACGCGGAAGCCACGCGTACCGCCGTTCGCGCTTGGGGTCTGGAAGTGTGGTGCGAAGAACCGAAAGAATATTCGAGTTCGCTTACCGCAGTCCTGATGCCCGAAGGCCACAACGCCGATCGTTTGCGCGAAGTCATCCTCGAAAATTTCGACATGTCTCTGGGGACTGGCCTGGCCAAATTGGCGGGCAAAGTATTTCGCATCGGACACCTAGGCCACTTCAACGATCTCATGCTGGCAGGAACATTGGGCGGCGTCGAGATGGGATTGCAACTTGCAGGCGTCCCGCATAAATCCGGAGGCGTTACCGCGGCACTCAATAGCCTCGCCCACAAACATTCTGAAGTGAACCAACAACGGGCCGAGCTCCAGAGCACCATTACCGAGAAAGCGCTTTCCTGATCCACAGTGATAACGACACTAGCTTAAAAAACTGCGCAATTGTGAGGAGCTGACTATGGCCACACCGTCGATCAACGCACGTCCCAGCGACACGACTCCCGGGATGTTGCAGAGAATCTTTTCCGCAACCAACATCGTGCTGTTTCTTCTCTGCGTGATGTATGGACTCACATACATCGACCGCACCAACGTGAGCACAGCGGCCTCGCTCTTCAAGAAAGACCTCCATCTCAACCAGACGCAGGTGGGATTCGTGTTTTCCGCCTTTGCTTATCCTTACCTGATCTTTCAGATCGTCGGCGGCTGGGTGAGTGACAGGTTTGGAGCCCGGCGAACCTTGACCGTGTGTGCTGTGATCTGGGCCGGCGCCACCATTTACACCGGGTTGGCCGGCAGCCTGTTGGTGATGATCATTGCGCGTGTCCTGCTCGGTCTGGGAGAAGGCGCAACTTTTCCCACAGCAACGCGGGCCATGTCGGATTGGGCGCCGGCAAGTCAACGCGGCTTTGTGCAGGGGATCACGCATTCCGCGTCGCGGCTCGGCAATGCACTTACTCCGCCGCTGGTGGCATGGCTTGCGTTGAGGACTTCGTGGCGAGGATCGTTCTACATTCTAGGCGTGGCCAGCCTGGCCTTTGCCGTGGTCTGGGGAATGTATTTCCGCGACAATCCGGCGGAACATCGCGGCATTACTCAGCGCGAGTTGAAGCTACTGCCCGACTTCAGCGCAAGAAAGCAGAAAGCAAAAGTGCCGATACCCTGGGGGCGCTTGACGCTACGCATGGCTCCGGTGACGCTGGTCTATTTCTGTTATGGCTGGACCCTGTGGCTTTATTTGACGTGGATACCCTCGTTCTTTCTCCATAGCTACAAGCTGGACTTGAAGAATTCAGCGCTCTTTTCGAGCGGCGTATTTTTTGCGGGCGTGATCGGTGACACGCTGGGCGGCGTGGTGAGTGACCGCATCTATAAGAAAACGGGGGACGGAAACAAGGCGCGTCGCAATTTGGTGATCATCGGGTTTCTGTTTTCGTTGGTCTTCATGATTCCGGTCTTGCTGTCCCACAACCTGGTGACTGTGGCTATTTGTCTGAGCGTGGCATTTTTCTTTGCGGAATTTACCATCGGTCCCATGTGGGCCATTCCCATGGATATCGCTCCGCGCTTCTCCGGCACGGCCAGCGGTCTGATGAATGTTGGATCGGCCGCTGCCGCCATTATCTCTCCGGTCGTTGGCGGGTACATCATCGACAAAACCGGGAACTGGAACCTGCCGTTTCTTGGAAGCATTGGTTTACTCCTGCTGGGCGCGGTCCTGGCTTATTGGATGAAACCCAATGAGACACTAGCCGGAACGGAATTGGGCGCAACGCCGGGAGCGGCAACGGCTTGATGGCGCCGTCAGCAATGGCGGTCTGTTCCGACTGCTAGTATTGATGCCAGTGAAATCCATCGGTGCTAACGTTGTGCGGATTGAAGCGGAAGCCTTGCGCGAATTGGCCGAGCGCATTGCCGGCCCCATGGCTGCCGACTTCGATCGGGCTGTGGAGTGTCTGCATTCGTGCGCCGGACGCGTAGTCGTCACCGGCATGGGCAAAAGCGGCATCATCGCGCGCAAGATCGCAGCCACGTTCAGTTCCACTGGGACGCCGGCGCTCTATCTCCATCCGGCAGAAGCGTTGCACGGCGATCTGGGGATGCTGGTCCGCGGTGATACGGTGGTCGCGCTTTCGTATAGCGGAGATACAGAAGAAATATTGCAGTTGCTGGCGACTATCCGGCGCATTGGAATCAAGCTGATCAGCATCACCGGAGACAAGCTTTATCCCGCGGCTGCTGCTGGTTCTGCTTCTGGTTCTAAAGAAAAGAAATCGACGCTGGCACAGGCCGCAGACATTGCGCTGGATTGCTCCATCGCACAAGAAGCCTGCGGACTGGGACTTGCTCCTACTGCTTCCACAACTGCCATGCTGGCGTTGGGAGACGCACTGGCCCTGGCGCTGGCGGACAAGCGCGGATTCAAAGAAGAAGATTTTGCCAACTTGCACCCCGGCGGGAAACTGGGAAAGAAGCTGGCCCGCGTGTCACAGCTCATGCATAGCGGAGATTCCGTCCCGCGCGTGAGCCAGCAAGCCAAAATGCACGACGTGATTTACGAAATGTCGCGCAAAGGGCTGGGCATTACAACCGTCGTGGAAGAAGGCAAACTGGTCGGCGTAATCAGCGATGGCGATTTGCGCCGTCTTCTGCAACAGCGCAAAGACGTTTTGAGTCTGTCCGCGGGCGAGTGCATGACCACCAACCCCACGACGATCAGCGCCAGCGAATTTGCCGCCGCGGCGTTGAACATTATGGAGCAGAAGAAGATTACGTCACTCGTAGTCGTCGATGCAGCGCGAACGGTGGAAGGCGTTATTCATTTGCATGATCTGTGGGGAACGGAAATGGTGTAAAAGAGCAATTAGCAATTGGCAAATAGCAATTGGCCAAACTGTTTCGGCTCTGAGTTTTTGCTAATTGCCAATTGCTATTTGCTCATTGCTAAGTTATGTCCACCGACCGCGCCAAGAAAATAAAAGTTGTCCTGTTCGACGTTGACGGCGTCCTCACCGACGGCACGATCTGGCTCTTCCCTGCTCCGGCTGAGGGGCTGCGCTCGACGGACGCACATGCTGAGCGCTATCAAGATTCCGCCGGCTACGGTATTGTGAGCCAGAGCATGATTGAAGCGAAGGGCTTTCACGCTCATGACGGAACAGCCATCTCGCTGGCACGGCTAGGTGGACTCAAAACCGGGATCGTGACCAAACGCATATCGGAAACCGTGGCCCTGCGCGCGCGCGATCTGCATCTCGATTACGTTTACCAGGGCGCGGCGAATAAGTCTGACGTGCTCGATAAAATCCTGGCCGAGAGCGGAGTCCATGAGGACGCAATCGCGTACGTGGGCGATGACGTAATTGATCTACCCATCATGGAACGCTGCGGACTGGCCATCGCCGTGGCCAATGCGCGCCCGCAAGTGAAAGCGATGGCGCATTACCAAACGCCTTCCGCCGGCGGCGAAGGCGCCGCGCGTGATGCCGTCGAATACATTCTGCAAGCTCAGGGAACGCTGGAAAAAGCGATTGCCGCTTATGTGTCTGCCCGGACGTCCATCAGAGAGCAGTAGTAAATTGGAATCCTCACACAACTCTGCCATGCACGGTTTCTACGGTTGTTTTCTGAAATCCGCAGACCAATTCCCTTCCGCAACCGCGGCGGAGTTGCAGCGTGTGTCTGGCGCCGTGGAAAGTTACAGCTACACCGATCTCCGTCGCATGGCGGGGTCGGTGGGGCGCTGGCTGCGGGAACGTGGTGTCGCCAATGGCGTCCGTTGTGCCATCACCGCGACCAACGGTCCGCTCTGGGTGGCCTCGTATCTGGGGATCATGGCAACCGGCGCTATTTCCGTGCCGCTGGATACTGCGTTTAATCCGGAACAGGTGAACAAGCTTCTTCACGATTCCGGATGCGTTTTTATTTTTACTGATGCGCAGCGCTTGCCGGCTGTAGAGAAATCGGTTGACGGACTGACTGTTCGGATTGTGCTCATGGATGGCGACGCCGGCGGCTATCCCAACCTGGCCGCAATGTTTACTGCCGGTCCGGGCGACTTTAAGACTGCCGAGTTCGACGACAACGATCTCGCGGTCATTCTCTACACCTCAGGGACCACCAGCGACCCCAAAGGCGTAATGCTCACGCACAAGAATTTGCTGGCGGAGGCTGAAGCAGTCTTTAGCCTGATTGACGTCGGCCCCAGTGACTCGATTCTGGCCGTGCTTCCTTTATTTCATTCGCTGGCCCAGATGGCCAACTTGCTGCTTCCGATTGCGGTGGGCGCACGGATTGTTTATTTGGAACAGATGAACACGACTGAACTGCTGCGCGCGCTGAGCGAGCGCGGCATAACTTTGTTCTGCTGCGTGCCGCAATTTTTCTATCTCATTCATGAACGCGTGATGCAACAAGTGAAAAGCGGGTCCGTGGCTACGCGGCTTGCCTTCCGTGTGTTGATGGCAATTTCCGCCGCCGGCCGCCGGCTAGGCATGAATCCCGGCAAGCTGTTTTTCGCGAAAGTGCATCGCTTACTCGGACCAAAAATGCGCTTCCTGATCACCGGCGGCTCGGCGTTTGATTCCAGCGTGGGACGCGATCTGCGCACACTGGGTTTCAACGTACTCCAAGCGTATGGCCTCACGGAAACCAGCGGCGGCGCGACTTGTACGCCGCCCGACACCAACATGTTGGGGTCAGTGGGTAAGGCGCTCAAGGGAGTCGAGGTCAAAATCATAGACCCGAAGGCGGGAGAGGATGGCGAACGTCCCAGCGGTGAAATTGCGCTGCGCGGCAACATTCTGATGAAGGGTTACTACAACCGTCCCGAGGCCACCACGGAAGCCATTCCCGATGGCTGGCTGCACACTGGCGATCTGGGATATCTGGACGAGCGGGGCAACCTGTTCATCACCGGCAGAAAAAAAGAAATGATCGTGCTGAGTTCCGGAAAGAATGTTTTCCCGGAAGAGATTGAATCGCATTACCTGCGCTGTCCTTTTATCAAGGAGATTTGCGTGATGGGACTCAAGAACCGGGCCGGGGAGCCCGCGTCCGAGCGTCTGCACGCCGTGATCGTTCCGGACTTTGACGTGCTGCGCGAGCGCAAGATCGTGAATGCGCGAGAGGTGATCCGCTTTGACGTGGAAGGCCTTTCCATGGAACTGCCGAGCACCAAGCGGATTTTGAGCTTCGACATTTGGCGCGATCCTTTGCCGCGCACCAGTACACGCAAGCTGAAGCGTTTTGAAATTCAGCGCCGCGCCATGGCCGGCGAAGGCGCCGACGGCGGATCATCCGACGCGGCGGAACTCACCGCGGCAGAAGCATTGTGGATCGCCAATCCTGACGTACAAAAAGCCATCGCCATCATCCGCCGCGCCGGTAAGACGCAAAAGCCAGTGCTGCCTGCCTCCAATCTGGAATTAGACCTCGGCTTTGATTCCATGGAGCGCGTGGAACTGGTAGTGGAACTGGAGCGCGAACTGGGCTCCAGCGCTGACGACAAAGTCATCGCTCAGGTCTACACGGTTCTCGAATTAGTAGACGCGCTGCTGCAAGCGCGTGGTGGAACTTCCGGTCCGCCCAAATCAGCCGGCTGGGAAGAGGTGCTGGCCACCGAGCCGGATGATCCGCAGGTCCTCTCTGCTTTGAAGGGCAGCATACTGTTCGCGTTTATCTGGTTTGTGGTCGGCAAAATTGTTTCGGTGTTTGTCCGGATCTTCTTCGGCTTGCGCGTCAGCGGTGTGGAAAACCTGCCTCGCGAGGGGCCTTTCATTCTCTGTCCGAACCACCAAAGCTTTTTGGATGGCCCTATTGTGGCCAGCATGATTCCCTGGCGGCTGTTCAAGAATATGTTTTACGTTGGGACCAGCGAGATCTTTGGCCACGGAGTATTCGGATTTCTGGCCAAGACCATTCGGCTGGTCCCGGTTGATCCTGATTCCAATCTGGTAAATGCCATGCGTGCCGGAGCTTATGGACTGCGCCACGGCAGAAACCTTGTGCTTTATCCGGAGGGCGAACGGTCGATTGACGGCCTTCCCAAGAAATTCAAGAAGGGCGCCGCAATTCTCTCCGTGCACATGAAAGTCCCGATTTATCCGGTGGCGCTGGAGGGCTTTTATGATTCCTGGCCGCGGCACAAGAAGTTTCCTCGTCTGGCAAAACTGAAGGTCCAGTTTGGCGCGCCGATTCATCCGCCGGAATCTGCGGCCAACGCGGAAGAAACGTACCAGCAACTCACGGCCACGTTACGTTCCTGCGTCACGGAGATGTGGGAAACGATGCGGGACAAACCTGCCGAGGTCAAGACCGCCGCAGCCGCCGACTAGCAGCGGAGAGTTTGTTATAATCAATTGTTCTGGACTCGAGTTTTCGCCGCCCAGCGTGCGTCATCCGAGCCAATGCGGAAGTGGTGGAATTGGCAGACACACCATCTTGAGGGGGTGGCGCCGTGAGGCGTGGGGGTTCAAATCCCCCCTTCCGCACCAAGATTTCTGAAAGGATTTTTGGTAACTATGATCTGGGTCATTACCATTGTTCACGTAATCGTATGCGCGGTGCTTATTCTGGTTGTGCTGTTGCAGCACGGCAAGAGCGCCGACATTGCCGCCACTTTTGGCGGCGTCGGTAGCCAGACGGCGTTTGGCCCACGCGGCACAGCCACACTACTCTCCAAACTCACGACCTGGTGCGCCATCATCTTTATGTTGACGTCCATTTCGTTGACGATTCTGGCCAACAAGAGCCTCGGCGGCAGCACCGGCACCAATTCCGTTTTAAGCGGAGAAAAATCGGCGCCATCAACGCCAAGCGCGCCGGCGAAAAAATAGTCTGAGTACTTAGTAGTTAGTATTTAGCACTTAGGTTTTTGCGTGATGCTGCAGTTTTCGCCGCGGCTACTTTGAGCGCGTTGGGCGGCGCTCAAACGCTCTTGCAATCGCTAATGCCGAGCCGCGAAAACCCGGCGTCTGAAGATGAGTCCGCTAAATACCAATTACCCTAAGTACTAACTACTGAATTCCATGATCCATAAAGTCCTTTCCGTCGGTCCGCTGCAGTGCAATTGCTCCGTCATCGGTGACGAGCAAACCCGCGAGGCCATGGTCATTGACCCTGGTGATCAGATCGACGATATCCTCGCCATCCTGCGGGACGAGAGACTCACGCTCAAGCAGATTGTCGTCACGCACGCCCACATTGACCACGTGGGCGGCGCCATGAAACTCAAGGCGGCCACGGGCGCTCCCATTCTGATGAATCAGAATGACCAGATGCTCCTGAAGATGCTGGACATGCAGGCAGCCTGGGTCGGCATGCGACCTCCAGGAGCAGTGCAGATAGATGATTCTCTCGAAGAAGGCCGCGTGCTGCAGATCGGGCCGGTAAGCTCCAGCGTGATCTGCACGCCCGGACACACCGAAGGCAGCATCTGCGTTTACTTTCCGCAAGAAAAGAAACTGATTGCCGGAGACACGCTCTTTGCCGGCAGCATTGGGCGGACTGATCTACCGGGCGGATCAATGGAGAAGATCCTGCGGTCACTTCATCAGCAAGTAATGACGTTGTCGGACGAAACTGAAGTCACGCCGGGACACGGTCGGGCCACCACCATCGGCGAAGAGCGCCAGACCAATCCGTTTCTGCAGACGTAAGCGACACCTTCCTGTTGGTCACACACGAGCAAACCCACAACACGACTGCCCCGGCTGGCGAGTGTGCTCATTCGAGTTCCCGAGCACTCACTTGTAAACCCTAATGAGTGTTTCACTCGCCATTTATTTTTATCTTGTCGATTTCCAGGGTACAAATACCTTGGTAATCCATGTCCGTCTTTGAGTTTTGCTGGGGCGCATGGTATAAATTTTACAAAGTTTCACAATTTTCGGAGGTGTTAGGTGACAAAAGGTACCAAGATTATGATGCGGACGTGTCTTGACTCTGGCCCTGGTGGCAGGAGTTTCGGCACAGTCTAACGATTGGAAAGGCCTTTACCTGGGCGGAAACGTCGGGATTGATGCTGGAACGTCGAACGTGCAAACGTCCCCGGCATTCAGCCCGACCGGCTATTTCGCAGCCAGCAGCGTGCCGGCGATTTACGCCAGCTCGAAACAGACCATCAACCCGAAGGGCTTCACTGGCGGAGGCGACTTCGGCTACAACTTCCAGCACGGCATTTTCGTTCTGGGGTTTGAAGTCGATTTCGGCGGCATGCACATGAACAGCACCAAGAGCGCGACGGGAACATATCCCTGCTGCGCCCCGACCACATACACCATTGCCCAAACCACGAAAACGGATTGGCTATTCACCGCGCGTCCGCGCATCGGTGTGGCGTCAAAAGGCGTCATGCTGTACGGCACCGGTGGTTTCGCCATGACCAAACTTAACTACCAGGCAGTATTTACAGACACCTTCGCGACCGCACACGAGAACGGCGGCACGGACCAGGTCCAAAAGGGCTTCGCGGCCGGCGGCGGCGCGGAGTTCAAAGTTGGTCCCCACTGGACGCTACGCGGCGAATACCTGTACATCGGTGGGTTTACAACGGTGTCAAACAGCACAAACCTCACAGCGTTCGGCCCCCCGGCGATAGCGTTTCCGACCAACGTCTTCACCCACACGGATGACCTCAGTGCTCATCTGTTTCGTTTCGTTTCGGTTTCAACTACCGCTTCTAAACATGAGCGGCCGGCGCCAACGCCGGCCGCTTTTGCGTCGTCGGGACAGAATTCGGCCTCGGATGGTCGCGTGAAAAAGCGCCCTGGAATCATTTTGTGCGCAGGTAGTCGCGTGGCCGTGTACAATTATCGGCGGGAAATGGAAGAGCGCGCTCGCGAGGCGCTCGGTGGTTAACTCCTGCACCATGCCCGCGCGCAAGCGGCTCATTTTCGCTTGCTTACTAGAACGGCCTCCCGCGCTAGCCCGGCGGCCATTATTATGTTTCATGGATCCGCTTGTGAGATCCAAATGCTATTTCATTAAGCCTTTATATTGCGCTTGTGGCAGTATCCGGACCAAATACTTTTAGAGACCTGCAGACCGGCTTTCTGTTTTTGGTCACGGGGTATCGAAGGTTACAAAATTTGAAATATTCCGCGGAGGTGTAAGGTGATAAAAACAACAGTGCGAGCTTGTGTCTTGACTCTCGCCTTGATTGCAGGGGTTTCTGCGCAGTCTAACGATTGGAAGGGCTTTTACGTCGGCGGAAACGCCGGAGGGGTCAAAGGCAGCTCCGATTCATACACGAGCACCATCTTCAGCCCAACCGGCTATTTTGCCCTTTCCAGCATTCCGGCAATCGCCGCTGTTGGCAAGCAGAAACTGAGCCCCCGCGGTTTCACCGGCGGTGGCCAGGTCGGCTACAACTTTCAGCACCATCATTGGCTGTTCGGAGTCGAGGCCGATTTCGGCGTAATGCACGTGAGCGATGACATTCAGGGCTCGGCCGTCTATCCCTGCTGCGCTCCAACGGCATTCGCCGTGACTCAGAAACTCAGCACCGATTGGCTTTTCACCGCTCGTCCGCGCCTGGGCTTCGGCAACAACAGTGTGATGGTGTACGGCACCGGCGGCGTTGCCATGACCAATCTTAACTACTCGGAGCTGTTTACCGACAGTTTTGCAACCGCACATGAAAGCGCCAGTATGAGCGGTCTTAAGACTGGCTGGGTCGCGGGTGGCGGTGTCGAGTTTAAGGTTGGCAGCAGCAAGCATTGGTCACTCAAGGGTGAATACCTGCTGGCTGATTTTGGGATCATGAAGACCACCAGCACCAATCTTACGGCCTTCGCACCGCCCATCTCGTTCCCCACAAACGTCTTCTCCCATCAAACCGATCTGCAACAGCACATCTTTCGCGCTGGCTTTAATTACCGCTTTGGCGGCGCACCGCCGCCACCGCCTCCGCCGCCGCCGGCGAACCAGCCGCCGGTCGCCAGTTGCTCTGCAAATCCCAGCATGGTGATTGCGGGCTCTGGAGACATCGTGATTGTTCGCGCGAACGCCAGCGATCCTGATAACGATCCACTCACGTACTCCTGGTCCGCCACCGGCGGCAACGTAGCCGGCAGCGGCTCGGAAGTGCGCTGGAATTCCGCAGGCGTTGCTCCGGGTTCCTATACCGTTACGGCCAGCGTGAATGACGGGCACTCACACGCCGTGAATTGCTCGGCCGACATCACCGTGAATCCACCACCCAACCGCAAGCCCATCGTAAGCTGCTCCGCGAGCAAGAACTCCGTGGTCAGCGGCGAACCGGTCGGCATCCGGGCCACCGCCAGCGATCCTGATGGCGATCCGTTGACCTACAGCTGGAGCACCAGCGCTGGAACAATCACCGGCTCAGGCGCTTCGGTCC
>PLJN01000070.1:10656-14692 GCA_003140235.1 Acidobacteriaceae bacterium
TTCAAGAGCTATCTCAGCGTGAAACCGGATGCCCGCTTAATGCTGGAAGGCTATTGCGATGTGCGTGGCGGCGATGCCTACAACGTGGCCCTTTCCGAAAGACGTACAGCCCGGGCCAAGGATTACCTGATCGAGCAGGGTGTTCCTGCCGCCAGCCTTGACACCAAGGGACACGGCAAGGGAGATCAACTGACCGAAGCCCAGGTGATCGACCAGACCAACAGGAACCCCGAGTTGTCTGCTGAAGAGCGGGCAAGAACACTCAGGAAAGGGAACCTGCGCATTGTCTGGCTGGCAGCGAATCGCCGCGTAGACGTCACTCTGGAGTCTACAGGCCAGACCTCGGTTCGCGAGTTCCCCTACAACTCCGTCGATGCATTGACTCTGGTCGGCGGCCGCGAGAAACCCAAGCCGGCTCCCAGGAAAGCCCCAGTAAAGAAGTCGGGAGCAAAAAAGGCACCAGCTAAGAAGGCGCCAGCCAAGAAGTAACGGAAGGAAATGAACTGAAGCGGCCGGCGCCAGCGCCGGCCGCTTTGGCTTTATACCCCAATGGGGCGAGACAGAGCCTAGGTTTTCAAGCTTCCAGCCCTCCCCCAAAATGTGCACTTCTGCACAGTTTTCAGCATCTAATGAATGGTGTAATAGTTCGCTTGGCCCAAGTCCGTCCACCCGAAAGGAAATGAAAAACAGCATGAAAACACTGATTAGACTCTCGGCAGTAGCCTTCACTCTCTGTGCGTATGCTTGCGCCCAGGGAGGCGGCGACCAGAAGCGTGGTGAGCAGAAGCAAAAGGCGCAGCCGGCCCAGACGCAACAGCGTGGCCAGCAGACGCAACAGCGTGGCGGTAACGTTGGCGGAGGATATGTTCCCTCGCGCGGGCCCGCTCCGGTTCGCACGCCTCCCACCCCCAGACCGACCGGTGGCGGAAAAACGCCGCCCCCTCGCCCTGATGGCGGGCCGGTCAACCGCGGCCCGGCTCCTCCGCAACAGCAGCAGCCGCCGCAGCAGCAGCGACGCACCTTTAACGATCAACCCAACCATCCCCAGGCCCCTCACGTTCACCAAAATAATGTTTGGGTGGGACACGACACGGGCCGCGGGGACGCCAACTATCATCTGGACCATCCGTGGGAACACGGACGCTTCACGGCTGGCATTGGCCCGCAGCACGTCTGGCGCCTTGGTGGCGGCAATCGCGAACGGTTCCGCGTTGGCAGCTTCTACTTCCAACTCGCGCAATACGATTACGACTACACTAACGACTGGCTCTGGGACAACGACGACATCGTGATCTATGACGATCCAGACCACCCCGGCTATTACCTTGCCTATAACGTCCGGTTGGGCGTTTACGTGCACGTCCTGTATTTGGGAAATTGATCCCTCTGGACCCGGCCTCGTTTTCGAAACGGGGCCGGGTGTCCAGTTGAAAGGTGTCCAGTTGAAAAATGGGCATGCGCTCCCGGTGATTTCTGCATTCAACAGCCCTTTACGTTCGCGCAGGCCGTCTGCTAACCTGAGTGGTTTCAATTGCGTGCGGCGCTTCCCTATTATTCTTTCAGCTTCAATTCCCGGTGGAGGTTCGAAGTATGGCACTGAAAGTAGGCATCAACGGCTTTGGCCGCATTGGACGCAATGTACTGCGCACCGCCCTCGGTGATCCCAACATTGAATTCGTGGCCGTGAACGACCTCACCAGCCCGGATATCCTGGCCCATCTGCTGAAATATGACTCCATCCTCGGCAATCTGAAACACGAAATCCGCTCCACCGGCGGCGCCATCACCATCGACGGTAAACCAATCAAAGTCTTTAGCGAGAAGGACCCCGCGGCCATTGACTGGGCCAGTGTGGGCGCGCAAGTGGTGATCGAGAGCACCGGAAAATTCACTGATGCAGAACAGGCAAAGAAGCATCTGCGCGGATCGGTGAAAAAAGTGATCATCTCGGCCCCCGCCAAGAACGAAGACATCACGATTGTGCTGGGCGTGAATGACGACAAATACTACCCGGCAAAGCACCATATAGTATCAAATGCCTCATGTACTACCAATTGCTTAGCGCCCATAGCTAAAGTGTTGCATGATATTTTCAATATCCAGTCCGGGGCCATGACGACGATTCACTCCTACACCAACGATCAGGTCATTCTCGACTTCCCGCACAAGGATTTACGCCGTGCTCGGGCGGCGGCGTTGTCCATGATCCCTACTTCCACTGGCGCTGCCAAGGCGCTGAACCTGGTAATTCCCGACCTCAAAGGCAAGCTCGATGGATTTGCCATGCGCGTGCCTACGCCCAACGTGTCTGTCGTTGATCTGGTGGTTTTCGTGGAAAAAAAGACGACGGTGGAAGAGGTGAACGCCGCCATGGTGGCAGCCGCCAATGGTCCCATGAAGGGGATTTTGGGTGTGGAGACCGCCGAACTGGTCTCCGTTGACTATCGTGGCGATGACCGCTCCTCCATTGTGGACGCACCGCTCACTCGCGTGATCAACGGCAACTGCGTGAAAGTGATCTCCTGGTACGACAATGAGTGGGGATATTCCTGCCGCGTTCGCGACCTGATCAAGTTCATGACCGCGAGTCTGTAAGCGCATCCCCGAAAAATTACCGATGAGCCCGCGGTGAACAAGCTCTCCATTGGCGACCTCGATCTCGGCGGCCATCGCGTATTCGTTCGCGTTGATTTCAATGTGCCGATTGAAGGCGGACGCATCACCGACGACACGCGCATTCGCGAGACCCTGCCAACTTTGCAGCTGGCGCGCGATCGCGGCGCGCGTCTGGTGCTGGCCTCCCACCTTGGCCGCCCCAAAGGCAAACCCGATCTGAAATACAGCTTGCGGCCGGCGGCGGCCAAGCTTGCTGAACTCGTGGGAACGCCGGTGGAATTCGCCGCGGATTGCGTTGGTATCGAGGCGGAGTCCAAGAGCCGCGCGCTCGGCGATGGCGGCATGCTTTTGCTCGAAAATGTTCGTTTTCATCCGGAAGAAGAAGCCAATGACGAAGGCTTTTCGCGGCAGCTTGCCGCGCTGTGCGACGGGCTGTTTGTTTGCGACGCTTTTGGATCGGCGCACCGTGCTCATGCTTCGGTAGTAGGCATCACGCGGTTTGTCCGCCAGGCTGCCGCGGGCCTTTTGATGGAGCGCGAACTCTCCTATCTCGGCCGCGCCCTCTCGAGCCCGGCGCGCCCCTTTGTGGCTGTGCTGGGCGGCGCCAAGGTCTCCGACAAGATTGAAGTCGTGGAAAATTTGATTAAGGTGGCCGATGCCATGCTGATCGGCGGCGGCATGGCCTATACATTCTTGAAGTCGCAGGGGCTGCCGGTGGGGAAATCACTGGTCGAGGCGGATAAGCTTGATCTGGCGCGGCGCGTACTGAAAGAAGCGCAAGAGCGCCAATTCCGCCTGCTTTTGCCCTCCGACCACGTGATTGGGGCGGATTTCCGCGCAGATACGCAGACGCGCGTGGTTCCCGTCGCCGACACGCCCGATGGGTGGATGGGTCTCGATATCGGCCCGGAGACCTGCGTTACCTTTTCTTCCGCGATTGCCTCGGCGAAAACTATCGTCTGGAACGGGCCCATGGGCGTTTTCGAGATGCCGGCATTTGCCCGAGGCACGCTCGAAATGGCCACAGCCGTCGCCGCAGCCACCTCAGCGGGCGCGATTTCGATCGTCGGCGGAGGTGATTCGGTTGCGGCCGTACACCAGGCTGGGTTGGCTGGAGCGATTTCACACATCTCTACGGGCGGCGGAGCTTCGCTTGAATTTCTGGCGGGAAGGAAATTGCCGGGAGTGGAAGCGTTAACCGACAAGCCTGGCGCGGGCGCGGCGTAGATATTCCCTGAAAGCGAGGCGGTTGTGCGGCGACCGGTGATCGCGGGTAACTGGAAGATGTACAAGACGCAAGCGGAAGCGCGCGCGTATTTCGCGGCGTTTGTCCCTCTGGTGGCGTCGGCAACGCATTGCGAAATCGTTGTTGCGCCTCCGTTCACCGCGCTGGCGGTTGCGGTGGAGGCCGTGACGGCTC
>PLJN01000008.1 GCA_003140235.1 Acidobacteriaceae bacterium
GGGAAAAGCACCGAGGAACCATAAATTCGAATCCCTCCGTAATTGGTGTTGGCAATCACGCCCGACCACGTATTCGTGGAGGGATCAAACGTACGGGATTGTGTCGTCCATCCAGAATAAAAAACTTTGCCGTTCGGCAACAGGTGTTCCCGGGGATACAAAGGGACACCGCCAAAAACCGTTCCCGCACTGGTCCAGGCGCCGGCCTTAAAGAACTCCACGGTGGTGTTGACGGCCCCAGTGGTATCGTTCAACCCGGAGAGCACCATGACGGAACCATCGCCCAGCACGGTGCCGGTGGGATACCAGCGGCCGCCACTCATCTTCGGCATGTCCGCAAATGTTTCGGTCGCCGGATTGAAGGCGGAGGTCCGGGGATATCCCAGGAAGTTGTCATACTTCAGCGTTCCGCCCAGGACAAAAGGCCGTCCGTCCGGCAGAATCACCATGCCGTTGCAGAACATGTCCCACGAAATGATAAACGTCTTGACCGTGTGCTGGCCCGGGTCCCAGACTCCAGCCTCCAGGATTGTATTGTTAGGATCGTTGCCGGAACCGGAGACGATCAGCACTTTGCCGTTATGCATCAGGGCCACGTGGACAGGATTGATGGGCATCATGAAAGGCAGCGTGTCCCAACGGCCGTTCTGCTGCGGCTTGGCTTCCACGAATCTGCTTAGCATCTTTTCGTGCGTCATCACCATCGATTCTGCGGGTTCAATAAACGGCAGCTCGTCCGGCTTCTGCGTTTGCGGTTCTTTCTGCGCCGGCTGATTTCCCTGCGCCCATGCGAAAGGCTGGCTGGCCGCAATAACCACAAGCATGAATAAAACCAGTTTGCCCGGTAACGGTCGCATAACGCGCAGACTTCCTGAAAGGACAGCATAAAAGAAAGTGGTGAGGGAGTGACTCTTGCCAAGGAAAGTTAGCGGAGTGAGCATCTGAAGTCTCCTTAATCGAAATCCAGCCAAGCCCGGTTTGACTTGGGTGTACACAAGCTTGTGAAAGCATGAAACATCTTCACAAGCTTCCGCCGGGAGAGCTGGTTCTACGCAGGCGCTTCCACCGGTTACCTACTAGTGAGGGAAATGAGCGAAACGTATCATGAAATTGTGGAATTAATTTTGGCTCCTCACAGCAGCTTCATGCTCCGCAAGATAAGAAATGAAGAGATGGACCACCGCCTATCGCGCAAGAGGCTATTCTCCTCGTAATGCCTGTGCCGGTTCAGTCCGCGCTGCGCGCCATGCCGGCACCGCGCTTGCCAGGATTGTCACTAGCAAGAACAGCACTCCCGCCATCACGAACACCCCCGGCTGCGTCGCGCTGACGCCGTAGAGCAACTTGGAGAGCAGCCGACTTCCGGCCAGAGCGAAGGCCAGACCTAACGCGATTCCAATAGCAGAGAGCCGCAGGCTCTGCCGAAGGAAGATTTGCACGACGTCTGTGCGACGGGCGCCGAGGGCCATACGGATGCCGATCTCGGCTGTGCGGCTGCTGACGGAAAAGGCAATCAGTCCATACAGGCCGATGGCGGCGAGTACCAGCGCCAGTCCGGCAAACGATCCGGAGAGCCATGCAGTGAAGCGGGGTTGTGCTGTTGAGTCGGCAGCCAGTTCGTCCATGGTGCTGACTCTTGCCACCGGTTGGTTGGGGTCGGCGGCGGCGACTTCTGTTCGCAACACGGACGCAAGTTGCTGCGGACTCGACGCCGTACGCATGACGACGTTGACCGTAGGCCAGGGCTGTTGCGCGTAGGGCAGGTAGAGTTCGTCCATTACTTTGGTGGACGGGCCGTGGAACCTGCTATCACCGACCACGCCCACGACCTCGCGCATGATTTTGTTCCGCGAGTTGGCCAGCCGCTTCCCGATGGCGTTCTGTCCGGGCCAATAGCGGCGGGCGGTTTGCTCGTTCACGATGGCCACGGCCATGGTGCTTTCGTTGTCCTGATCGGTGAAGTCGCGCCCCTGGAGCACTGGAATGCGCAGGGTTGCAAAATAGCGCGGTGAAATGTGGCGGACGTTGATGGCCGGATCTTTTCCCATCCCCAGACTCGGCCGGCCTTCGACGAAAAAGTAAAAACCGAAGTCCGATCCCGCGAGCGGGATGTAGCTGCTCAGCGCGACTGTCTCCACACCCGGCTGATGTTGCAGCCTGCCGAGTAACGCCCGCGTGAATGCAACTTTCTGCTGCGGCTCGCGATACGCCACCGGAGCCAGCGTCAGGCGTCCGGTCAGTACGTTTGCCGGCTCAAAGCCCAGCTTCACGCTCTGCAGATGGACCAGCGTTTCCATCAGCAGCGCCGAGCCCACGACCAGCACGACAGCAATCGCGGTTTCTGAAATCGTCAGCAAGCTTCGTATCGTCCCGCTCTTGCCGTGCGCGGTTGATCCGCGTCCCTGGTCTTTGAGGACGCTATTGAGGTCCACGCGCGCGGAATGAAACGCCGGCGCGAGTCCAAAGACAATTGCCGTAATCAGAGAAATGGCCAGAGCGAAAAGCAGGACCGGCGCATCAAGGCTGGCCTGGTACAGACGTGGAATGTCTTTCGGGCCGCCCGCGAGCAGAAGCTTAAGACAAGCTTGCGAAAAAAACAGCCCCACTCCGCACCCGAGAAGCGAGAGCAGCAAACTTTCCGTCAACAGTTGCCGCACCAGGCGCTTGCGTGACGCGCCGAGAGCGGAACGGAGAGCAATCTCTTTTTGCCGTCCGGCAGCGCGCGCCATCAATAAGTGAGAAACATTGGCGCAGGCAATGAGCAGCACCAGCGCTACGCCTGCGAGCAAAACCAAAAGGCTTGGCCGGACGTCACCGACCAGGTCCTCATTGAAATCGACAATACGCAGACCGTTGTTGGGAGCGTCGGCAAAGCTGGCAAATTCGGTTTTGTAGCGCGCACTAATCGAATCCAGCTCAGCCTGTGCCTGCGCGATCGTAACTTGCGGCCGCAAGCGCACAACATACGTAAGATAGCCCGCGCCTGATCTGACTTGCTCCGGGGTCATGATCGGCATGACGGCAGGGCGTGAAATCCAGACTTCAGGTTCGTCTTGTCCAAACTGAATGCGGAAATTTGGCGGCAACACGCCGATGATCGTGGTGCTCACGCCATCGAGCATGATGTTTCTGCCGGCACTCAGCACGGTCAGGTCGGCATTCAGGCGCCGCTGCCAGAATCCGTAGCTCACAATGGCCACGGGAGCCGAACCAACGTCTTCTTCCGCGGGCGAAAAATCCCGGCCCATCGCAGGCGTGACTCCGAGCAGCGTGAAGAAACTGGAACTCGCGGATGCGCCGGGGACCTGCACGGCCTCGTGGCCGTTGGCAAAATTGACCTGTCGATTGGAGAAGGCGGCTACGCCCGAAAATTCCCGCTGCTGCTCCCGCATGAACTGAAACTTAGTCCACGAAGCCCCAATGCCGGGGGTATGCGAAGACAACTCCTCGGAAGAAATAGTGGCGAGTTGTTCAGGATGGCCGAGCGGCAGCGGACGAAGCAGCACCGCGTTGATCACACTGAAAACCGCCGTGGTGGCGCCGATGCCCAGGGCCAGCGTCAGAATGGCCACGAGCGTGAATCCGCGCGACTTCCACAAAACGCGCAGACCGTAACGGATGTCTTGAAGAATTGATTCCAAGGATGATGCCTCATTGCAGCAAGAAATTATGACTCAGACATTGTAGAACGACGCCCGCGCTTCACAGGCTTTGAACAATCCATCGATTCCGGCCCGTTCCGGCTTGAATCTGCAAGCGTCCTGGTCCTCATACTTGACTTCGTCATCCCCGCCGTGTAGCATCAATTTCGTAAATGAAGCTTTTCACCACCACTCCGGTTCTCGCCTCCATGGTCATGGCCATGTGTATGTGTTGTATGTGTACCAGCGAGCGGCCGGTGAGGAGCAATCTTTCTTAAACTGAATTAAGTTTGATGATCCCAGGGCCGCTCACCAGAGCGGCCTTTTACTTTTTTGGCTGCTCTGGCTGACAGGCCCCTCACAGAAATGAGGAGACGATGTCCCAGCTAAAACGGCCGATTGGTATTTACTATGAGCATCCGCATTGGTTTACGCGGTTGTTTGACGAACTCGAGCGGCAGGGCGTGCCCTATGACCGCATTAACGCCGCGCAGCACCATTTTGATCCGGCGCGCTTGAACGGCGAAGGCGGCTATTCGCTGCTTTTCAATCGCATGAGCCCGTCGGCCTACCGGCGCGGCCATGGTCAGGCGATTTTTTATACCCAGTATTATCTTGCGCATCTGGAGCAGCGCGGCAAGCGCGTGGTCAACGGACATCGCGCATTCCGCTTTGAGACATCCAAAGCGCTCCAGCTTTCGTTATTGGAAAACCTCGGGCTTCCCTACCCGAAGAGCCGGGTCATTAATCGCTCGGCGGACGCTGTGGAAGCTTCCCGAGGACTGCGGTTCCCAATTGTAGTCAAACCGAACATTGGCGGAAGCGGCGCCGGTGTGGCCAAGTTTGATAACCGCAAGCAATTGGAAGAAGCAGCCCGCGCGGACACGCTGGACCTTGGTCTCGACACCACGGCCCTGGTACAGGAATTTATTCCGGCACGCGGCGGCCACATTGTGCGCGTCGAAGTCGTCGGCGGATTGTTTCTCTATGGCATCAAAGTCCACTTATCGGGCGAGACTTTCGATCTCTGCCCCGCCGACATCTGCAAGACAGCCTCCGGCGAGGCATTGCAACTCGCTGCCTGCCCAGTCGAAGCACCCAAGACCGGGTTGCGAGTGGAGGGCTACACACCACCGGACAACATCATCCATTCAGTCGAGCGAATCATGCGCGAAGCCAGCATTGAAGTCGGCGGCGTGGAATACATAACGGACGATCGCGACGGTCAGATCTACTTTTACGACATCAACGCGCTCTCGAATTTTGTGTCCGACGGGCAGCGTGTAGTGGGGTTTGATCCCTTCGTGCGGCTCGTCGACTTCCTGGAAAAGGAGGCCGCATAATGCGTTACGGATACTGGCTCCCCGTATTTGGCGGCTGGCTGCGCAACGTGGAAGACGAAAGCATGGAAACCAGCTTTGCTTACGTCAGCCGGCTGGCGCGCCGCAGCGAAGAAATTGGTTTTGATCTCACACTCATTGCCGAACTGAACCTCAACGACATCAAAGGCCCGGAGGCTCCATCACTCGACGCGTGGTCCACGGCCGCGGCGCTGGCCGCTGTTACACATCGGCAGGAACTGATGGTGGCGGTCCGTCCTACGTTTCATAATCCGGCGCTGCTGGCCAAGCAAGCTGCCAACATTGACCACATCAGCGGCGGAAGGCTCTCGCTCAACGTGGTGTCTTCCTGGTGGGAAGAGGAAGCCAAGAAATATGGCGTCCACTTTGATAAACATGATGACCGCTATGCCCGCACATCGGAATGGCTGGATATTGTGGACCAGGCGTGGAAAGCCGACCATGTCTCTTACAACGGCAAGTACTATCGCGTGGATGACCTGGTGCTGCAGCCCAAACCGGTGTCGCGTCCGCGGCCGGTGATCTATGCGGGCGGAGAGTCGGAAGCGGCCAAGAACCTGATCTCACAAAAATGTGATGCCTACGTGATGCACGGTGACCCGCCGGAAAGAATTCGTCCCAAGATCGAGGACATTTCGGCGCGCCGGGACAAATTGGGTTTGCCGCGCATGCAGTTTGGCATGGCGGCGTATGCCATTGTCCGTGAGACCGAGCGCGAAGCCCAGGAAGAACTGCGCCGCATCACCGACGTAAAACAGAATGCCGCTGGATATCAGAACTATCAGCAGTGGCTGGCCAACACGCAGTTGGAGCAGCGCGTTTCGCTGGAAGACTACTCGGTCTCCAATCGCGGATTGCGCGCCGGGCTGGTAGGCACGCCGGAGCAGGTGTCCGAACGCATTGCGGAGTTCGAGGCCGCAGGAGTTGATTTGCTGCTGCTGCAATTCAGTCCGCAGTTGGAAGAGATGGAACGGTTTTCTGAGTTGGTGATTAAAGACGGCGCCCGCGCATTGGCCAGGGCCGTTTAGACTTCGCGTCCCGCGAACTGAGGAGGACAGCCAGGGGCAAAGAATGGTCTCCTTGCTGGCTGTCTTCCTTTGGGGGTTTACGCCTGTTCTACGAACAGGGCACGCAGTTCTTCGAGGTTGGTGGCGGTGAAGTCGGAAACAATCATATCGGCGCCGGCCCTCTGCAGCAGCGGTGTTCTGCCGTTGGCGGCGATGGCCACGCATCGCATGCCCGCCGTCTTGGCGGCTTCCACGCCGTTTACGGCGTCTTCGCAGACGAGTATGCCGCTTGGTCCCACGCCGATCCCTTCGGCAGCGGCGTGAAAGAGAGCTGGGTCAGGCTTGCCTTTTACTACGTCACTCCCGGTCACCACCACGCGAAAACGATCAGTTAGACCAAGTTGCTCGAGAGTGTACTCCACACGGTTACGGCTGGCGGAACTGGCGAGGGCCACGGGCAATCCTTCCACTTCGACCTGGTCCAGAAATTCGAGCACACCGTTGACAGTTTGCAACGCGCCCGTTGAATTCTTGAAAAGCGTTTCTTTACGCGCGCCATAATCTGCGAGTTGCGCATCGGTAAGCTCGCCGAGAAAGCGCCGCAGAATCTCTTCCCTCTTCTGGCCTTCGAGAACAAATTTCAGATCATGATCGGAAACCGGTTTTCCTAAAGAAGTAAAAAGTGATTTCCATGCACATAGGTGGGCCGGATGGCTGTCGACAACCACGCCATCCAGATCAAAGATCAAACCTTGCAGCATCCGCTGGGACCCCTTACTCAGTTTTCTTAGGGCAGCCCGGGCCACGAATCCTGGGCCGCGTGATAATGATGCAGTGTACCAATATCCTGCAGATATCCGTTAACCTTGCAGGCCGCCATTTTTCCTACGCATTGGGGAAGCAAATCAAACCCAATGTCCGCGGGACGAGTTGCGGGAATCAGATCAATGATCCGTGGCGACGCCACCATGATTCCAGAAAACGCCCAGTCGCTCGACGGATGATCCGGCTTTTCTATGAAGCTCTGGACGATGCCGTGTTCATCCGTGGTGACAATGCCGCAGCGTGAGGGATCAGGGACCCGGCAAACGCCCAGCGTCGCCAACTGCTGCTTGCTCTGATGAACGTCGAGCACTGAGCGCAAGTTTGCGTTGGTCAGCACGTCGCCGTACAGGACAAAGAACGCGCTTTCCTCGGCGACAAAATCGCGGTTTTGCGCCAACGTTCCCGCACTGCCCAGAAGTTGTTTCTCCTCAACTACATGAATTTTTATTTCGGTCTTGCTGCCGGCGGCAAAGTCTTTGACCTGTTCCGGATGAGCGTGTGCGTTGACCAGGACTTCAGTGATCCCGGCGGTCTTGCAATTCTCCAGCCACACTTGCAGCAGAGGGACACCACGAATCGGCAGCAGGCATTTGGGAAGCGTATCGGTTAATGGACCCATGCGCGTACCGAGCCCAGCGGCGAGGATAAAGGCCTTCATGGACTACTTCAGTTTGCGCTGCTTCTGTTTCCACTTCCATGCGGAAGAAATGATCTCATCGAGAGAAGAGTGCGCCGGCTTCCAGCCCAACTCCGCCATGATCCGCTGCGGCTTGGCGCACAATGTTGGAGGGTCGCCATCACGTCGCGCCGTAACGCTGATGGGAAGCTTGTGTCCTAGTTCTTTCTCCACCGCATCGCACAATTGGCGGACGGAATAAGCGGTACCCAGTCCGATGTTGTAGGGACGCATGCCCGGCTGATCCATCTTCTTGAGAGCGCAGATGTGACCATGGGCGATGTCCAGCACGTGAACATAATCACGCACACAGGTACCGTCGGGCGTGGGGTAATCGGTGCCGTTAATGCTGAACCCAGCGCGTTCGCCGGCGGCCGCCTGAAGCAGCAGCGGGATCACATGCGTTTCAGGATCGTGGTTCTCGCCCCGATCGTCTGTGCCGCCGGCTGCGTTGAAGTAGCGAAACGCAATCACACTCCATCCGTAAGCGCGGGCGTACCATTCGAGAATCCGCTCGAACATGAGCTTGGATTCTCCGTAGGCGTTAATGGGATCTTTCTGGTCGTCTTCTTCGATCGGCATTTTTTTGGGAATGCCGTAGACCGAGGACGAGGAGGAAAAAACAAACTTCTTGATGCCGGCTTTGCGTAGAACTTCCAGCATGGTTACACCGGCGGCAACATTCTGCTCAAAGAAGTAACCGGGATTGGTCATGGACTCGGCAATCAATGCCTTGGCTGCAAAATGGAACACCACGTCAAACCCCTTGCCGCGGACCATGGACTCCATGGCAGCACGGTCGCCAATGTCCATTTGAAAAAAAGCAGCGCTGGCAGGAACAGAATGTTTAAAGCCGGTGGAGAGATCGTCCACAACCGTCACGGCATGGCCCAGCTTTAATAATTCAGCGCAGCAGACAGAACCCACATATCCGGCGCCTCCGGTAACCAGCACATTGGCCATCAGTACGCTCCCACTCCGCGAAATATGGTGACCGGCGTTTTTACCGCAATCTCTAAATCCAGGGCCAGAGACCAGTGCTCCACATAAAACAAATCCATCTTCACGCGCTCGGCGTAGGAAGTATCTTGACGACCGTGAATTTGCCAGTAGCCCGTCAGGCCCGGTTTTACCTGACCGAAAATCCAGGCCGCTTCGCCGTATTTTTCAAGTTCCGCCGGCGTGATCATCCTTGGCCCGACCAGGCTCATCTCGCCCTTCAGCACGTTCCATAACTGAGGCAGTTCGTCGAGACTGGATTTTCGCAGACGCGCCCCGAGCCGCGTTACTCGCTGATCGTTGGTCAGTTTGAAGTTGATCTCGAATTCCCGTTGCAGCTCTGGATTGTCGCGCAGGACCTGGTCAGCGTCCACGCGCATGGTGCGTAGCTTGAACGCATCAAACTCGCCTTTGGGACCAACTACCCGACGCCGGTGCAACACAGGACGGCCATTCTTCAGCAGCACCAACAGGGCCAGCACCGCCAGCAGCGGAAGGAACAACAGCAGACAGACAGAAGATCCAACAATGTCCGACGTCCTCTTCAGGAATCGCCCGGTAGTACTCATCAAAGCGAGACTGGCCTGGGGCTTCATGTGTTCCGCAGCAGAGACGGCCACGCTAAACTCCCGCAATGGCCGCGCGGTTTGCCAGAGTTTGCTTGAGGGCCGCCAGATCAGCCTCCACCATCATCTCCACC
>PLJN01000129.1 GCA_003140235.1 Acidobacteriaceae bacterium
CCCACGCCGGCGCGGCCAATTACGCGCAGCTTTTTGGCGCCGCTCAACATTTTGCCATCCACATTCACAGCCGAACGGACGATCAGCGCATCGGCGTCTACGAGGGCAGCGGCCAAGTCACCACCAAGCTGATCATGCGTGACCACGGTCCAAGTCGATTCTTCTTTCAATAGTTGGATCGCGTTCGCAGCAATTTTCTCAGCAACAACAATCTTCATGATGTGGCCTTCTGGTTTTGCGCAGCATAAGCAATTTGCGCTGCCTTCACTCCCGCGCCCAGTTCCACGGGCATTGCTTTTGCAACTTCAAGCAACACGTGCTCCAGCGCCCCGATAATCGCAATCGTATCCAGGTAGTCGTAGTAACCGAGGTGGGCAATGCGGAAGAGCTGGCCTTTCATTTCGCCCTGACCATTGGCAATCACCGCGTCAAAGCGTTTGCGGAACGTCTTGACGATGTCGCTGGAATCAACCCCAGCCGGTGATGCAATGGCGGTCAGCGCCGCTGCTGGCGAGTTCGCGGAAAACAACTTCAGTCCCAGGGCCGCGGCCGCCGCCCGCATCATGGCTGCCGCTGTTTCTGCATTGGCGATCAGCAGATCGCGACCTGTCGCCAGATCGCCGCCGCCTTGCTCGCGCAGATAGTCGAACGCTGCTGAAAGCGCTGCAACCAGCGCGGTCGCCGGAGTGTACGACGATTCGCCCTTGGCGCCGTTCTTCCGTTCTTTGCGCAAATCAAAGTAGTAGCGCGGACACTTGCTGGTCTCCATGCGCTGCCACGCGCGCTCGCTTACGGCGCAGTAAGCCAGCCCCGGAGGAATCATNNTCAATACCCCAGCCATCCACGTCAAAGCGGGTCGTGCCCAGACCGGTAATCGCGTCCACCACGAGCAGAGTATCGGTGCCCTTGATGGCGCGGGCTATCCCTTCAATATCGTGCCGCGAGCCGGTCGAGCTTTCCGTGCCTTGGATAAAGAGCGCCTTGTGGTCCGACTTGTCCGACGAAAGTTTGTCTTTCACCTGCTGGGCCGTTACCGTGCCGCCGTACGGCTCGCGTAGCACGTCCACCTGGCATCCAAAGGCCTTGGCGAGCGATTCCCAGCGCTCACCGAATTTTCCAGCCGTCGCCACCAACACTCTGTCGCCGGGCGAGGTCAGGTTGGATACCGCAGCTTCCATGGCTCCAGTGCCCGACGCGGTAAACAGGACAACATCATTTTGTGTGCCCACAAAAGTCTTCAGGTCAGCCAGAACTTTGCTATAGAGCGCGCGGAATTCGGCGGTCCGATGATGCATGGTCGCCGCCGCCATGGCCAGTTGCGCCGAAGGCAAAAGTTGAGTCGGTCCGGGAGTGAAGAGACGATTTTTACGAATCATTGGCATAAGTATCAAGGTTAGCAGACTGCGCGGGAGGCAGTCAGCCCTCGGCCGTCAGCATTCAGTCCCAATCATCCAGTGACGATGATTGCATAGCGCAGTCGCCCCGAACCCAGCCGGGTGGAACACTCTTTCGCTTTACATCGGACGTCATTTACTCGTATATTGAAAGCGAATAAAAGACAAACATTATAATGCCGCTGATGATTATGCGATAAGCTTCCGGCGAGGGAGATATGGAAAAGACCGCCGCTGAGTTCAAATCCTTAGCGAACGATTACAGGCACCATCGAATTGGTGGCTCGATGCTCATTCATGCCGATTGTCTGGAGTGGCTGGGACGCATTCCGGCTAACTCGCTTCACGGCATCGTGACTGATCCTCCGTACGGAATCAAGGAATACGAGTTTGACCAAATCGAGAAGCGGGCCAATGGTAATGGCGGAATCTGGCGAATTCCGCCGGCGTTTGACGGGGCAACTCGTTCTCCCCTGCCGCGGTTCACTGCACTAAACGAGAAGGAGCGCGCTCAGCTCCGGCAATTTTTCTGTGAATGGGCCAAAGCTGTCACCCATGCGCTGCGACCGGGCGGACACGTATTCATTGCCTGCAATTCGTTTCTGTGCCAATTGGTCTATAGCGCGCTGGTCGAGGGCGGCCTTGAGTTCCGCGGACAATTCATACGTCTAGTGAGAACGTTGCGAGGCGGAGACCGGCCCAAAAACGCCGAAGAAGAATTTCCCGGCGTCTGCTCGCTCCCGCGTGGTGAATACGAACCCTGGGGCATTCTTCGGAAGCCGATGTTGCCTGGAATGAAAGTCAGCGATTGCCTTCGCCAGTTCGAGACCGGCGGCTTGCGGCGATTGCAGGAGGACCGTCCATTTCCCGACCTCATGGAAAGCGGCAGGACGCCGAAGGCGGAACGCGAGATAGCGGACCATCCCAGCCTCAAACCGCAGGCGTTGTTGCGGGAACTGGTGCGAGCTGTACTTCCGTTGGGAAAAGGAATTGTGTGCGACCCGTTTATGGGTTCGGGTTCCACTGTGGCTGCTGCCGAAGCCCTTGGCCTAGCTTGTGTCGGCGTGGAGAAGTATGTGGATTACTTTGAACTTGCACAAAAGACGATCAGGCCGCTCTCTCATCTTTCCGTTGGGCGAGACCAGATTGGATTCGGTTTTGCAAGCTAAGACCGTGGAGCGCGGTAAATCCAGTTATTACTCATCTTGGTAAAACCGGACGGCAATACACTTGCGGTGATTGTACGCCTGCTGGTTTCGCTCCTTCCCGCAAACTGCCAGTCCTTCTTCCGCAACAGCGCTCCATAGACAGCAAGGAACCTGAATTGCACGGGCGCGATGCCCTTCGCCGCATCGGAGGGCCGACCACTTTCAAAGACGAACACCATCAGCCATGTGTCTTCCGGGTTGTGACCCTGCCACGCTTTCAAATATCGCGAGGCTTTGATTTCAATTCCAGCTGATCCTGCGTGCTGCGCAGCATTGTTGGGATATTTTCCGGCAGGAAGCAGGTCGGGGTGGCCATTGTGATAAGTGTTTCTTACAATGCTCTTGCAGTACTTTGGGATCGAGGCGGTCATGAACTCGCCAACCATGCTGCTGAAATTTGCCGGCATTAGCATCTCTTCAAATCGCATCATTCCCTTGGTAAATAACTGCGTATCGATGAAACCCAAGAAGTCCGTAAACTCCTTCATTGCCTTGAAGACGTGCTCCGTTGTGACGCCGAATGGGATTATCGCCTTGGAATTAAGGTGTTTGGCAGAAGGAACCACCGGTGTGCAGATTGCCAAGTCAACTGCGGGAGTCTTTGGCATTGATTGTGGCCGGTGTCGTGTCGTAGCTTCCAAAGAATGAACTTTCGTGCGAAGTGATACAAGAGGATTGTGTACGGTGTTCCCAGAGAGTAACTGCCTTTCAGGAGGTAGTGCGTGACCGACATTTATCAGTCAATACGTCAAGCCATCATTGAAAAGAAAATCGTCGTTGCAACCTACAGCGGGTTGGTCCGCGAAATGTGTCCGCATATTATCGGGCTGAAGAACGGCAAGGAGCAGGCCCTTTGCTACCAATTTGCCGGCGAGAGCAAAAGCCGTCCCATCATGCCGGACGGCTCAACGGAGAACTGGCGATGCATTGAGCTTGCTAAGCTCTCGAATATCCAATTGACAGCAGGGCCGTGGCACACCGCGCCCAACCATTCGCGGCCGATGACATGCGTTGACCAAATCGACGTTGAAGTACAGCTCTAGATAGCCTAATCCCTACTTGCATCAGCAAAGAACTGATAATCTTGTGATTCAGGAAATCTTTTCCGCGAATTGAGGGGCCACACCATGGGACTTAGTGAACAGATACAGAAAGACATGGTCGACGCCATGCGCAGCCGCAGCGAACTCAAGCTCTCCACCTTGCGCATGGTAAAAGCCGCGCTTAAAAACAAAGAAATCGACAAACGGGCGCCCTTGGACGAGAAAGAAGCCCAGCAGATCCTGGCCACCATGATCAAGCAGCGCCGCGACTCGATTGAGCAGTTTCAAAAAGGCGGACGCCAGGAGCTGGCCGACAAAGAAGCGGCGGAAATCGTAATAATCGAAGCCTACCTGCCCAAAGCCGTTGGCGAAGAGGAAATCAGCGCCGCCGTGAAAGCCACAATCGCGGAAATGGGTTCGCCGACCATGAAAGATATGGGCACAGTGATGAAGAACGCCATGGCCAAACTGCAAGCCAGCGGCGCCCGCGTGGAAGGCAAGATGGTGAGTGAAGCAGTGAAGAAACAGCTAGGAAAAGATTTGTAATTGCCAAAATCGGGCAATCGGGTAATTTTAAATTCCGGCGATTATGGCAATTTTGGCATTTTTGGCAATCTTGTTTTAGTTCATCTGCGGCAAAACTTTTCTTTGCAATTCTTAGCACTCCGCGCACAATGCTGCCAAAGTGCAGTGGGCATCGCATTAATCACTTGTCAGCGGGAACTTCGCCGCGCATACTTCCGTCCAACTAAGCAACGGTCTGCAGCTTTTGGGGTTTGGGTTGATAGCAAGCAGAAATTCCGGCTTGCTACTGGCAAGTACCAGGGAAGGGCGTTCAAGACTATGGTTGCTGAATCAAATCCGCTGCAACAGTTTTTCCAGGAAATGGTTGGGCACACGTATGGCGAGGCTGGAATCCGCAATGCGGAGGTCCAGGACTATGTGGCCAACCTGCTGGCCGAGTTCTACGAGGCCGACACGCTGTACAAGATCCGGAACGCGGAAGGCCGCCCGCTGCATGACGTCGGCGAGATGCTTCTCGAATCCGACCCCATCTATGGAGCCGCGGCGTCGTTCGACCGCGAACGCCAGGTGCGGAAACATATTGGCGATTACGCGTTGTTTTTGACCGGCATGTTTCCGGAGAGCTTGAACCACACGCGTCTCGGCAAATCGCGGATTGAAGCGGCCGTGGATTTTGTGCGGGCCGGCAAGGAGAGTTACTACATCGTGTCGAAATTTGAGCACTTTGAGTACACCAGAGTCGCGCCTTTGTTTCTGCGGATGTCACAGGAATTCGAGCAACTGGTCTACGGATTGAACCAGATGAAGAACGAACTGGCGGAAATGCAGCACCCGATTTTTGTGAAGCGCAAAGAATTCCTGATGTGAAGGGCGGTCACGAGCCAAACCTTTGAAACACAGAGGCACAGAGTAAGCAGAGGATTTTGAAACTTATTTCCCCCGTTTACTCTGTTCCTCTGTGTTTCAAAGGGTTTTCCCCCATCTGGCGTATTACAATCTTGAAGACATGAACACTCCTCTTCTATTTGTAACTTTATCCGGTGTGCCAATTCACGTGAGCGAGTTGAAGTGGCCTTTTCATCCTTCCGGCTCCGGGGCCGACTGGTTTGTGCTGCACGGGCGCGCTGACCTGCTGCAGAGTGAAGACAAGCTCCACGTGGAAGTGGCCGTGGGCATGACGCAGACCATGAAAGAGTCTCTGGGCACGCTAGATGCCGAAAACGCGGAGGGTCTGGTGGTGAATGCGATTCGCAAGACCGTGGATAACGGCCAACTCGCGTTCGTGAAGTCGGGCAAATTGCAGCCGGTCCACGTGACCAGCCGGTTTTACAATTTCCGCGCTGGACAAATCCAGTTTCCCGCGCAAGACGAGCATGACATCCTCGAGATGATCAAGCGACGCATTTATTGGCTCAGCGGACAAAAAGAAAACGGGCCGGTGGAGATCGCCCATCCCTACGATTGCCAGTATGTGAATCTTTCCCGCGACAAGATGATCGATCTGGCCAAACAACTTGGCGCCCAAGGGCTCATCAAGCTGGACGGCGACAAAGCCACGCCAACACAGGCTTTGTTAAACGAAGAAGCTGCGATTCGTGCCGCCATGCACAAAGGGATTGAAGCCGGCCTCGCTGCCACCAAGGTCAGCGCGTAAGAAATTCTCAAACCCCACAGCCGAGGCGGCTGTACTACTATGCCTCAAATTCTTTTCTTCTCGCGACGATTTCAGGAAAGACAACCAAAAACCCCTTAACCACAGAGGACACAAAGGAGCACAGAGGAAAACCGGGATTTATTTCTTCCTCCTCCGTGTTCCTTTGTACTA
>PLJN01000188.1 GCA_003140235.1 Acidobacteriaceae bacterium
AAAGCGTCTGGTCGCCCATGATGCCGTCGTAGAGCAGGACCTCGTAGCCGGTGTTGGCGTCAGTGCCAAAGTAGTCGGAGTAGTTGAAGTCCATCTCCACCGGGCCTACTTTCATCTGCGCGCCGGGGATCTTGGCGCCAAAGCGCAATGAGATCCCTTCATCGGGCGCAATATGGATGACCAGTTGGTTGGCTTCAAGGCTGTTCACGGGCGTGTCGCGAAAGAGAACCAGCGGAGCGCGCTTGAACTGTATGGCGATCTCGGTATGGCGCGTTGCCAGGCGTTTGCCGGTGCGAAGATAGAATGGAACGTCCGCCCAGCGCCAGTTGTCGANNTCGATCATGAACTTGAGCGCGACGAAAGTCTCGGTTTTTGATGTCGGCGGAACGCCTTCTTCCGTGCGATATCCCGGTACGCGCTCGTTGTTCATGGCGCCGTCTCCATATTGTCCGCGGACGGCGTGATGCAGAACGTCTTCCGCACTGAACGGCTGGATGGCGTGCAGGACCTTTGATTGCTCGTCATGCACCGCGTCCGGACTAAAGGAGATCGGCGGTTCCATGGCGGTCAGCGAGACAAGTTGAAAAAGATGATTGGGCACCATGTCGCGCANNCGGTTCCAGACGGGCTCAAAAATGCCGTTGCTAAAACGAAATACCAGAATATTCTGGACAGTCTCTTTTCCCAGGTAGTGATCAATGCGATAGATCTGGCCCTCGGTCAAAACTTTTCTGACCTGACGGTTGAGCGCCCGGGCTGATTCCAGATCGCTCCCAAAGGGCTTCTCGAAAACGACCCGGCGCCAGTAACCGTCCTTTTCGCAGGCCAGTTCTGAAGCGCCCAGTTGGTCCACAATGTCCCCAAAGAAGGCCGGGCTGGTCGCGAGATAGAAAAAGTAATTTCCGTGGGTGTTGTGTTTCTTGTCCGCCTCCGCCAGGGCTTTTTTCAGGTTCGTGTACAGTTTGGGATCTTTGAAGTCGCCGCTGACGTAATAGACGCGTTGTAGCATCCAGTCGCGCAAATCGGCTTCCACGGTGCCGGTGGCAAAATTCTGCAGCTTCTCTCCCATGACCTGGCGAAATTGCTCGGTGGACATATCGTTGCGGCCCACGCCCACAATGACAAATTCGCGCGAGAGCATGTTGCTTTTGGCCAGGTTATAGAGCGCAGGGAAGAGCTTGCGCGCGGTCAGGTCGCCGGTTGCGCCGAAAANNCCGAAAATGACCATGACGCACGGACCGGTCTGCCGCGGTGTTTCTGCGGCGGTCACGGGAAGAGGCAATTCTTTTTCTATTTGCGGCATGCGTACTTATCTCCATATCAGGAGGCGTTGTTCTACTTTTGTTTCAATTCAATGTGACCGCCAAATTTCTGGCGCATGGCGCTGAGCAATTTCTCAGCAAAGGTGTGTTCCTGGCGCGAGCGGAAGCGTGTATAGAGCGCGGCGGTCAGGACATCAGCGGGAACAGCCTCTTCCAGCGCAGCGGTAACCGTCCAGCGGCCTTCGCCAGAGTCCTGCACGAATCCGGTGTATTCGGAAAGCGTTGGATTCTCCGCGAGCGCCATCGCGGTCAGATCCAACAGCCACGATGACACTACGCTGCCACGCCGCCAGACTTCGGCGATGTCTGTAAGGTTCAGATCGTAGCGGAAGTCTTTCTCTAGCTGATCGGAAGTGGCATTGCGGAAAATGTCAAAGCCTTCGGCATAGGCTTGCATGAGTCCGTACTCAATTCCGTTGTGCACCATTTTGACGAAGTGCCCAGCACCAGAAGGGCCGCAGTAAATGTAACCTTCCTCGGATGTTCCGCCCAGAGTTTCGCGGCCCGGAGTCCGCGGGATATCACCCACGCCTGGCGCCAGAGTTTTGAAAATGGGATCAAGACGATCAAACGCCTCTTGTGGGCCGCCGATCATCATGCAATNNACGCCGCCGCTGGTGCCGACGTCAATGTAATGGATTCCACGCTCTTTCAACTTCAGTGAGCGCCGCACGTCATCTTTGTAATACGAGTTGCCGCCGTCGATAATGGTGTCTCCGGCTTCGAAGCGCTGCGCGAGGGCCGTGACCGTCTGCTCGGTTGGATCGCCGGCGGGGACCATGATCCACGCGGCGCGTGGCTTTGTCAGCTTGGCGACGAAGTCATCTAGGGACGTGGAACCGGCTGCGCCTTCTTTTGCCAACGTATCGACGTTTTTTGGATCGAGATCAGTTACTACGCACTGATGACCGCCACGAAGCAAACGACGGACCATGTTGCTGCCCATCCGTCCTAGACCGACCATTCCTAGCTGCATGTTTTTCTCCAATTTACGACATCCCGAACCGAAAAGAGGACCACCACCCATTAGTTTGTCTGTGGGTAGGGCTCCCTTTCCCGCTCAGCGGGATCGGGATATTGCAAGAAGCTTATCCAATCCAGCACCCACGTCCGTACCCAAATGCACACGCAAAGCGCGACGCTTGCGATCAGCCAGCACCTGGAAATCGCCACGCGCCTGCGCTGCTTTCACAATTCCGAAAGTGTATTTCTGGCCGGGAACAGGCAAATCGACGGCATCGTCACAAGTGATCTGCAGAAAGACTCCCGAATTCGGGCCGCCCTTATACGCCTGCCCCGTGGAATGCAGGAATCGTGGGCCGAAGCCGAGGCAGGTCGCCACACGTTTGCTGTCACGGATGGCGTGGCGAATAGCCTGCAACTGTTCTTCGTGTTTGCTGTTCATTTCGATGAATGCCAGCAGCGCGAAATAATCTCCCGCGCCAAGCTGGTTGAGATGGGCGCGAAGCAGACCCGCAAGCGTTTGGTCCTTACCCGCGAGTGTCTTCAGGTTCGCGGCGTTTCGTTCATCGGTGAATAGCTTGATGCCGCCTTCTTCCAGAATCGGGCTCTCGTCCGGCAGCTTGCCGGACTGTTCATACGCTTCAGTGATCTGGCGCGTGGCAATCTTGCTGGCTTCGACNNCCTGTGCCGGATCAGCGCCGCTTGGAAGTCGCAAGTAAATGAAGATGCGGTCATTTCCGTAGACTTCGGCGCCGCCAAGCTCTTCACGGTCCACCGGAACCAGGCCCTTGCCTTGTTTGCCTGTACTTTCGGCCAGGAGTTGCTCCAGCCATGCGCCCAAATCGTGGATTGCAGGCGAAGTAATGATGGTGACTTTGTTGCGACCCAGAGTCCCGAGTGTGCCAAGAATCGTGCCGAGAATTGCTCCCGGATTCTGGTCAATTGGAACCGTGGGCCCGCAAGCACGGACCATCTCCATAGTGCGATCCAGAAAACGGCGTAAGTCCAGGCCCATTACCGCTGCCGGAACCATACCGAAGTTGGAAAGAGCGGAGTAACGCCCGCCGATGCTGGGTAGTCCAAAAAAGATCTTGCGGAAGCGGTCACTCTCGGCGACCTGCTGCATCTTGGAGCCCGGATCGGTAATCGCGATGAACTGCTTTCCGGCATTTTCTTTGCCGACAGTCTGCTGCACGCGGTCAAAGAAATACTGCTTGAAGATGTTTGGCTCCAGCGTGCTGCCTGACTTGCTGGCAACGATGAAGAGCGTTGTGGCGATATCAATCTGACTCTCCACGGCCTTGATCTGCGCAGGATCGGTTGAGTCGAGCACATGCATCTCAGGATGACCAGCTTGCTTGCCAAACGTGATCTTCAGGACTTCAGGGCACAGGCTTGATCCGCCCATTCCCAGTAGCAGCGTGTGTTTGAACCCGGCGCCGGCCGCGTCGGCTGCCGTGTCAGAGAGTTGCTGGACGTGAGCAAGCTGGTCTTCGACAACATTCAGCCACCCGAGCCATTTGTCTTCGTCATCGCTGGTCCAAAGCGTTTTGTCACCCTTCCACAGGCGATCCATTTTGCTGTTTGCCTGCCAGTCCTGGAGCGTGGCGTCTACGGCGCGTTGCAGCTTATCGGGAAAGTTGTAGGTCATGCCTGGCATGTTACGCCTTTGTCCCAGATGCTTCGGTTTTCTTGGTCTGCACGGCAGCCAGTAGTTTGGTGAAGGCGTCGTCAAAAAGTTGAATTGCGTCCACCAGAAGCTTTTCGGTGACTTCGCGCATGCTGATGCCAGCCGTTTCCAAGTCAGACATAGTGGTGTCCGCCGTAGCGAGATCGGCGTCAATGGTGCGGCTGGCAACGCCGTGATCGCGGAAAGCGTCCAGCGTTGCGGGAGGAATGGTGTTTACCGTGTCCGGACCGATAAGGCCCTCCACGTACATCACGTCGCGATAGCTCGGGTTCTTGGTGCTGGTGCTGGCCCACAGCAGACGCTGTGTCTGCGCTCCCCGAGTCGATAGATCTTTCCAGCGAGCGCCGGAAAAGATCTGGTTGTATTTCCAGTAGGCCTGTTTCGCATTGGCGATGGCCACTTTGCCTTGCAAGCTGCGCAGCAATTGTTCTTCCTTGGGACCGTGTGCGCTCTTGAGCCGCTCCGCGATCATGGCGTCAACGAGAGAATCAATGCGACTGACAAAGAAGCTGGCCACGCTGCCCACTCCCCTGAGGTCATGTCCAGCTTTCTGCAGGACCTCAAGACCATCAATGTAGGCCTCGGCGACTTTGACGTAAGCGTCCTGCGAGAAGAGCAACGTGATATTGATGTTGATGCCTTCGCCGATGAGCTGCCGCACCGCCGGGACGCCTTCCGGGGTGCCGGGAATTTTGATCATGATGTTCGGACGGCCTACAGTGGTCCAGAGACGGCGCGCTTCTTCAATGCTGCCTTGCGTGTTCCGCGCGAGCGTGGGTGAAACTTCCAGGCTGACATACCCATCGCGCTTGTTGGTGGCTGTGTAGACCGGTAGCAGCAGGTCGGCGGCGTCTTGAATATCGCGGATGGCGATACGCTCGTAGATTTCCACCGCGCCCAGGTTTTGCGCCTGGAGTTGCGCGAGCATGTCCGAGTAGTCGGAGCTACTGAGAGCTTTTTCAAAAATAGCGGGATTGGAGGTCATGCCCCGCAAGCCGTCTTCGTCAATCAGACGCTGGAGTTCGCCGCTGCTGAACAGGTCGCGGCGGATGTAGTCCAGCCATACGGACTGCCCGAATTGCTGCAACTGCTTGAGTGGATTCTGTTTTGGCGTGGCGGCGGGCGTAGGTGTTCCAACTGTGCTGCTCGAACTCATTTTGTCTTCTCCGTTGTCGACGGCTCATTTGTATAGCGGCGTTCGATGTCCGCCACCTTGGCGAGCCGGCGCTGGTGGCGTTCTTCCGCGGTGAATCTTGCGTTGAGAAATATCGTGCACAAATCTTTGGCCAGTTCGGGACCAATCACGCGTGAGCCAAGGACCAGCAGATTGACGTCATCATGTTCCACGCCCTGATGGGCCGAGTAACCGTCATGGCAAATCCCCGCGCGAATTCCGGGAATCTTGTTGGCCGCCACCGACGCGCCCACGCCGCTTCCGCAGATCAAAATGCCGCGTTCGGATTCGCCGCGCAGCACGCTCAATCCTACGGCTTCAGCATAATCAGGATAATCCACCGGCTGCATGTTGTGCGTGCCCACGTCGTTGAGTTGATGTCCGGCTTGGAGCAGGCTGGTGATCAGGAAATGCTTCAGCTCGAAGCCGGCATGATCGGAGCCAATCGTGATCTTCATGCTTTACCTTGTAGCAACTCACGGGCGGCGGCCATCACCGCGTCCGGAGTAAAGCCGAATTTCTTTTGGAGTTCTTTGAGCGGAGCGGAAGCGCCAAACGTCTTCATGCCGATACTCCTGCCCGCATGGCCTACGTATTGTGTCCAGCCAAAAGTGGAGGCTTGTTCCACTGATATCCGTGCTGTCACAGCGGATGGCAGCACACTCTCGCGGTATTCTGCGCTTTGTTTCTCGAAGAGATCCCACGAAGGCATGCTTACTACGCGTACCTTGCGACCTTCCGTGCTCAGTTGTTCGTAGACCGAGAGACACAACTCGACTTCGCTGCCGGTGGCCATTAAGATCAACTCCGGCTTGCCTCCGGGAGCGTCGGCCAGGATATACGCGCCTTTTGCAAGTCCGGCAGCAGAAGCATACTTGCTGCGGTCGATGGTGGGAAGCGCCTGGCGACTCAGGATCAATGCCGCGGGTTCGTGACGGAGTTGCATGATCACGCGCCAGGCTTCTGAAACTTCATTCGCGTCCGCCGGACGTAGCACAATGAACCCAGGTAACGCGCGCAGGGAAGCAAGCTGTTCGACCGGCTGATGCGTGGGCCCGTCTTCTCCTACACCGATGGAATCATGCGTGAAAATGTAGATGACTGGAATCTCCATGATGGCGGCCAAACGCATCGGAGGTCGCGAGTAATCGCTGAAGATCAGAAAGCCGGAGCCGAACGGCCGAATCTTACTGAGGGACAGTCCGTTCAGAATCGAGCACATGGCGTGTTCGCGTATGCCGAAGTGAAAATTCCTGCCGCCGTAACTTCCGGCTTCAAAATCGCCCGCGCCATCAAAGGTGAGGCGAGTTTTGGTCGAAGGCGCGAGGTCAGCCGCGCCGCCGATTAGCCATGGAACATTCTGGGCCAGCGCATTCAGCACCTGGGCGGATGAGTCGCGGCTGGCAACACCTTTGGGGTCAGCAGGGAATACAGGCAGGTTCTTGTCCCACCCCTCGGGCAACTCACGGCGTTGCATGCGCTGCATCTGGTCCGCCAACTGGGGAAAGTCTCTCTTATAGAGCTCAAACGCGGCCTTCCATGCCGCCCGCAGGTCTTTGCCCCGTTTGCCGATTCCGCTGGCAAAATTTTCGCGCACGCCGTCGGGGACAAGGAACTTAGCATCTTCCGGCCAGCCATAATTCCGCTTCGTCAGACGTATTTCATCTTCGCCGAGCGGTTCGCCGTGGGCTTCTTTCGTGTCCTGCCGGTGCGGTGCGCCATAGGCGATGTGCGTGTCCACAATAATCAGCGTAGGCCGGTCCTGCGTGTTCAGAGAAACGTCGAAAGCGCGCGTGAGCATGTCCAGGTCGTTGGCGTCGCCAACGCGGGTGACATTCCAGCCGTATCCCATGAAACGCGTGGCCACATCTTCCGTGAAGGCCAATGAAGTCTTGCCTTCAATCGTGATGTGGTTGTTGTCATAAATCCAGCAGAGGTTGGAAAGCTTAAGGTGCGCAGCCAGGGAAGCGGATTCGCTGGAGACACCTTCCATCATGTCGCCGTCGCCGCAAATCGCGTAGACGTTGTAATTGAAAATCTCATAGCTGGAGCGGTTGAAGTACTCCGCCTGCCAGCGCTGGGCAATGGCCATGCCCACGCTGTTGCTCACGCCCTGCCCCAGCGGACCGGTGGTGGTCTCCACGCCGGAGATCAAACGATATTCGGGATGTCCGGGGCATTTGCTGTCCAACTGGCGAAATCGCTTGATGTCATCCAGCTTGATGGAAAGCTCGCCCCGGATCTCATAATCGGGATCGACTGCTTTGACGCCGGTCAGATGAAGCAGAGAATAGAGCAGCATGGACGCATGCCCATTGGACAGGACAAAACGGTCGCGGTTGGGCCAGACGGGGTCTTCCGGATCAAACCGCAGAAAACGCTGCCACAGGCAGTACGCCACAGGCGCCAGCGCCATCGGAGTCCCCGGATGCCCGGAATTGGCCTGCTGCACCGCATCCATGGACAGGGTGCGAATGGTGTTGATGCTGAGCTGGTCAATGTTGCCGTTCATGCAGCTACTCCTGAATACAAGCCTACAACAAAGAGGCCGTCCAGCGAGGCCGGGCCGAAAGATTTTCAAGCTGCCTTAACAAGACAGGCTTAGTCGCGTTGAGACGCTGAAAAGCGCAGTGGGGTCGCCACTGCGCTTTTTGGAACCAACCATGGATACAGATGTTTAAACGGGCCAGCAGTGACACCCCCTTGGTAATCCCGCCGACCCGTGCTTCTCCGTTGCTGTTGCTATGTAGTGAAGGAAAACGGCAAAACGTTACAGTTTCCTTTCAAATTATTTTTGGGCGGTGTTGGTGGTTGAAGCCGGTGGCGCGTTCTTGACCCATTTATCGAACCAGTTCACCATTTCAAAGAGCACGTGCTCGATGGTCTCCCGGGCCAGATAGCCATGGGCTTCGTAGGGTAGCTGGACGTAGCGCACCATTCCGCCGTTGCCTTTGATCGCCTGGTACAGGCGCTCGCTCTGGATGGGGAACGTCCCGGAATTATCGTCGGCCATGCCGTGGGTCAGCAGGATCGGGTGCCGGATTTTGTCGGCATACATGAATGGAGAGACCTTGAGATACATTTCCGGCGCTTCCCACAGCGTGCGGCGTTCGCTCTGGAAGCCGAACGGGGTCAGCGTGCGGTTGTACGCGCCACTGCGGGCCACGCCGGCGCGGAAAATGTCAGAATGGGCCAGCAGGTTGGCGGTCATAAACGCGCCGTAGCTGTGTCCGCCCACGCCTACGCGGTTGCGATCGGTCACGCCCATTTCCACGGCTTTATCCACGGCCGCCTGGGCGCTGGCAACGACTTGCTCGACGTACGTGTTGTTCATGGTTTCCGGATCGCCGACCACCGGCATGGTGGCGTTATCCAGAACGGCATAGCCTTGCGTGAGCAGAAGAAGATGGATGTTGCCGAGACCGACAATGGTCGTAAAGCGGTAGGGCGAGCCTGAGACCTGCCCGGCGGTGTCCGCGTCATTGAACTCCAGAGGATACGCCCACACGATGGTCGGCAGACGCTCGCCCGGTTTGCGATTCGGCGGCAGGTAGAGCGTAAACGAGAGTGGTACACCGTCGGCGCGCTTGTACGTCACCAACTGTTTGGTAATACCGTGCAATTGCGGAGCAGGATCAGTGAAGGTCGTCAGCGCTCGCTTCTCGTCTGTTCCTGACGTGCGGACGAAGTAGTTGGGCGGGTCGGTCGGACTCTCATGCCGCGTGATGAAGTGTTTGCCGTCTTTGGAAATAAGCGCGACTACGCCTTCGTAGTGGCCATCGCTGCACAGGAAAAGGCGCTCGGTCTTGAGTGTTTGCAAGTCCATGCGGTCGAGGAAAGGAAATTCTCCCTTGGGTGTAGCTCCTGCTCCGGAGAGGAAGATCGCTTCGCCATCCTGACGAATGATTCTTTTCCCGTTCGCAAGGGTCTTCATCAAAGGAGTGCCGCGGTCCTTGTAGCGATCGCGTATGGACCGTTCCCACAGCAATCGGGCCGGCTGCCCGGGCTTGTTGGCATCCACAGCAAAAGTGCGGACCCAGCGGCGGTCGCGATTGTAATCATTCGCCAGGCCCAGACCGTTCTCTCCCCACTCAATTCCAGAAAAACGCTGTTCCACCTTGAGCAGTTCCACAGGCTGGTCTTTGAACGGCGCGCTACGCAGCAGGAGATGATCGTGGAAAGGGACTTTCGCTTTGGTATCACCGCCATCGAGCGCTTCGGCCCAGACGAGAGTTGCAAGCTGAGTGGGTACCCAATCGTAGTTGCGGGGACCGATGGCGACGCCCTCGATGGGAATGTGTTCCTCCAAAGGCAGGCTCGCTAATTTGTATTCCAGTTTGCCGGAGCGGTCCCAGACTTCCACTTCTTTGGGGAAGCGTTCGAACGGCAGCAAGTAAGAATAAGGACGATGAATCTGGGCCGTAAGAATATGTTCGCCGTCGGGTGAGGGATCGACGCGCGAGAAGATCGCCGGCTTGCCCACAGGAGTAATGCGGCCGTTGGTTGTGTCCACCAGAAGCAACTGCGCCGTGGCGTAGTAGTCAAACAAGTCTTCGTCGTGCGCATCTTGCAGCAAGTCTTCGAACGTTGCGGCCGGAGCTTTCTTGCCGTCGCTTTCCTGAATGATGGGACCATCGGGAAGCTTTGATTCAACCGGAGGAGCGCCGCGTTTCAGCGGGACGGCTTGCACCAGCAGCGTGTGGCCATCCGGCATCCATTGGAGGGGCCGCTGCGCGGCTATGACGGCATTGATCCTTACGGCGGGAATAACGTGCGCGCTGGCAGTGCTGGCCTGTCCAACCCAGAGTTCGATTCCGTTCGCCGTGGCATTGGTGAAGGCGAACCGCTGTCCATCGGGCGACCATTCCGGCGGATTGAGATAGGCATTGCGGGGAAGTTGAATGACCTGCTGCTTACCGTCTTGAACGCTCACCAGACGCAAGCTCAGAAAGTGCGTCGGATGATGGCGTCCATTGGTCGTGGGATCAAGGCGCAGGCCGGCCAGCCGAAGCATGGGCGCCGCCAGATCGGCGATCGGCGGGTAGGTAAACCTGTCCGCCACCAGCAGCCAATCCGCATTGGGACTCACGACCACCAGCGGGGTCGGAGGCGCGCTCAGAATATCGGGAATCGGCGCTGGAGCTTTTTGATAGCCGTGCAGCGGGCCGCTTGGGGCTGCTTGACCGGCGGCGAGTTGAACGGCCAGAAGAACAATGGCCACCAAGATCATAGTGGAAAACTTGCGATGGGAGTTGCGCATAGACGGAGCCTCACAGAGTGTTGTTGACCGAGCAGTCTACCGGAATTTGGGGCCGCAGGCCATGAATTTACCTTTCTTCACAGTTGCTAGAGGATCGCTGTTTCGTGCAGCAACTCGCCCTTGCCAAAGCGTTCAAAGCCCAGAACAGAAATATCATCCACAACTTTAGTTTTACCGTACAAAATCAAGTCCGCTAGGATCTTACCGGTTGCAGGAGAGTGCATGACTCCGTGTCCGCTGAAGCCGTTGGCGAGGAAGAAGCCAGGCACGCCGGGCACGGAGCCGAGAATGGCATGATGGTCGGGGCTCATCTCGTACAGTCCGGCCCAGCAGCGTTTTGGATTGATAGCAAGGTTGTCGAAGACGGGAACTCGATCAGCGGCGTGGAGCAGCACTTTCTCAATAAACGAGTTCTCAAAGTTGGTATTGAAGCTGGTTGTTTCTTCAGGATCGTTCCATGCTAAAAGAAACCCGCGTCCCTCGGGCCGGAAGTGGAAACCGGAGGAGAGGTCAACCACCATGGGAGCGGAGTGCGGAAAATCGTCAAACGGCTCCGAAGGAATGAGCATGCGCCGAAGAGGCTCGACCGGAAGGTTCACACCGGCGAGTTTGGCCACGTGCGCGGCCCATGCGCCGGCTGCATTGACAATCACACGTGTAGTGACTGGCCCACGGCTGGTTTCCAGACCAGAGACACCGTTCTGATCAACCGAAATTCCTGTCACTTCGGCACTGCGCCACAGAGTGACACCTTGTTCGGTGGCACGGGCCATAAAGCCGGTCATCACGCTATATGGATCAACAAAGCCGTCGGTCGAACAGAAGCTGCCGCCCAGAAGGTCATCCGAGCGCAATTGCGGCAGCATTTTGCGGATGTCATCGGATTGCAGTAACTCTACGGTTTGCAAACCCAGCGCTTTCTGACGGTCAAAATTGGCGCGCAGGTAGGCGAGGTGGGAGTCTTGGGTCGCAAGAAAAAGATAACCCTGCGGCCGGTAGCCTGACGGATGATCGAGAACTTCGTCGAAACGCGCGTAGAAGGGAATTGAGTACAGTGACAACTGGATGTTCACCGGCGTTGAAAACTGCGCCCGCACACCGCCCATGCTCTTGCCGGTGGATCCTTTGCCCTGCGAGCTTTCACGCTCGAGTACCAGAACGTTCTTGCATCCGGCGCTGGTCAGGTGCCAGGCAATGCTCGATCCCACGATGCCGCCGCCAATGATGACTACGTCTGCTGTGTGCATGTGTGCGCTGGTTATTTCTTTAACTCTTCCCACTTCTTGAGCAATGATTGCAACTGGGCCAGGGCCTGCTCTGATGCTTCCGTTTCGGGCGTGGTCGGAGCTGTATCAGCGCTGTCTACCGCGCCAATCAATTGTGCGAGAGTCCCGGCAACGCCGGAAATGCTGGTGAGTCCCCGGCGCGGCCGTTGCTCGTCCGTGGGTTCAATCTCCGCGAGCGCCTGTAGCTTTTGCGATGCCGCTTCATTTCCCTTGTTGCGTACATAGAAGTCATGAATTTCTTCAAGCGCTTTGTTGGCTTCGCGCAGTGCCGTGGCAAGCTCGATCTCCAGAGCAAATTGTTTATTCAAGTCCTGGGATGAAACCGTAATCCGGGGATCCATGATGATTTTTAAAGACTGCGTGTAGCTGTGTCCGGCCACAGTCAGTCTGACGTTGTATGTTCCCGGCAAGGCCTGCGGCCCTTCCGGCTCAGAAGGCACATTCTGTCCATAGACGGTGGACATGCTGAATCCGTGGAAGCGAGCAGGCGGCGGTGTGTAGCGCAGGTCCCACACGAAACGATGCATTCCTGCTTCGCTCGACAAGACCAAAGGCGGACGGAACCAATACGCTGGAAAGGGCGCGGTTGGCGGCGAAAACGCGGCTTGCTGGCTACTTGAGTACTGCCGCACAACCTGCCCGTTGGAATCCAGGATTTCCAGGCGAACTTCCTGCGCGGACGATTTCAAATAGTAATAAAGGACAGCACCTGCTGGCGGGTTTTCTCCCGCGGAGACTTCCGGCGGCAGCGGCGTGTCATGGTTCACATTGGCGCGGATGCGAACGGCTGTCGCTGGAGCAAAAAGATGCGCGTCGGGCGTGGCAAGTTTGCTATTGATCTGGCGCAGTGGCGTGATGTCATCCAGAATCCAGAATGAGCGGCCATGGGTTGCAACGACGAGATCATTGTCCTTGATTACCAGATCGTGAACCGGCGAGACCGGCAGGTTCAACTGTAACGGTTGCCAATGGTCGCCATCATCCTGAGAAAAATAGACGCCCAACTCTGTCCCCGCAAAGAGCAAGCCCTTGCGCACAGGATCTTCACGAACGCACCGCACGTAGGCGCCTTCAGGGATGCCATTGTTGATTCTTTGCCATGACTTGCCGAAGTCGCGGGTACGGCCGATGAAAGGCGCAAGATCGTCGAGCCGGTGACGGTCAATAGCGGCATAAGCTGTGCCAGCGTCAAAGTGAGATGCTTCAAGAATGCTGATCTTGCTCCACTCGGGCAGCGGATGTGGTGTCACATTCGTCCACGTCTTACCGCCATCTTGCGTGAGATGGACCAATCCAGTGTCCGTGCCTGTCCAAATCTGCTGCGCGTCGAGTGGTGACGGTGCGATGGTATAGATCACGCCACGGCCGCGGGCCTTGGCGTTCTGCACCGTCAAAGGACCTTCGTGTGAGGCGTTGGGGTCCGTGCCGGTCAGGTCAGGGCTTATCTTTTGCCAACTGTTTCCCCGATCGGTGGTTTTGAGCAGGTATTGCGATCCGAAGTAAAGAACATGCGGATCGTGCGAAGAAAACACCAGCGGAGAAGTCCAGGTAAAGCGATATTCGGGTGAGTCGTCTCCAAAGCTGCGTGCAGGCGCCGGCGCGATGATTTGCGATTGACCGGTACGCTGGTCAAAGCGCGTCAATTCACCATACGTGCCTCCGCCATAGACAATGTTGGGATCGAGCGGATCAGGCACAATGTAACCGCTTTCACCGGCGCCCACGGAGTGCCAATCGCGAAACGTGATGGAACCGTAATCGCTGCGGCTGGTGGTGATAGCCGTGCCGCTGTCCTGCTGCGCGCCGTAGACGCGATACGGAAATTGGTTGTCCACGGCCACGTGATAAAACTGCGCGGTCGGCTGGTTGAACCATGAACTCCAGCTCTTGCCTCCGTCCACGCTCACGCCAACGCCCTGGTCGCTGCCGAAAAACATGCGCTGCGGATTGGAAGGATCGATCCAGAGCGCATGATAGTCATCGCCGCCGGGAGCACCTTTAATAGCATCGAATGTTTTACCGCCATCGGCGGAGCGGTAAATCGAAACATTGGGTAAATAGACGACGTCCGGATTCTTAGGATCAACAATCACTTCGCAGAAGTACCACAGACGCCCGCGTATACGCTCATCTGTGCCGACAAGGCTCCAGTTTTGTCCGCCATCATCGGAGCGGAACAGGCCGCCCTTCTGTGTTTCAATCAGCGCGTAGATCCTTTGGCCGTGCGTCCCTCGAGCTACGGCGAGGCCAATACGGCCCCACTCGCCCGCGGGCAGACCGCCGCCTGTAATCTGGTTCCAGGTCACTCCGCCGTCTGTGGATTTATAAATCGCACCCGATGTTGTAGTAGGAGCGTAGGTGCTCCACGGTAGACGCTGGTCATGCACCAGTGCGGCATACACCGTTTCTGAATTGTCCGGATCGGTAGACAGCTCTATGGCGCCGATGTTTGTGTCTTTGTAGAGGACTTTCGCCCAGGTCGAGCCGCCATCCGTGGACCTGAATACGCCACGTTCGCCACTGGCGCCGTATGCGTGGCCCAGGGCTGCGACCAGAACAATGTTTGGATTGTGCGGATCAACGAGTACTCGCGCAATATGCTGTGAATAGCCCAGACCGATCTGGGCCCAGGTCTTGCCCCCATCCGTGGACTTATACATGCCGTTCCCGTACGTAAGATCGGAACGGAAATCGGCTTCACCCGTGCCTACATAAATAATGTTGGGGTCAGAAGGAGCAATCGCCAGGGCGCCAATGGAGCCAATGGGTTGTCCGTCGAAGATTGGGTCCCAGGTCAGGCCGCCGTTGGTCGTCTTCCAGACACCGCCGCCGACTGCGCCGAAGTAATACACGTTCGGCTGGCCTTCAATACCGCTGACCGCGATGCTTCGTCCGCCACGGAAAGGGCCAATCATCCGCCAGCGCAGTCCGCTGTAAAGGCTCTGGGCCGGCTGCTGCGCCGGGGCAGAAGAAACAAAGAATGCAAACGCGCACAGAATGGCGAGAAGTGGCCGGAGGGCCCGTCGCAAGAATCGGCTTGGCATAGGACAAGATTGTATAAGAGACATTGGGCCACTTCGAATTCTCCAATCTGCTAAATTCATAAAGGTCCGTTGCTCAATTCTTTCGCAGAGGCCCCGAGTGGAGATAACAGAAAAGAACATACCTGGATACGAAAAAGTAATTTTTGGAAGTGATCATTCCGCCGGATATCACGGAATCATAATCATTCATAGCACGGCGTTGGGCCCGGCCGTGGGTGGTACGCGCTTGTGGCGGTACCCGAACAATGACGCCGCGCTAACAGACGGTCTTCGTCTGGCACGCGGCATGACCTACAAGAATGCATTGGTTGACGTTCCCTATGGCGGCGGCAAGTCCATTGTCATGGACCACGGCAATGGAACGGACCGCGCGGAAATTTTTCGCGCCCATGGACGTCTGATCGAATCGCTCGCTGGAAAATACATCACGGCAGAAGATGTCGGCACCAGCCCCGCCGACATGGAATTTGTTCTTCAAGAAACCAGGCACGTTGCCGGGCTGCAAGGCCGTTCCGGAGATCCCTCACCCCGGACGGCGCGCGGGGTTTTCCGTGCCATGCAGGCCGCCGCAAAATATCGCTGGGGAAGCGACGACCTGCGCGGGAAGACGGTAGCGATCCAGGGCTGCGGACATGTAGGCTACTACCTGGGCGGCGAACTGCATCGCGCCGGGGCCAAACTCATTGTTACGGACGTGGACCATGAGCGCGTGAAGCGCATGGTGACGGATTACGGCGCTGTTTCAGTCCCCCTGGAAGATATTTACTCTACGCCGGCCGACATCTTCGCGCCGTGCGCACTGGGCGGCGTGATCAACGACCAGACCGTCCCGAAGCTCACGGCGCAGATGGTGGTGGGAGCGGCCAACAATCAATTATTAGAACCGCGTCACGGCGATCTGCTGGAGGGGCGCGGAATCCTCTACGCGCCCGATTACGCTGCCAATGCTGGCGGAATTATCAACGGCTGTTGCCTTGAGATGATGGGCTGGACCGCGGAGCAGACGGCGCAAAAACTAGAAGCCATCTACGACACGCTGCTGAAGATATTCGACATTGCGGAGCGGGAGCACATCCCCACATACAAAGCCGCGGACCACCTTGCGGAACAGCGGTTGGTCGGCGCGTTGAACACGGCTACCGTCCGCTAAGGCTTGCCAGCGTCCTTCTTGCGCACATACAGCAGCTTGTCCACCTCGGCGATCACGTTGCCTTCAGCGTCGGTAACCGACACGGTAAAAGTCGGCTCCGTTTTGCCCTGAGTGTCTGCCTGGGCGCGAATCTCTGCAATGCGTTCCGCCGGAATGTGGAAGCTGGCTTTCATCAGGCCTTTTCCTGGTTTCTTAAAGCGGATGGTGGCTGCCTTGTCCCACACAATGTAGTCAGGGCCGAGGTTGTTCATCAGGACGATCATGAAGAATGGGTCGCACATGGCGTACAGCGATCCGCCAAAATGTGTCCCGACATAATTTCGGTTCCAGAAGCGCAGCGGCATTTCCACGTCAATGCTCAGAAAATCTTNNTTGATCGTCAGTATTTTGCTTTCAACCTTGGCCGCGGTCGCGCAGGACCGCAAGCACATAGTGCTCAAGCGCGCAGAGGCAGCGAAAAACGCGCCTTTCAGCGAAGCTGTACTCGTGGGGGACACTCTCTATGTCGCCGGGCACATTGGTCTTGATCCCCAGACCGGCAAACCCGGAGCGACTCCGGAAGATGAGGCAAGGCTGGTGATGGAGTCAATCAAGCGGACCGTGGAAGCCGCGGGCATGACCATGGATGACCTGGTGTCCGTCCAGGTGTTCTGTTCCGATGTGAGCTTCTTTGATGCGTTCAACGGCGTCTATCGAACTTACTTCCACGGTAACTATCCGGCACGCGCGTTCATCGGATCAGGGAAATTGCTTTTTAGCGCGAGGTTTGAAGTGCAGGGCGTCGCTGTGCGAAAGACACAAGCAGGCATGAAGCCAATCAGTCACTGAGCTGCTTCAGCAGGCTCTCCCGGTCATATGTGAGCAGATCACCGATGCGATCTATCGTGATGTCCGCAGGTGGAAGACTCGCCAGTACCTGTGGATCGCGGGCGTAGTGGCCTTGTTTGGGAAAGACGGTGGTAACTCTGTCGCTCCAAATTTGTTTGACCGCTGTTAGTAGACGCAATTTGTCGTCGATCAATACATAGTGGTCGGCAGGGAAGCGGTGTTCCACGTCGTGCAATTCGCGTTCTTTGTGGATGTAAATGAGCACGTTGCCGTCCACGGCGTCGGAAATCCCTGAGCGTTCAATTTTCAGGGGCTGAAAAACCACATCGCCGTCGGAGAGCACAACGGCCTTGCCCCACTGCTTCACGTGGTCGATCGCGTCCAGAGAATCGGGATAGAGCCGTGTAGCAAAAGGATAATTCACCATGAAGCGCGAAACCGTCAGCAGTCCTGGATCGCGCGGATATTCAACGCGGTAGCGCTGCAGCGCGCCAAGGTAATCGGCGTATCCCAACTCAGAACGCAACTGCTCAAAGATCTCCCAGTAGCACTGCTGCCGCTCCGCCCCGACTTCTTTGGTCAGGTGGCGCTTCAAGTCGGCAGTGATGTGGTCATTGTCGAGCAGAGTATTGTCGACATCAAAAAGAAAAACGACGTTGTCCTTGGTCATACAGTTCTCACGAGCTGAGTGCTTACTGCGGCGGCCATGCTTGGCATTCCGACGGGCTCACTGGCGATCCCACAGCTCCCAGCTGGATGCGGACTACGCCGTCGGATGTCGAACAGAAGCTCTTACCCGCGCTTGGATCAACGGGAGTGGCCACAACAACGAAGTCCTCGCAAAGGTTCTTGTTGCATGTTGCTGAGATGCTATAGCGGTAGGCGTCCTTGGTGCACCATTTGCCAGAAGTGCATTGACCATTATCCGGCGCAGTCCACGACGTGGTGTCCATGATGCAGGCATAGGTTTCGGTTGCGCCGCCGTTGTCGCAGACCCCCGCTGGGCCGAAGCCCAGTGTGGCTATGTCGGGCGCAAAACCCCGGTTCGGATAATTCGTGGCGTAAGTGACCTGGGCAGTGTTCAGCGTCCGCACGTATGCTGCGGCGGCCACTGCATTGGCTGCATTTCGCGAACGGAGCAGGTTGGGAATGGCTATCGCTCCCGTTATAAGGATCGCACTCACGTCGAGCCCTCGGCTGGTACTGACCACGCGGATTGCGTTCTCTTCACCGTAAGCGGTAGTCACCGTGGGCTTACTGTGGGCGGCGATCGGCTGGATCATCGGCGCCAGTTCCGGTGACTGCTGCGCAAGGACTTGACCCATGAGTGGCCCGATGTTCTGGTAGATCAGCGCTGAGACACCGTTCGGGTTGTCCGCGGGTATTAATGCGCGCAATTCGCCGGATTTGGCGAGCGACCTCCCGCTGCGGTGGATATCAACCGCGTCTTTCACGATCTCCCGGCTCGTTGCCAGTATCAGGTAGCCATCGACGAAGGCATATCCAATTGCATCTTTCTTTGCCCCATTGAGAAACCGCAGATTGTAATAAGTGACGCCATTCTCCACTTGTTGGTCCACCGAGATCGTTTTGCCGTCTTTGGCTTGAGCGTTGATGGCCACCAGGGCAAGGGTGAAGGCTTGCTGCAAACCCTCGGGATCGGAAACCTGGAGCACCACTTTCCACGAAGGCGTCGGGAGAATGGGACCATCCAAAGAAAACACGAGCTGATTCCCGAACTTTTTGAGCACGTCCTGTTTGAAATTGATTTTGAGTTCTTGTTCGGCCTGCTCCAGACTTGATCTGGTGGAGGGTGAGTCGGAGAGTTTCAGGACCTCATCGAAGATATCCGCCAAGGTCTTGAACACCATGGCGCCCGCCACATTGGTGTCCGACGAAACAAAATCCAGGCCGCCGATCTGTGTTGGGGGCGCCAGCCACGCCGCGACTCCTTGTCGCGGACCTTTGAAAGTCAGTAGGACGTTGTTCGTCAGCATTCCGCCGACATATCTGCCGTTGGCGGTCACGTACTTGAGATCTTCAAAACCGCTTTGCTGGATCATCTTCTCTTGAGCGGCTGCTCCGTGAGGCCGGCCGCTGACGAGCGGTTCCAGGTCCATTGCGAACAACACGCCGACGCCGTCCGTGTAGGCTTGCGTTAGGTGCTGGCCAAAAGGAGTCGATGTAAACTTTCCGGCGCCGCGGTTGATTTCCGCGTTGGCGCGCTTTAAAGTGGCAAGGTCAGTGGCCGCGACTACAAAGTCCGGACGCACCAACACCAGCAGCGGTTGACTCTTCGGCGCCTTGGTCGCAGCCAGGAGTTCCTGCTGGCTATAGAGGATGGCAGTCGATTTTCCTCCATACTGCGTGACCAGTTGCTGCAGAAAAGCTCGCAGCCCCGGCTTGCGGACTTCGGCGATCACCAGGATCGATTCTGATCCAGCCCGTGCCATGAGGCCACTACTCCTCGATCCCGCTTCCTTAACGTTGCTGGAGTTCACGACTACGATCTCATTACCCAGAAACTGCGAGAACTGCTGGAATTTTCCCAGGGCTTCTTCGGCTACGGCACCGAAGGGGCCTACCTTGGTCTGCCAAGCATCGTTGAGCACCTGGCTTTCTTTCAATTCCTGATGGAGAATCTGGTCGAGCTGCCCGATGGCGTCGCCCAGGTTGGGGAGGCTTACGTACATGGTGGTTGACGCGGGAGCCAGCGCCAACAGCCGGCTCTGCGTGCGCAGCGCAGGCATTTGGATACCTTGCTCCAGCTTCCCCTGAAAATGGACAAGCTCCTCGACCAGTGGACCGTAGTCAACAGGTTTCGGAGGCGCAGGCGGGGTGTCTTGGATTGCGTAAGCCGAAACAGCCATCAGGACTACCGCTGCCGCGGCGGTCCATCGGAAATAGCGTGGCCGGAAACTGGCCGCGGCGTCCTGGCGCCGGCATAGCTGTTTGACTGCTGCCTGGTTCACACTTTGTTCGTAGCCCATGTCTCTCTCCCCCGGTCCATTTGTGCTGAAGGGCTAAGATACCCTTTTTCATTCCAACTTTCGAGTGCAATCACTCTTACACAGATCGGGGGGTAAGAATCGCCAATCCCGCGGATGGGCGGCGGAGATGTACTCTGGCGCAAAAAAAATCCCATCCTTGCGTCGAAGCTGAAAGGCGGGGGAGGCCTCTCTGCTGCAAGGATGGGGCGCCAATCAAAGCGCTGGAGAGATTGTTTATCGGTTATCCGGATTGTTGTGGCGCCAGGACCAGTACACGCCCTGCTGCCGGGTGTTCAACTGAATGAAAGTGCGCGTCTGGTGATGCTCGGTCTGGTACCGCTGATATGCGCGGTCTTCATTGCCGTCCCATTGGTGGTAGTCCTTGTGGGTCCGGTCGTAGTAGCGTTTGTTGTCGTTGTCGCGGCGCCGTTCTTCCTGGCTCCGGTTGTCTTGCGGGCTGATGGCGCCCATCATCGCAATAGGTGCGGCTAGGGCAGCGGTCAGAAAAAGGGAAGTGAGATATCGGTATCCACGGTGCATGTCGTTCTCCTTGGCACGGGGTTTCCATACGTTTGGAATCCGCTAAGACGACTATGTGCTTTTTGCGGGGGCGAGTCTGGTCAATAACGCACACTGGCCTGCGGGGAGAATCTGAGACTCGGAAGAAAGTTGGAATCGAATTCCTGCCGATTTGGACGTAGGCACCGCATCAGGGCTGAGCGCGGTGAGAGACAATATGGATTCGCGATTCAGATAGGGATCCCTCTCCCGCTCTGCGGGATCGGGATGTCAGAAAAAAAGAAAATGGTGGAGGCGGTGGGAGTTGAACCCACGTCCGAAAACGTTACTGGTCAGGAGCCTACATACTTAGTCCAGTTCACCCGACGGGAATTACCCCGCCAGATTCGCTTTCTGCGCTCAGAACGGACAAGAAACGCAAATTGCTAGCCCGAAAGTCTTACTCTCGCGCCCAGGCCCAACGCGAGAGCCAGCCTGCTGTGTGACGCCCGTCCGCAGCCCGCAGACAAAGCCACGTAGAGCGGCTACTTATTTAATTAAGCAGCGTATGCGAACTGATTAGAGTTAGCATTTATTGTTTTTGCACCACTTACGGGGGAATGCGCCCCGGTATGCCTCCTGGCCGCAAGCATTTCCGTCGAAGCCGTGACGCCCCCATTTCGGAAAAGGACTTTTGGCCATCCTTTTTGTCAAAGATCTGTCTCTACCTTAGAGCGGATAGCGCGCTCAGTCAAATCATTGGATGTTACGGGAGCGGTCGCCGACTCACTCCTTGGGCTACCGGTCGCGTCGTCAAAGAGGGCGGACACGCGCGGCCCATGCCGCGAACGTCCACCCCCGGTGGCGCGATTGTGGTTGGTTGGCCCAGTCATGAGGACCGGTTTAGGCCCTGAGCCTCCTGTGGTGTCTATGGTGCTTGGTTTTCGCCGATACCTTCATGCTTCTCGCGACGGGGCGGCGCGTGGTCCGATGCTTGTGGGCTGTTCTGATTAATTTGGGTTGCGGGGTTGCCGTGGTCTGGGCCACCGCCTTTTTCGCAACGAGCGCCGCTTCCAGTTGTTTGGCGTCTTCCGCGTTCGGATTCAGTTGCCGTACCTTATCGAGCGAGGCCAGGGCTGCGTCGTGCTCTTTGAGGCGGGCGTGCATGGCTGCGGCGCAGTAGTGTCCGTTCTCGAACTTGGGGTCGATTTTGGTCGATTGCTCGTAATACCCAAGGGCTTCCCGGTACTTGAACTGCCGCTCGGCAACCACGCCCAGGCTGTAAACGCCCAGCGGACTCTTCGGATCAAGCTCAATCACTTTGCCAAACGCCTTGCGCGCCTCCGCCGGACGTCCGGCCGAGCCCATGGCGTTTCCCAGGTTAATGTAAGCGCCGGTGAACTGGGGATCGAGAGCGATGGCTTTGCGCGCGAAATCAGCTTCGGAGCGGAAGTCGCCAGCCCGGCCATAGAGACCGGCGATCACGTTCATCGTAACCGCCGTCTTGGGATCGAGCTTGATGACTCTCTTATTAGCGTCAATGGCCCCCGATAGGTCACCCTGGCGTTCGAGGTTGCGGGCCTGCTGGATCAACCCGTGAATCTGATCCTGGGTTGCGGCCGGAAGTCCGTCGCCCGGCACGCGCAGCTTGTGTGTCTGGGTAGCGCCATCATCGGAAGCCCAGCTTGCCGGCTGGAGTGCGACTTTGGGCGCTAGGATAGGAGTTGTGGTTTGTGCTGTGTGGGTTTGTACGGATGCGGGTTGTGGCGGTTGGTTGATCGTGGCCGGGGACGGCTTTTCGGTTTCCTGGGAGTCGACCGGTTTGTCGTTCTTAGAAACGAGAAACCAACCGAGACCCAGAGCAAGACAAAGGGCGACTGCTGCAAACGCTATACGCCTCATGATAATTCTCCTGGCCCACGGGCTAGCACGAGGCGTGCCAAAGAAAGATCGCAGCAGTTTGCTGATTTTGCTTGCACCGAGCCACCACCTGCATCAGAAGTGACACAACGCGTGTCAATTGTGACATGAATGCGGCGGCTGGTACGTGACCTACGCCATGGGATGACGTCGTGCCGCTGCACTGTTCTCTTTGATTCGGGCTAGCTGCATGGACTCTCCCTTTCTCTGGTCAGACCAGACCGCAAGAGACCGCCTACCTTATTATTTTACTTTTTGGTTTCCGGCGATACTCGTGGTCGTAGTTAAGTGGTTGGAGGCATGGAGCAAGAATATCCCCAAGGTGGTCTCGACACCGTAGCCGATATTGATTCGTTGGAACCAAGCGACGCATTCTCAAAATAATTTTAAGTCTGCGGTAAGGGGACCTTTTGCAGACCTTTGATAGGAAATCCCACAAGAGGCGATCCAGTCGATTCAGTAACGCCGGTCGCGTTCACCCCTTTGCTGAGGCCAGACCGGTTTATACTCACGGTCACAAGGATGATCTGGTCTTGTTGGATCATTTGCAAAATAGTGACGCAACGGAGGATCTTTTAAGTGGAGAATTTTGGCGGCTGGGAAACAATAAAACAGCTTGGAGAAGGTGGGCAGAGCAGAGTATTTCTTGTCCGGAGTCCCTTGAGAGTCGAAGAGCGACAAGGGGTTGTTCAAGAGGTTATGCAATCTAACCCCTGGTCAATCTATGAGAGTAGCGAATGTACCGAGCGAATCGCCCGCTTGGCTACGTCATTATGGAAGTACGCACGACCTGAAGAAGTCTCAGAACTTGGGGCGCTCAAGAAGTTCAATATTCGTGGCTCGGAAGGGCAAGCGTTCAACCGGTTAAAAAATGAAATTGAAGTGTTGAAGCAAAACAGGCCTGGGCTTCTCAGGCTGCTCGGCTCCAACGAGAGCGAGCAGTGGATCGTAACCGAATACTGTGCCCACGGTACTCTTGAGAGCAAGCCCTTCGAGTATAAGGGCAAAATCACTCAAGCCCTAAAGGCTTTTCGCTCCTTGGTGGAAACAGTCGCCTCACTTCATAAAGACAAAATTGTTCATCGAGACATTAAACCGGCCAACGTTTTTTTTGGTGAGAACGATACATTGATTCTCGGAGATTTCGGAATCGTTTTCCTGCCCGACCAACAGGAGCGGCTGACGGTAACTCAAGAGCGTGTCGGCCCTCGAGATTTCATGCCCCAATGGGGAGATTTGGGAGGCCGGGTTGAGGATGTTCATACGAACTTCGACGTTTATATGCTTGGCAAACTCTTATGGTGCATGCTGGCGGGACGACTAAAACTGCCCCGCGAATATTTCCAAAGGCCCGCCTTTGATTTGATCAAGATATGCACCGACCCAAGAATGAAGGCGATCAACGCCATTCTTGAAAAGTGCTTGGTAGAGGACCCGAAGGATTGCCTCCCATCTGCTCAACAGCTCCTTCCGCTTGTTGATGAAGCCCTAGCTAGTTTGGAACGCCCTATGCCCATGTTCGACGAGCGAGGTGAGGTGCAGCTTCCGTGTCGAATATGTGGAAGGGGCTTTTATCAGGCAAGAGACGAGCAATTGGACATTGGCAACTCATTGGCCGGCCGCACGTTACTTCGGATGTTTGTCTGCAATGTTTGCACACATTTTGAATTCTTTGCTCCTGAAAACCCGGAAGAAGCTGCGCGAAGAAGCTGGAAGCCTTGGAGGCCCAATTAGAGTAAGAAGCGACCTTTTGAAGTGCAACCGGAGCTAACCCAGATCGGAAGATCTAGCGACTGTAATCTGAACTGATTCTAACCTCTACCCTTCGCAGTTAGAGATTTGCACTATTGTTGAGACTCGCATAGACCATGTCGAATTCGGCTTTCAGTCGCGGGTTCGGCGCCGTCAGACCGTCTACGACCTGTTTGGCCCAGTGGAAGTATTGCCGTCGACGTTCCAAACTCCAGGCGACGGGTGGGCTGGCCAAAATGGCCCGGAGATTGGAAATTTTGTCGGCCAATTTGAGGGTCTGCGCCCGGGGAGACTTCTTCACTGCGTCCTTGACCTGAAGCACTTTGCGGGCTTCTTTCGGAAGGGACGGATCGTCGGTCACCTCGGCCACCAGGCTGGCGACATCATTTCCGAAGCGTTGCGCCAGCTCTTCCTGAGTCACACTGGTGTCTTCGACGGTATCATGCAGCAAGCCGGCCATGACTAGCTCTGTGTCCAATGTGTCGCTGCTGCCGGCGATCAGGTTCGCTACCTCGATCAGATGATTGATGTAGGGTTCTTGCGCCGCGCCTTTGCGCTTCTGCTGTGCGTGTTTTTCGGCGGCAAACTGGGCGGCTGCCAGGATTCGCTGCGCTGGCTCGGATGAGATGGGCGTGGGGTTGGACATTTAGCTCCTCGGCGTAACCGGATATCATAATGAATTGCGGCAGGCAGGGAAGCCGGGTTCCATGTCTTAGTGCGTGAGAGAAAGGGAGGAGCGCCGTGGATAAGCCGTATGTCGTTTACGTGAACGAGAATTCCCATTACATGGACGAGGAAGAGCGCTACAAGCTTGGCGAGTTCGACGATTGCCAGTCCGCTGTTGTGGCGTGCAAGAGGATCGTGGATGAGTTTCTGGAGAAAGCTGACAATAACGTGTCCGCCGACGACTTGTTCAAGGAGTACACCACTTTTGGCGAGGACTCCTGGGTCATCACCAGCGACAAAGATTGCAAATTCTCGGCCTGGGAGTATGCCAAGGAGCGCTGCCGCGAGCTTGCTCGAAAATAGCGCCCCCTGTGCGGCTTTTGTTGATGGAATTTTTGAATCCGGCGGGAATGGTGTGAGTCCAATGCCAGGTATGTCGATGGCCGAGAGCAAAACGGTGGAAGCGGAATGTATTCCGTTCGCCAGCATTCCCCACACCATGCCGTTATTTCTAGACTATCTTCATCACTTTGACAAAGTCAGTCGCTTTTATGCACGCAGTCCGCTGACCACCGACTGGCATGCCGACCATCTAAAGAGCATCGACTATCCGCGCGAGCGCCGCGAAGCTGTAGCGGTAGTTCTTGAACGCCAGAACTGCGAGTTTGGCGCCGGTCAGAAAACGCTCAAAAATATTCAGCGCCTGCGCGAAGGCGCGCCAGTCGTCGTGACCGGACAGCAGGTGACTTTGCTCGGCGGTCCAGCGTTTTGCATTCTGAAGGCGCTCACTGCGATTCTTCAGGCGGAACAAGCAGGCGCGGTTCCGGTCTTCTGGCTGGCTACGGAAGACCACGATGTAGAGGAGGTCAGCTCCGTCAATCTTCCTGCATCGAATCAACGACCTGATCATCCGCAGAAATTCAGCGTCAACGTTCCCCACAAAGAAGGAGCGCCCGTCGGCGGCATCGCTTTTGGCGAAGAGATTGCCGCAGTGGTGCAACAGATGCGAGCGTCTTTTGGAAGCTCAGAAGCATTGGACATGCTGGCTGAGTGCTACCGGCCCGGCGAAACTTTTGGCACAGCTTTTGCCAGGTTTTATGCCCGGCTGTTTGCTGATTTTGGGATTATTCTGCTGAACCCATCGGACCCGGAGTTGCATGGTATCGCCCAGCCGATGTATTGCCAATCGCTGGCCCAATGGAAGCAGATCAACGAAGCGCTCCTCAATCGCAATCGCGAACTTGAAACTGCCGGCTATCATGCTCAGGTCAAGGTAACCCCTTCGCACACACTGTGTTTCTATTTGCAAGACGGCGTGCGGACTCCGGTGCGCCATGGCGCGGACGGATTTTGGATTGGCGAACGCAAGCTGGCGATGAATGATGACGAGTTGGTGGCTGAGGCCGAACGATGTCCCGAGCGGTTCAGCGCAAACGTCTTGCTGCGGCCGATCATCCAGGATTTTCTTCTGCCCACCCTTTGTTACGTCGGTGGACCATCCGAGATTGCTTACTTCGCGCAAGTTGCCGTCGTGTATGAGAAATTGCTCGGACGCGCCACTCCTGTCATTCCTCGAATTTCCGCCACGCTGGTTGAGCCTCGTCAGGCCAAACTGCTGGACCGCTATCAACTCACACTGCAAGACATCTTCCACGGACCAGAAAAACTAGGCGAGCTGTTGGCGAGCAAAGCGCTGCCGGCGAGTACGCACAAGAGTTTCGACGAAGCCGCCGAGCATCTGGAACGCGCTTTGGAGTTGGTGCAAGAGCCGCTGAAGAAACTGGATCCCACACTTCTGGACGCCGCGCAGAATGCCGCATCTAAAATGCGTCACCAGTTGCAAGGACTGCGCGACAAAGCGGCCCGCGCCGAAGCCAGAAAGAACACGGAAACGCAGCATCACGCTGAAGAGCTTTCCGCTTTGCTTTATCCGAACAAAGGCCTGCAAGAGCGCCAAATCGGTGGCGCTTACTTCCTGCTCAAGTACGGGACCAAAGTGCTGGAAATGCTGCAAGCCAGCGTGAGTCTGGGATGTCCCGATCACCAGATTGTACGCATCCAGGTTTCCTAGGCGTTGGGCACAAAGAACCGGATGATCCAGAAAGTCACCGCTGCAACCATGGCCGCCGCAGGGATGGTGAAGACCCACGCCCACACAATTCGCTTGGCCACTCCCCAGCGCACGGCAGAAAGACGACTCGTAGAACCCACGCCCACGATCGCGCCCGTAATCGTGTGAGTAGTGCTGACGGGGATTCCGGCGTAGGCCGCCACGAAAAGCGTTATCGCTCCCGCCGTTTCGGCGCAGAACCCGCCTACGGGCCGGAGCTTGGTGATCTTTGATCCCATCGTATGCACGATGCGCCAGCCGCCGAAATACGTACCCAGTGCGATCGCGGCCTGGGCCGAGAGAATAATGGCCCACTTGAACGGCCCCCAGCCGCTGGCGAACTCTCCCGGTGTCAGGTAGCCGCCCACCATCAACGCGCCTGCGATAATCCCCATGGTTTTCTGTGCGTCGTTGCTGCCGTGGCCCAGGCTGTAAGCGGCGGCGGTGAGGAGCTGAAGCTTTCGGAACAAACCGTCAACCTTGCGGGGCGCGCTCTTCTTGAAGATCCAGGAGACCAGCACCATCAGGGTCAGTCCTATCGCCAGCCCAGCCAGCGGCGCAAGCACGATAAAGATGAGCGTGGACATCCACTTGGCGCCCAAGCCGGGGATCGTGCCGATAATCGGCCAATGGAGTTTCGGCTCTCGGACCAGAACCTGCCATCCCGCTTTGGCGATCGCAGCGCCAGCCAGCCCTCCGATCAGAGCGTGGGAGGAAGATGTAGGCAGCCCCCACCACCAGGTCAGGAGGTCCCAAATAATGGCCCCGGCCAATGCCGCGAGAATGACGTACTGCGTTACCTGATGAGGGTCCACCAGTCCGCTGCTAATGGTTTTCGCAACTGCTGTACCCAGGAAGATCGCCAGGAAATTAAAAACCGCCGCCCACAGAACGGCCAACTTGGGCGAGAGGACGCGAGTCGACACCACCGTGGCGATGCTGTTGGCCGCATCGTGGAAGCCATTGATGAAATCAAAGGACAGAGCAACCAGGATGGAGACAACAACCAGCGCTCCGCTTAAATGCACTGGCGGCGCCTCGCAGTCATTGGAGAATCATTGAGCATGGTTCCCATTCTTCAGGCGCTCTTGAGGACTACGCCTTCCAGAACATTGGCAGCATCTTCTGCTTTGTCGGTGGCAGTTTCCAGCGCTTCGTACAGTTCTTTCAATTTGATTAATGAAATGGGGTCTTTTTCCTTGTCGAAAAGCTCGCCGATGGCGGCACGTGAGACCGCGTCCGCTTCGTTTTCCAGACGATTGATTTCAACGCAACATTCCAGTACGCGGTCGTGCTTCTTGTCCAGACGGGCGACGGCCTGCAAGAGCTGGTCGGATTGCTTCACTACAATCTCGGCCAGTTGCGAGGCCGCAGGCGGAGCCCCGGTGATTTTGTACATCACCAGGCGAACGCCGGCCGAGTACGTGAAATCAAGTACGTCGTCGAGGGAACTGGCCAGGCGGTAGATATCTTCGCGGTCAAACGGCGTAATGAACGTTTGGTTCAGTTTGGTGAGGATATTGTGCGTCAATTCGTCGCCGCGATGCTCAATGTCCTTGAGCTTCTGGACGCGGGTCTCAATGTCCTTGAAGTCGTCGAGGATCTGTTTCAGCAGACGCGCGGCCTCGCCCAGATTGCCGGCCATCTCGGCGAACATGTCAAAAAACTTGGTGTCACGAGGGATAAGATGAAACGCCACTTGAATGCCGCTCCTGGCCAATTGTTAAGATCATGTTAAATCGGTGAGACGGAGAAATATCGCATGCCGATAGCGATCAGGTCAAACCTTTTGGCCCTGTCTTAGGGNNAACAGCCACGATGGCTGCGGCAATCAGCGGATGCCGCGTGGCAAACCAGGTCAAACCCACGGCGATCACGTCCTCCCCAAAGCTCAGGGCGACGTTCGAGAGTGGTTCCGGGGAAGTGCTAATCACGGCGCGTACGGCCGTTTTACCACTGTGAGATGCCAGGGCAATCAGACCACCCAGCAGGGCAGCGGCAATCTGCGCTCCGGGCGAAAGTTGCGCCGCAGCGGCGTAGGCGATTAAGGCCGCGAGAGGCACGCGGATGAATGTGTGCAGAGCGTTCCACAGCAGGTCGAAAACAGGAATCTTGTCGGCGAACAACTCCAGCACGAAGAGCACGAGCGCAATCACAATTACCGGCCACGATTCCAGCAAGTGCAAAGCCGGAGGGATGGCGAACGCGTGAAAGCGGGCCAGCAGTCCCAGGGTCGCGATGGTGGCATAGACATTGAGCCCGGCGGCAAAGCTGGCACCCACCAGAATGGGCAGAATGTCGTGGCTGGTCATTGAGAGCATCCCAGACAGCATGCAAAGAGCTTACAAAAGAAAAGGCCGCCATGAAAGGCGGCCCGTTGATTTGTTTTACGAAACTTAGAGGGTTGATTCGATCTCAAATCCCCAGGCTTCCAGAAGCGGCTCGGGAATGTACTTGGAGTTCTTGTTGCGCCGCGCCCACTCGCGCAGACGGGTCGAGCGAATGTACTGGTCGGGCGTGAGTTTGAACTCCTTGACCGCCTGTTCAAACGACGTAACCACAGGGATCACCGGCCCAATGGGCTCCGGCTTGCCCCAGTTAGGATTTCCGCGTCTTTTTGCCATAGTCAGTCCTGCCTTCGTGAAAATAAGTGCGAAAATACTTACTTACTTTGGATTCCTAACAACCGCTTTTGGATTCTAGTACGGATTGGGGAAACTGCGGACCGCTTTGCTTCGGGGGCAAGTCATCCCGCAAAGGTGTTATTATAACGCAGTTTTCGGCTCCGGGCAACCGCAAAGACTATAGGTTAAGACGGAGTTTTGGAAGATTAACAATTGTTTATTAAGAACAGCCAATCGTTTGTCTAATGAAATGCCTGCAAAACTTGGAAGATCTATTATTTGAAGTTACTCGCTCAAGAGACGCAGATCTGGATGACGGTTCAGATAAGGGGACTCCGGGCGCCGGCTGGGCGTCCGATTTGGAAGCGCACGAATCCGGTCTCGTCCACGTAAAAGTGCCGCTTTCCGGTTTTCCCCTGCTCGATCGGATCGGCATGGATGGCGAATCTGCCAGTAGCTGTAACTTGCTGATAAGAAAAGCTATAACCGTCTATACCCGCTGAAACCTGGGCAAGAAATTCGACCGTGAGCAAAGCTGCTGCATCGGTCGAAGGGTTACCGGATGGGGGCGGTCCCAGCGCCTGCACAGACGACGGATAAGCTTTGTACGCCGCTCGGTAGGCCTCCACAGCGGTAGTAAGAGTTTTCACCGTCGTAATGGCCGATCGCTCATTGGCGACGATCCTGGCCTGAAGCAAATTCGGCAGCAAAACGCCGGCGATCATAAAGACGAATGGCAACCCGGCAATGCTGATGTATCCCATCACCAAACCGGCCAGCGCCATGCCTCCGCCTTTGAGCCGGCCCGTGCTCTTCTGAATGTTGGAGCGGGAAATGTGGCCCAGGACAATGGCCGGAATGGCCGCCAGGATCCACATTACCGTGACGGAGAGAATCCCCAGCACTAGGCTGATGACCGCGTTGGAGTCAGTTTGCGGCTGTGCGGTCCGCGCCGGAATCGCTGTCCCACATTGCAGGCAGGATAGCGCGTTATCGGGAATGGTCGTGCCGCACCTGGGGCAAAGCATCAGGACCTCTTTAGGAATTTCAGAGTGGGAATGCTGAAAAGTATCTGATCCAGTGAGAAAAAGCAACGATCAGCGAAACAAGAACGGTGCTGCATATAAAATAGTTACTGGCCGGGATGGCGGAATTGGCAGACGCAGCGGACTTAAAATCCTATATATTACTTTTATCAATCACAGTAACTCACACAATACAAATAACTTATTGACATAATCAGAGTCTTTAGCTACACTTACACAACTCTTTCACACTTTAGGCTTTTTTGAAGGAGTTCGGAGGTGATCCACGATGGCGGAACAATACACCATTCTGGGCGGCAAGGTTCACGTTTACAAACGCCCGAACAGTAGCTGCTGGCAGTGCTCCAGCTATTTCGCCGGCAAGAACCGCCGGACGAGCACAAAGGAAGACAGCCTCTCGAAAGCCAAAGAGATCGCCGAGGACTGGTACCTGCAACTTCGCGGGAAACTCCGCAGCGGAGAAATCAAAACAGAGAAAACCTTCCGCGAAGCGTCAGAACTGTATCTGCGTGAATACGACATCATCACGCAGGGCCAGCGCAGCAAGGTCTACGTCAGAGGGCAGCACTCCCGATCGACACTGCACCTCGTGCCGTTCTTCGGGCCCATGGGCCTTTCGGAAGTCACCGCCGGCAAGGTCCAGGAATACCGCATGCAGCGCCGCGAGGAAGCAATCGCGAAGCGCGGCAAGCTGCCGGCCCACAATACCATGCACCAGGAGACCGTGACCCTGCGGCAGACCCTGAAAACCGCCATCCGTCAGGGCTGGCTCGATCGTCTTCCCGATCTTTCCGAGCCGTA
>PLJN01000047.1:0-146 GCA_003140235.1 Acidobacteriaceae bacterium
CAATACGCCTTGGTCACGCCGATTACGTTCTTGATGGCATTGGGCGCCACGCCGGTGCCCGTGACTGCGCCGCCGGACGTCGCGCTGGACGAAGTAACGAAGGGATACGTACCGTGATCAATATCGAGCATGGTGCCCTGCGCGCC
>PLJN01000047.1:258-25322 GCA_003140235.1 Acidobacteriaceae bacterium
ATCTTGTCTTCGTACGCCGGGCCAATGCCGCGCGACGTGGTGCCGATCTTCACGCGTCCCGGAGCGTTCTCGGCCCCCATTTCGATCATGCGGTGATACGGCAGGATCACGTGCGCGCGGTTGGAAACAAAAAGATTGCCATCCACCTTCACGCCGGTATCGCGCAGCATGCCAACTTCCTTCAGGAAAGCCAGCGGATCAAGCACCACGCCATTGCCAATCACGGAGCGGCAGCCCTTGCGCAGCACGCCGCACGGAACCAGTTGGAGAACGAATTTCTTGCCCTTAATAATGACCGTGTGGCCGGCGTTGTGTCCTCCGGCGTAGCGCGCCACCACCGAAAAATTCTCGGAGAGGACGTCGACGATCTTGCCTTTGCCTTCATCGCCCCACTGGGCGCCCACAATTACGGCGGTCTTTGCGTGTTTCACTCGCTTGCACACTCCTCGCCCGTAGTTGACCTTTTTTGGTTTTGGAATAATCTGGAAAACTGGACGGAAAAATTGCTATTACTGATAAATTTTAGCAAACAATAGCCGGGACTTCACTAGCTGATTCTGAGAATACTGCTGTACCCTGATAGGCCATGCTTCCTTTCAAACTGGTTTACAGCGACGACTACTATCTCCCAATCGGCGCGCATGTGTTTCCCGCGGAAAAATATCGCCTGATTCACAAGCGCCTGCTCGAATCCGGAATCGCCGAGCCGGCTGACTTTGTTACTCCGGAGCTCGCTTCAGACGACGACATCCTGCTGGTCCACACGCCGGAGTATGTGCATAAGCTGAAGACCGGAACGCTGTCTCCGCAGGAAGAGTTGCAAATGGAAGTCCCCTATTCCCCGGAGTTGGTGAAGGCTTTCTGGCTCGCCGCGGGCGGATCGATCCTGGCCGCGGAGTTTGCGCTACGCGACGGTGTCGGCGTAAACATTGGCGGCGGATTTCATCACGCCATGCCCGGACACGGTGAAGGCTTCTGCGTGATTCACGATGTCGCAGTCGCCATCAAGCGCATGCACAAGGATGGCAAACTCAAGCGCGCCATGACCGTGGATTGCGATGTCCATGACGGCAACGGGACTGCCGTGATCTTCCCTCCGGTGTTCGAGCACCCGGGGCAGCCGTTGCCCAGTGCCGGCGGCCTTCAGCATGATCTGCGCCGCTTGCGTCACGCGCACGAAAGCACCTCAGGCGAACTGGAAGTGTTCACGATCTCGTTGCACCAGGCCAACAACTATCCTATGTATAAGCCGCCGTCCGCGATTGACGTCAATCTGCCCGACGGCACTACGGACGAAGAATATCTAGGATGGCTCGACCAGGCGCTAGGCTCCGCGTTGCGTCACTTTGAACCGGAATTGATCTGCTACATCGCCGGCGCTGATCCGTATAAAGAAGACCAACTCGGCGGACTCTCGCTGACCATTGAAGGACTGAAGAAGCGCGATGAGCTGGTGCTACGCATCGCCAAGTCACGCAATATTCCGGTGATGATTACGTATGCCGGCGGCTATGCGGTGCGTGTGGAGGATACCGTGACCATCCATTGCAATACGGTCGTCGCCGCGAAAGAGGTTCGCAGGCTGACGACGTACTCAGCCGAGAACAAAACCTCAACGTAGAGACGCGGCACTGCCGCGTCTAACTCTCAGCCTCGCGAAACTCTCTGGTGTACTCCATGATTTGCGGCAGCATCGTTACCCGATGAGTGAGACGTGGCAGTGCCACGTCTCTACGTCAACATTGTCGCGTTGGCCCGCTTCGTGGTATGACGAAATGTGAAGACCCTAGCCCAACTCGCCCATAACTTCGTCCACGTAACACCACGTCCAACTCTCGCCTGGCTCAATAGAACGAATCACCGGATGTTTGGAGCGGTGAAAATGCTTGGTCGCATGCTTATTCTTGGACGAATCACAGCAACCCACGTTTCCGCATTCCATGCATAGCCGCAAATGGACCCACGTATCCCCGATCTTGACGCACTCTTCGCAAACGTGCGTCTTGGTGTTCGTGAACTTGAAATGTTGGCTCAGATGAGAACAATCTTCCGGCATGGCAATCTCCTTAGATTACGGCTTGCGTTCCAGCGCTTCCCGTTCCCACTTGCCTGTGATGGCGCCGGCCTCATACGTGGTTTGAAGAAAATCCAGCAACGTTGCGCTCGGTGAGCTGGCGGTGCGAACGTCATCATACATCAAAAGATATTCCCCAATCGCCGCGTTGTAGACGGCAGCATCCGGGCGGACTTTCTGCTGCGCAAAACCAACGGGCTCCGGTGCAGCGTAGCAGTAGAACGCTGCGCCTTTCATATCGCCACCACCCGGCCAGAAACCGGCGCTGATGACTTCATGCGAATAAGCTTCCAGCATGATCTTGCGCAGGACCGGGTCGGCATCGTTGCGCTCGGGCGCACGCCGCCCGGAAAAACGCGTGACGGCCAGGTCCATGGCTCCCCAGAAAAAATGTACCGGGCTGGCTTTGCCGACAAAACGCGCGTTGAAGTGCTTGAAGACTTCGTCCACAGAAACCAGGATGCGCCAGAACCGGTGCGCAGACTCAGCGTCGTAGGAAGCATGCACAAAGTCCTGGTCAAACGGAATAGGATCGGCAATTTCCACTGGCATCTTCCAGATTTTCACGTCAATGCCCAGGGAATCGAGCGTTGCCATAAACTCCTGGTAGAAATCGGCCACCGTACGTGGAGCCAGGGGAAACGCCCGCGAACCGCCATCATTGCACTGGACCTTGAGATGGTGATCGATGAAATCAAATTGGACTTCGAAGATCTTCTGCCCGCAGGGAATGGCCGAGGTCGTCAACCCGCGGGAGTTTACGTAGAGCGTAACGTTCCACCAGTGATTTGTGCGGGGCGTCAGCGCCAGGCGCACCTTGCCGACAATCTGCATCCACATGTGCAGCGTGGTCAGATTGTCTTTCCAGGACTCCACCGGTAAGGCCGGCCAGCATTCCGGCGCGTCCGAGAGAGAGGTTACATGGGGATCATTCATGCCGTCGCTCACGCCCCATAGTATAGCTGGGCCGTCTTACTGCTGAGCTATGCAATCTCGCGCACAGGACGTTGCACAGCCGCGACCGCTGTGACGATCAGCATGACTGCGCCCGCGAGCAGGAACATGAATTTGAGGCTCCAGGCAATCAGAAATCCGGCAACCGCAAGTGAGACCGGTATCATTCCGACGGACGCGAGCATGAGCACACTCGCCACACGTCCGCGGACAGTGGCATCGATCCGCTGCATCACCCAGGCGCCAATGTGAACGTTGGCCATTCCCGCAGTAGCGCCCATGATCAGCAGCATGCCGGCGATGCTCCACATGTGCCCCAGCAGGCCGATTGTTCCCAGGCAGATGCCGAGCACAACCGAGACCAGCAGGATCATCACGCCACGTTTCTGAATCTTCCACACGCCGGCCAGCAGCGCGCCGAGCAGACTGCCACCGGCAAAAGCGGAGATTACGATGCCGTACGCGGCGGGCGAGCCGAACTTTGTTTTGGTCAAGTACGCCAGCCCAACCGAAACCGGCCCGGCAACGCAGAAGTTGATGGCCGTCGCGAGCAGCATGAGCGAGCGCAGTGGCACGTCTTTCCGCACGTAATTGATTCCCTCAAGAATCGAGTGCCACACTTTCTTCGGAGCCGCCTGGGATTTTGGTGGATCGGGCAGCTTCCACAGCGCGCCGATGATGAACAGAAAACTGATCGCGTCGATAAAGAAGGCCCATGCCAGCCCCAGTGTCTTGATTACAAAGCCCGCAGGTACCGGACCAACAATCATTGTCAACTGCGCGGTGCTCTGGCTGACCGATGATGCCGCTACCAACTGCTCGCGTTTCAATAGCGATGGCAAGTAGGCTGACGCTGCCGGAGCGGCAAACGCGTCGGCCACACCGAAAGCAAATGCCAGAGCGTACAACTCCCAGGTATGCAAAATATGCAGCCACACCAAAATGCCGATCACGGTTACACACAGGGTGCGCGCTGTTGCCGTGGCCATCATGATCTTGCGCGCGGAAAAGCGGTCGCTGACCACACCGCCCATCAGCATGAGAAGCGCGCGGGGAATCGCGCCGGTCATCATGATGGCGCCCATGGCCACAGCCGAGCCCGTCTGCTGCAAGACCAGCCAGGGCAAAGCCACCATGTAGAACTGATCGCCGAAAAATGAAATGGTTCCGCCGATCAGCCAAAGGCGATAGTTCGGGTTGCGCAGAGGATGTTCGACAGTTACAGCGGGCATGGTGGCCGTGGCCATAAAAACATCTCCTTTATTCCCTTAACGGCGGGCGAAGCCCCAAAAGTATTTACCGGGTTCAGATATACGGACCGCTTTCCACTTTCTCGGGGCTTCCTGGGACGCCGGAATTTCCTGGTCCAGGGACTGCCGGATCGCATCGTGCGTGGAAATGAATTGCTGCTTCACCGCTTCTGCGCTTTTCCTGGAACGGCGCCAGAAAACATACCCGGCAAAGCTAATGGGTTTCGTTGGTTTTGGCTGCTTGTCTTGATTCATGGCATTCTCCTTGCGCAACGCGTTTCATGATATGTAAACGTGAATTTACATTTACATTTGTGCCGATGTCAAGTATTATTTTTGGGCGGGACTGATATAACAAAACATCATGCCGAAAAAGACACTCGCGCCCCAACAGGCCCGCAGCCGGGAATCTCTACGCAAGTTGCTCAAAGCCGCCGCGGAAGTGCTGGGACAACACGGAGTTGAAGGCACCACTATCCCACGCATCGCGCACCATGCCGGACTGACGCCGGGCGCTATCTATCGCCGCTTTCGCGATAAGGACACGCTGCTCGAAGAGGTGATCCTGGGAATTCTGAAACGTCAGGCAGACCGGACCAAGACCGGAATGACTCCGGAAGCAGCCGGACAGATTCCTCTACCGGTCTTTGCCGAGCAGGTCATTAACGGGATGGTCCTGGGCTACCGCCTGAATGCTCCACTGCTGCGCGCCCTACGGATCTTCGTTCAGGGAAGAGCAAATACTCCATTCTGGAGGAAGGCGTGCAAACTGGAAGTCGTCGCTTACGAGCACGTGTTGGAGCTTTTTCTGGCACACCGGAACGAGATCAAACACCCTGACCCGCGCGGCGCGATCTCAATGGGCCTGATGATGGTGATCAGTACGCTCTTTGAAGTTGTAGTGATGCCGACCGACCTGGGACCGATAAAAGCCTTCCTGCCCAAAGACGACCTGGCCCTTCGGCGTGAGCTCACTCGTGCCTTTTTGCGCTACCTGGGTGTGGATCAAAAGCGCAGCTAACGGCTGCTACAATAAATACGGCCCAGCACTTCCCTGGCTGAAACGTGCGGCCTCCTCATTTATCTATGTTTGAGAATCTTCAAGAGAAACTGCAACGGGCATTCAAGAACCTGCGCGGACAGGGCACGCTCACGCCGGAAAACATTCAGGAAGCTCTGAAGGAAATCCGCCTGGCGCTGCTGGAAGCCGACGTCAACTTCAAAGTGGTCAAGCAACTGATTGACCAGATTCAGGCCAAGGCCGTCGGACAGGAAGTGCTGACGGCGCTCTCACCAGCGCAACAGGTCGTCAAGATTGTTCATGACGAGTTGATTGAAATCCTGGGCCGCGATACCGCCAAGCTCAAATTCGCTTCCCAGCCGCCGACCGTGATCTTGATGGCCGGCCTGCAAGGTTCCGGTAAGACCACGACTTCCGGCAAGCTGGCTGCGTGGCTGAAAAAAGGTGGCAACCGTCCCATGCTGGTTTCCGTGGATGTCTACCGCCCCGCAGCGCGGCAGCAGCTTAAAGTTGTCGCGGAGGCGATCAAGGCCAATCTCTACGAAGGCAAAGTCGAAAGCGCCGACACCGCAACAGTCGAGCGCCTGGCCAAAGAAGCGCGCAAAGAAGCCATGAACACTGGCTGCAATTTCCTGATCGTGGACACTGCCGGCCGTCTGCACATTGACGACGATCTGATGTCCGAAATGCAGTCGCTGAAAAAGCTGCTAAACCCGCAGGAAATTCTGTTCATTGCCGACGCCATGACCGGACAGGACGCCGTCCGCTCGGCCGAAGAATTTCATCAGAAACTTTCCATCACCGGCGTGATCCTCACCAAAATGGATGGCGATGCCCGTGGCGGCGCCGCGCTTTCCATACGTCAGGTCACTGGCCAGCCAATCAAGTTCATCGGTACCGGTGAAAAGTACGACGCGCTGGAGCCTTTCCATCCCGACCGCATCGTCAGCCGCATTCTGGGCATGGGCGACGTGATGACCCTGATCGAAAAAGCCCAGGAGCACGTGGACCACAAAAAAGCCGAGGAGTTCGCCAGCAAAGCGCTTAGCGGCGGCGGCTTTTCGCTCGAAGATTTTCGCGACCAGATTCGCCAAATCAAAAAGATGGGCTCGCTGCAAGGCGTCCTCAAGATGCTGCCCAGCATTGGCCCATTCGCCAATATGCAAAAAGCCGCCAGCAGCGTGGACGACAGCCAGCTCGTTCGCGTGGAAGTCATCATCGGCTCCATGACCATGCACGAGCGGCTGCACCACGAAGTCATCAACGGCAGCCGCCGTAAACGAATCGCGCGCGGGTCCGGAACCACGGTGCAAGAAGTCAACCAGCTTCTCCGGCAGTACGTCCAGATGAAAAAGATGTTTAAGGACATGGGCAAAGCCAGCTTCGGACGGAAACTGGCGGGAATGAAGTTTCCTGGGATGTAAAAAAAATACCCCGATCCCGCAAAGCGGGAGAGGGATCCCTATCAACTGGACGAACCGAAGAGTGGAGAATTTAGTGACTTCCAATGCGCTGAGCCTAGCCTCATTCTGAACCCGAAAGAGCATGGGCACTATTGGGCTCCCTCGCTACGCTCGGAATGTAGAAGGCAAATGCAACTCCAACAACAACTCGACGCCCTAACCAGCAAGCTCCAATCGCTCGTCCCAGCCAACCGTCTGGCGGTAGTCGATCGTGTAATCGCTGAGTTGAAAGATGCCGGCGCGAACGCATTGCTGCCCGGCGATCAAGCCCCAGTTTTCGAACTACCGGACGGCGACGGCCATCTCTGGCGCTCTGAAGATTTGCTGCGCAGCGGCCCGCTGGTGATTGTCTTCTACCGCGGACGCTGGTGCGCCTACTGCAACACGCAACTCGCCGCGTTGCAGGAAATCCATAAGCAGATTGCAGTCACCGGGGCGTCGCTGGTGGCCATCTCTCCGCAGACGCAGAAACACTCTTACATGACTCGCGACATGCACAGATTGCGCTTCCCCGTCTTGAGCGACTCGGGCAATCAGGTGGCCCGTAAGTTTGGATTGGTGTATCGAATGCCCGCGGAATTACAGGCGATGTACGAGAGCATTTACACCAAGCTGCCCGGCTATAACGGCGACACGAGTTGGGAGCTGCCGCTGGCGGCAACGTTTGTCGTGAAGGCCGACGGAATTATTTCTTGCGCGTGGGTTGATGTTGACTGGAGACGGAGGCCGGAGCCGGAAGAGATCCTCCCATCTTTAAGCCACAAAGGGCACAAAGGAATGCGAAGCTGAATATCTCCGTGTCCTCTGTGGTTCTAGGGGCCCTCGCTGAGCTTTGGGACTAAGAATTCACTTCTGCGGTACTCTGCTGCCCGGGGGCGTAATGCCGCTCAGGCGCAGGTACACCGCCAACTGCCCGTAGTGATCGTAGGCATGCTCCACGGCGAAGGTAGCCAGGTAAAGCCTCGGCGCCTGGCCTTGCCGGAATGGCACCAGCTCCACAACGTTTTGTGCCGTCAAGGTCGCGGCAGCCTTGTGGCCAAGAGCAAAGGAATCCTTCAGATACTTGATGATCTCGGCCTTCGTCTTCAGTTCCTCGGGACCATTGGGGCCTTTGATACCGGCCGGCATCGCATCTCCGGTCAAGGGAGACCAGAACGCATAGTTGCCGGTGGCCATGTGTTTCACCTCCAGCGCGAAGCTGCGGACCGGGTCACGGCTGTCTTTGAGGTTCAGGATAGTCGGAGTGAAGTCAAACTTGTCTTCCGGCATGGCCTCAGCCATATCCACCGCTTGTTTTTCAAGCTGGCTGATCTGGCGATCCACTACCGACGCGATGGTGGATGGGGGCTGCGGCGTTGTTTGCGCTTGCGGTGCGGGTGACGTAGGTGCGGACTGACCTGTACCCTGGGCCAGAGATCCAATGGCAAAACTTAGGACCAACAACAGACACGCGGTTCGTAGATGCTTCATTTGAGGGGTTCTCCTGTTCAACCGGAAGATTATAAAGGACGCGAAGGGCGCAGGCGAGTTAGACTCCCGCTCCGGGAAGCACGTGAACGGACGGAGCAAATGGCCATTCCTTGCGGCGCCAGGAGCGCGCGAGAAAAATCAATACGCCAATCACCACAATCACCAGCGCATAGCTCAAGTCACGCAACGATCCTTTGCGCACGAACAGCACATATCCGAAACCGAACAAGGCAAGAAGCGCCGGCATCGGATAGAACCACATTCTGAATGGACGTGGGAACTCAGGCCGCCGTTTGCGCAGGATCAGCAGCCCGACGATCTGCATAAGAAACTGCGTGGTAAGACGGATCACCACCAGACCGACGATCACGTCGATCAGGCGAAACATACAAAACAGTGCGGCCACGCCGCCCAACGTTAGCAGAGACACATACGGGAACTGGCCTTTGGGGTGAACTTTGGCGTAGGGACGAAAGAAATTGCCATCGCGCGCCGCTGCGTACGGCACGCGTGAATATCCGAGCAGCAAAGCAAACACCGAAGCAAATGCTACCCACATAATCAGCACGGCCGCGGTCTTGCCGGCCCAGGCGCCATACGCGCGCTCCAAAACGGTGGAGGCCACAAAGCTCTGTGAGCCGGCTGCTGCCGTGTGGTCCATCTCCTGCCACGGGACCACGCCCAGCATGCTGGTGTTCATCAGCAGATAAAGGACCGCAACAATCGCCACCGACCACAAGATCGCGCGGGGAATGTTGCGCTCCGGCTTCTGGATCTCCGCACCCAGAAAGCATACGTTGTAGTATCCCCAATAATCGTAGTAGGCAATCAGCATGGCCGAACCCAGGCCGGTCATGAATCCGGTCGAAAAGTGAAACGTACCCGGAGGAAAACTGAATGCCTGTGCCGCGTTGAAGTGGGTGAGTCCGGCGAAGATCACCCAAAGCATCGTGCCGATCACGCCAACCCACAGAAACTTTGACAACTTTCCGATCACCGTAATGCGCCGGTACAGAAGCAGCACGGCGAGTCCGCAAGCGGCCATCGCGACAAAAGTTCCATTCGTGATCAGCACGCGCACTTCAAACTTGCCAACGAACGGAAGCACCATCGAAAGCGGATGGTCGAAGTGCGTGTTTCCCAAGGACGGCCACAGATAGCTGGCGTATTGCGCGACGCCGAGACATCCCGAAGCGATCGACAGCGGTGCGCTAAAGATAAGCTGCCACACAAACAAAAAGGACATCAGCCGGCCCAGCTTGCACGGACCAAAACTCTGCCGCAGATACTGGTACGATCCTCCGGCCTGCGGCATGGACGCGCCCAACTCGGCCCAAACCTGTCCATCGCACATCGCAAAAAAAGCGCCGAGTATCCATCCCAGCATGGCCTGCGGTCCGCCCATGGCATGGACAATCAGCGGCATGGTAATGAACGGGCCCACGCCGACCATGTCGATCATGTTGAGGGCAGTGGCCTCGCGCAGGCCGATTTCGCGTGCGAGTTGGGGGGGTTGCCGGAGCTGCGAAGGAGAAGAATTCGTCATGAAGGCGAAGAACTCATTTCTCTTCCAGGATTGTGTGGCACAGGCACTCTTGCCTGTGCAAACGCAGCTTTCTGAAAGAAGCAGGCACAGGCAGGAGTGCCTGTGCCACACGGTTCATCTTGCCCGATGCATTCATCTTCTTACTCGAATTCCTACTCAAGATACTCAAGAAAAGAGCTGCCATTTACTCAAGAACAATGCGCATCGAAAATGACAGCCTCGCCACTCACTTCCCTTCATGTCCCGCGCTCACAAGATTCACGAACAACCGGATCGCCCCCGGCACTCCCGCAGGAAGCTGACGGAAAAACGCATATCCGGAATAAATGTATACGCCTTTGCCGTAGTGGGCCATCAGCAGGCCGCCGTTCTGTGGCTGTTCGCCCGGATCATGGCACGAAAGCAGCGGCTTGAACTGTGGGTCCCATTGCGACATGAAATAGAGACCACGTTCCTGCACCCAGCCATCAAAATCCTTAGCAACAATCTTGTTGGGCCAGGAGAATACGCGCTCTTCCGGCGCCAGCACCTCGACCGGCGCTTCCTCCACCGTGACGCGCGCATTGCTGGCGGTTGCGGGATATGGTGTGTAATGGCCCTGATTAAATGCCCCAGTGGTCTGGTTGTATTGCACGATCAGCGTACCGCCGCGATTCACATAGTCCAGCAAACGCCGGTTCTGCTCGCGAACGTCGGTGCGCACATCATACGCGCGGATGCCGACCACGATAGTGTCATACCGGCTGAGGTCGCCCGACGCCAGTTCCTGTGGCGAGATAAGACTCACGTTCAGGCCCACGCTCTTGAGCACGGAGGAGATCTCATCTCCAGCGCCCATGATGTAGCCGACTTTGAGTTGCTGCGGCAGTTTCACGTCCACGGCCTGCACGTTCTGCGTTGCCGGACGATAGGCGTAATAAGAATCAAGATCAGGACGGCTGATGATCTTGAAGCCTTCGGCATATTGCTTGCCGTTGTAATCGGCGCGGGCCGTGACCTGGTATGTGCCTTCATGCAAGCTCTGCGGCGTGATTTGGAATGTGTAGTTGTTCACGTCGCCGTCGTGGTCGAGATCGACTGCGATTGACTCCGGTTCCACTTTCCACCCTTGCGGCACATCCAATTTGAGTTTGGCGTGCAATGGCGTTTGTATGTTGCTGCGTACACTGACTTCAATCTGCGTCTTTCCCGCGCCGGTTACCGGCGCTACCACTACGGGCGACGTCATCAGTAAAGAAATCGGCGGGCCCACGGCCAGAGGACGTTCAGACTGGCCGGAAGTGGGATCGACAAACTTGATCTTGGCGACGGCTTTGGCGACAGTTGAATTTCCATTTTCAACACCAATGAGCGTGACAGCGCGCACCGGATAGGGCGGCCATGGATCTGTAAGGAGCTTGGGATCACTGATGTTGTAAATGGTCTCTGTTTCTGGATCGCGGCGCGTGAAGTACGGTCGAGTGTAATTCGCATTTTCCGGAACAGTGACCTTGAACTGCACGGCCACGGCATCACCCGGTTTGACCATCGTAGGCAGGGACGTTATGTCAGTGGTACGCACGGCTTCAGTCCAGCCCTGTGGAACCAGCACCTTCATCATTGACCACCTAACTGGTGCCTTGCCGCGATTATAGAGTCGTGCTGTTACTGTAAAGGTCTGCCCCGGGATGGCCAACGACATGGTTTGTTCCATGCGGGGAAAATACGAAGGACCGGGCGGCGGTCCTGGCTGATCAACAGAAAGTTCAAAGAAGATACCCAACGCTTCATTCGCGGATTGGTGGAATTGTTCGTTCTTGGTTTCGAGTGATATAAGCAGATCGGCTTTAGCGGCCGCGCCAAGCCGCGAGTCTTTTACCTGCTCCGCCAGCTTATTGGTTTCGTATGAACCAGCCAGCAAAGCCGGCGCACAAGCCGTTGGGTCGGGGATGGAGAAGAATTTCATCGCGTCGTCCACGTGCTTCTGCAAGGATTGGAGCGCAGGACGCAAAAACGGCACTTTGGATTCTTCAGCGCCCAGGCGCGTCGCCAGCCCAACCAGCGAAGTATCAACGCCTTCGAACAAATCATTTTCATGCGCTGCAGGCTTAGGCAGATCGGAATCCATCAGCTTGTAGTAGGCATAGCGATGACCCGGCGGAACGCGAATTCCGCCTGTTCCCTGCGATGTCTGATGCGCCAGGCCCTCCAAAGCAAACTGCGCGTACGACATTCCGAGCGCCGGGCTGTATTCTCCTGTGTCCAACTTGACGGTGTAATCTTCATCGGCGATGTCCCCGCCTTGGAACATGCGGGGTGGATTGCCGAGATACAACTTCTTCGCCTGCCACGGAAGCAGACCTTCCTTGATCTGCTCCGGAAACCTGTTCGGATCACCGGCTGCGCGGAAGGCCTCGCGGGTCAGCACTCCAGAAGCTTCGTGGTGACCATGACCATCGCGCGGCGTGCCACTGAAGCGGCTGGTCAGAACGTCGGGCCGGTAAATGCGAATGGCCCGCACCAGGTCGCCGAGAGCAATGTCGTGTCCGTGCCATTTGTTGAACGTCTCCGCCGCGTTCTTCGAAAAGCCGAAATCCGCCACGTGGCTGAAGCGCTGTTCCACGCCGTAATACTTGTCGGCTTCCAGCAGTTCCAGCGTGCGCAGGATGCCGAGTTCGTCGGAACTCTCGGCGCCAAACTTGTTCTGTCCGCCTTCGCCACGCGTGACGGTGAACAGCAACACCGAAGCGCCGCGGCCACGGGCTTCGAGCGTCATCATGCCGCCATCTTCATCGTCAGGGTGGGCGACCACCTGCATCAGACGCGCCGTGGTCTTGAGCTTGGTCAATAGCTGATACAGATGGACCGCGCCGGTGTCTTCCGGTAACGGCCGGGTGTCAGACTGGCAGACCTGGACTATGAAAACGATGCAAGCAGCTGCAACCACTTGCCGGGGCCGAATGTGGGGAAATCGCATGGCGATTATTGTCGCCGCTGAGCGGCGTTTGCGGCAAATTATCTGTCGGGGGCCTGCCCCGCTGCCTTGCCAACACCTCGCAACTTACGCGATAATAGGCACTTACCCGGTGTTTCCGGGGTTTCCCAGCAGGAAAGGATTCAGTCTCTGTGTTAATGATTAGACTCGCGCGCATAGGTGCGCGTAAGCAGCCGTATTATCGTGTAGTCGTGATAGAGAAAGACCGCGCTCGGAATGGCCGTTCGGTAGAGGTCGTGGGGACGTATAACCCGCGCACCAACCCGGCGACCGTGGAGTTTAAGCGCGATCGCGTAGACTTTTGGGTCTCCAAGGGCGCGCAGCTCTCGGAGACGGTCAGCCGCCTGCTCGCAAAGCCGGCATCGGCGCCCGTAACGGACACCGCGGCTTAGTGGCGGCACTTCGGTCTTCCAGAAAAATCTGAGAAGAACTACCGGCCCCAGATCGGCGAGAGGACGTTTGGAATGACGGAACCGGGCGGCGACATGCGCGCGCTCGTGGAGCAAATTGCCCACGCTCTTGTTGATGCTCCCGATCAAGTTCAAGTGACCGCTGTCGAAGATGGCGCAGCCACGGTGCTGGAATTACGCGTGGCGCCCGATGATCTCGGTAAGGTCATTGGAAAGCAGGGGCGGACGGCGAAGTCGATCCGCACCATTCTTGGCGCGGCCAGCATGAAGTTGAGACAGCGCTACACGCTGGACATCATCGAAGATTAATTCCGGTTTCGCCATGAACGCAGGCGGACCGGCGCACGAGTACGTCCGAGGCAGGCGTGGACCAGACCAGCGGCGAAGAAACTGGATTTATCACGATCGCCAAGGTCATCAAGACCCAGGGGCGCATCGGCGAAGTTGCCGCAGTACTGCTTACGGATTTTCCCGAGCGGTTCGAAGAACGCAAACGGTTGTCCGCTCTGACGAAAAGCGGGCAGCGCAGCGATCTGAAACTGGAAAACCACTGGTTCCACAAAGGCCAGGTGGTGCTCAAGTTTGCGGGGATTGATTCGATCACTCAGGCGGAAACGCTGATTGGATCTGAGATCCAGGTGCCGCGGAGCGAACGCGCCAGCCTGGAAGCAGGATCGATTTACGTAAGTGATTTGAGCGGCTGTACCGTGTACGACCGCGGACGCGAGATCGGAAAGATCAAAGACGTGCGGTTCGGTACCGGTGAAGCGCCGTTGCTGGTGGTCGTTGGAAAAGAAGCCAAGGGAGAAAAAGAGTGTTTGATTCCCTTCGCTGCCAGTTACATCACCAGCATGGAGATCGAGAACAAGCGGCTGGACATGGATTTGCCCGAAGGCATGCTGGAACTGGACGCGCCGCTGACCAGCGAAGAAAAACAGGAGCAACACAAGGAACCGCGAGGCGATGAAGTTTGAGATTGTAACGATTTTTCCGGACTTCTTTCGCGGACCATTGGATTTTGGAATCGTGCGCAAGTCGCGCGAATCCGGGCTCATTGAAATTTTGGTGCACGATCTGCGGACCTTTACCTCAGACAAACACCGGACGGTGGATGATCGTCCGTTTGGCGGAGGCGAAGGCATGGTGCTGAAGCCGGAGCCGCTGTTCCAGTGCGTGGAGTCGATGGACATCGCGCCGCGTGAATCAAGGCTCGAGCGGACAGCAAAAGAATCCGTGGTGCTGCTTTCGCCGCAAGGACAGATGTTCACACAGAGTCTGGCGCAGGAACTGGCAGCGCTCGACCGGATGGTGCTGATCTGCGGCCGTTACGAAGGTGTGGACGAACGCGTAGCAGAAGGCCTGGCCGATCGCGAGATATCGATTGGCGATTTCGTTCTGAGCGGCGGCGAACTGGGCGCGGCGGTGATCATCGACACGATCACCAGGCTGTTGCCGGGAGCGCTGGGGAATGAAGCTTCCGCGGTCCAGGAAAGTTTTACAGCGGGGCAGAAGCTTGATGCCGATGGTCCGGATAGCACGTGCAGTTCCGGTGGATTGCTCGACTATCCGCATTACACGCGGCCCGCGGAGTTTCGCGGCATGGCAGTGCCCGAAGTACTGATGGGCGGCAACCATGAGCAAGTTCGCGGATGGCGCCGGCGAAAGGCGCTGGAAAAAACATCGCAGTATCGTCCGGATTTGCTCAACTCGGAATCACTGAGCAAAGAAGACAAGAAATTGCTGGCGGACATTGCAGCAAAGAAAAAGAATTAAGCCGCAAAGAGAGCGAACCAGGAAAAACCAGTAATAGAATTCGCGTTCATTCGCGGCAATTCGCGGCTAAAAAAGATTTTGAATTTAGGACGCACAGCGTCCCTGAGAGAAGGATAAAGATCATGTCACAGCATCCCATTATGGAAAAACTCGCAGCCCGGCTGCGCCGCTCGGACCTGCCCGAAGTCAATCCGGGAGACACCGTCCGCGTTCAGGTCAAAATCACTGAAGGCGACAAAGAGCGCATACAGGCGTTCGAAGGCACGGTCATCTCCAAGCGTAACGGGCCGCAAGGCAGCTTTACCGTGCGCAAGGTCAGCTTCGGCCAGGGTGTTGAGCGTATTTTCCCGTTCAACTCCAAGGTCGTCGACAAGATTGAAATCGTGCGCTCCAACCAGATTCGCCGCGCCAAACTGTTCTACCTGCGCGATCTGAAGGGCAAAGCCGCCCGCCTGCGCGAAGTCGAACGCCCGCTGGTGGTTGCAGCAGCAGCAAAACACGAATAAGCCTGCCGCGAATTTACGCAGATGCACGCAGATAAAACACTCGCGGCGTAGAGACGTGGCACTGCCACGTCTCACTCGCAGCCTCTGAAGACCGTTGGCGTGTCTTTCACGCACGGCGCAGAAATTGCTATTCGATTCCATCCCTGCTCTGTCGCGTTACAATCGTTCTAACTTCCGTGCCTGCTACTCCCAAGCCCGTCCGCAAGAAACGCAAGAAGACGTCCGACCCTGTGAACCCCTCCACCGGCGAACCGTACTCCAAAGGCACGCTCAAAATGCGGCTGCTCAAACGGCTCAAGTGCACGGTGAAATACGAAAAACTGGCCTGGGCCTCCGGAGCAAAATTAGTCGCCGGCGTGGACGAAGTCGGTCGTGGCTGCCTCTTCGGTCCGGTAGTGGCGGCGGCGGTCATTCTTAAACCCGACTACCGCATCAAAGGCCTGCGCGACTCCAAACTCATTGACCAGCCAACGCGCGAAAAACTCGCGGAGCGCATCAGAGAACACGCCATTGCATACGCCTTCGCCACGGTGGACGTCGCGCGCATCGATCAACTCAACATTTACTACGCTTCCCTGCTGGCCATGCGGGATGCCGTCGCCCAACTCGCTCCCGCGCCCGACCACCTACTGGTGGACGCTGTCCGCATTCACTGGGAGTGCCCACAAACGAACATCATTCATGGCGACGCGCTGTCGGCGTCTATCGCTGCGGCATCCATCATCGCGAAAGTCGAGCGTGATGCCATGATGCGCCGCTGGGACCCGGTGTATCCACAATACGATCTGGCATCTAACAAAGGTTATCGATCACCAAAACATCTCGCCGCCCTGCGCGACCATGGCCCTACGCCGCTGCACCGGTTGTCGTTTGCTCCGGTGTGGATGTTGACGACGACACAGCAGGAAGAATTTGTGTTTGAAGAAAGCAATTAGCAAATGGCAATTGGCAATTAGCCAAAGTTTTACCGCGGTTTACGCGATGACCGCGGAACCTGAGGAACACATCCAACGTACAGACGCGGCACTGCCGCGTCTAACTCGCAGCCCCGGAACACCCTCAAAGCCTCCAAACCGCTTTGGCCAGTTGCCAATTGCTATTTGCTAATTGCTGTCTCCCATCCGCAAGAATGCCGTTTTCCCGCGATCTACCAATGTCACTCCAAATTTCGCCAGGAAGCACCGTAACTTTTCACCCCTCCTAGCGGATTTAGATAAGTAGAGAAACTGACATGGGTTCACCGGGGAGCACGAATTGAACGCTGTTGCCAATTTAGCCAATCTGTCTGATGAGCGGCTTCTGATCGAAGCGGCCCAACACGATCCGAGCCGGTTCGCGGAGCTGTATGAGAGCAACTTCAACCGTGTCTACGCCTTTGTGGTGCGGCGGGTCAGCAACCGCGAAGAGGCCGAGGACGTAACCGCCGAGGTCTTCCATCAGGCGTTGCTGAATCTGGGACGCTTTCAGTGGCGCGGCGTTCCGTTCGCGGCGTGGTTGTTGCGGATTGCCGCCAACGCACTCGCGGACCGATGGCAGCGTGCGGCAAAACACGGCGAGGTCCAGTCGCCGGATGCCCTGGAGCAGGAACCCGGCGCGGACGCGCAGGTCGAACGACGAGCCATGCTTTTCCAACTCGTCGACCGTCTGCCCGCCGACCAGCGTCTGGTGATTCTGCGGCGTTTCGTCAGTCAAAAAAGCGTACGCGAAATTTCGCAGGAGCTAGGACGTTCTGAAGGCGCTGTAAAGCAATTGCAATTCCGCGCTCTGGCAACTTTGCGCGGACAAGTCAGGAGTGACCATGAATAACGCATCTATTTTTGATGAAGACGAACTCGACCGGGCCATTGACCAGATCATCGCGTCGCCTGACGCCGCCCCGGCAGCCAACGCGCCGGAAATGGCCGAGCTTCTCGACATAGCGGCTGACCTGCGCGCTCTTCCCCGCGCCGACTTCAAGATGCAGCTCGGCATGGAGCTTCAGTGGAAAGCGTCGGGCCGTCTGGTTTCCACCTGCTCGCGGCCTGCGCTGGCGGCGTCCAAGTGGTCGGGACTGGAATTCATTCCAACTTTTTTCGGCAGCGGAAAAACATATCCCGTTCGCCGCGCCAACTTCGCGGCGTCGCTCGCACTGCACGCCGCCATGGTGGCATTTCTCTTTCTGGGATTCCTGACCGTCAAGAATATGCCGCACGCCGTAGAACCGCGATTCGTTTTGGTCGATGCCTACAATATGCCACCCGGACCCAGTAGTCCCGATGGTGGAGGAGGCGCGCGCGCCAAGACGCCGGCGTCCAAGGGGCCTTTGCCGCGCACCGCAGACAAACAACTCACGCCGCCGGTGATCACTCCGCCGAACCCTGATCCTAAATTGGCCGTTGAGGACACCATCGTGGCGCCTGACTTGAACTTACCGAAGCCTGCCCAAGAAGGCGACCCTCTTTCGAAAGTACTATCTCTCTCCGGCGGTCCGGGTGCCAATGGCATTGGCTCAAACGACGGCGGTGGGGTTGGAAACGGAAACAACAATTCTCACGGTGTGGGAATTGGGAACAGGGGCTTTGGCACCGCCTACCCTCCAGGCAACGGCGTAACGGCGCCTCGCGTGATATACAGTCCCGAACCGGAGTTTTCTGAAGAAGCTCGCAAGATCAAGCTTCAGGGCGTAGTCGTGCTCGGGATCGTGGTCGGAGCAGACGGTCATCCTCGCAACCTCCGCATTGAGCGCTCCCTGGGCATGGGTCTGGACGAAAAAGCGCTCGAAGCCGTCCGCACGTGGCGGTTTGTACCGGGCACAAAAGACGGCCATCCGGTGTCTGTACTAATGAACATTGAGGTCCATTTCAACCTCTATTAAGTGTGCACACAAACCCGGCGACGACTTGCATAATCCCGGTTGGTTGCAAGTTGTCGCCGGAAAGTTTTTCTGCTCGAAACGCGCAAAAAACCTTGCCGCAGATTCACGCAGATAGACGCAGATCCGGAAAGAATCTCAGGAGCGTGCACACTGCTCCGGCTNNCTAATTGCCATTTGCTAATTGCTAATTGCCCCATTGCACCATAGACGCTGCACCGCCTTTCCCCCGCCGTTGACCCTTCTCTCCACCAAAGTTAGACTTGGTCTACTCATGAGCACACTCGCTGTCACGCCGGGCCAGAAAACTGAATCCATTGCTGAATTGAAACGCCGGGCCAACCGTCTGCGCATTGAGATCATCAAAATGATCGGCGCGGCCGGCAGCGGCCATCCCGGAGGCTCGCTCTCCGAAGTGGAGTTGTTGCTCGGGCCCTACTTCCGCGTGCTGCGCCACAATCCGAAAGACCCGCAGTGGGCGAACCGTGATCGCTTCATTCTGTCCAAAGGACACGGCTGCCCCGCGCTCTACGCCGTGCTGGCGGACGCCGGATACATCGACCACGCCGTCCTGGCCACGTTGCGCAAGCTGGGCTCGCCGCTTCAAGGCCATCCCGATAAAAGATTCCTTCCCGTGCTGGAAGCCAACACCGGTTCGCTCGGCCAGGGGATTTCCGTAGGCATCGGCATGGCGCTCGCCGCGCGGCTCGATAAGAAGGACTACCACACGTTCGTCATGGTCGGCGACGGAGAAATTCAGGAAGGCCAGAACTGGGAAGCGGCCATGTTCGCGTCGTACCACAAGCTGCAGAACCTGACGGTGATCGTGGATTATAACCACCAGCAACTCGACGGCTTCCTCAAAGACATTCTCGACCCCGCGCCGCTGGCGGAAAAGTTCGAGGCCTTCGGCTGGCGCACGGTAGAGATTGACGGCCACAACCTCGACCAGGTCATTCCGGCGCTGGAAACGGCGCGCCAGGAAACCGGCGGCAAGCCAACATGCATCGTCGCCAACACCATCAAGGGCAAAGGCGTGTCGTTCATGGAAAATAATCCCGAGTGGCACGGAGTAGCGCCCAAGCCCGACCAGGTGGCCGCGGCGATCGCGGAATTGGAAGCGGCGGCGAAAACATTATGAGCTCAACCACAGTCCCCAAAGCAAAATTCGAGCTCAAGATGGGCGTCGCCACGCGTGAAGCCTACGGGCAGGCGCTGGTTGAGCTGGGCAGGTCCAACCCCAACATCGTCGTGCTGGACGCCGATCTCGCCAAGTCCACTTTCAGCGCCAAGTTCCAAAAAGAATTTCCCGACCGCTTCTTCACCTGCGGCATTGCGGAAGCCAACATGGCGGGCATTGCCAGCGGCCTGGCGCTCGCGGGCAAGCTGCCGTTCGCGTCGTCCTTCGCCGTGTTTCTCTGCGACAAAGGTTATGACCAGATTCGCATGTGCGTGGCTTATCCCGGCGTGAACGCGAAATTCGTCGGCTCGCACGGCGGCATCTCGATTGGTGAGGACGGCCCGAGCCAGCAATCGGTCGAAGACTACGCGCTCATGTGCGCGCTGGCCGGATTTGTGGTGCTCAATCCGTCCGACGAATTCTGCGCCCGCGCCCTGGTCCATCGCATGGCCGAACATGTTGGCCCGGTCTACATGCGAACCGGCCGTCCGAAAGCGCCAATCATCTACGGCCCCGACGACAAATTCGAAATCGGCAAAGCCAAGCAACACGGCGACGGGCGTGACGCAGCCATCATCGCCTGCGGACTGGAAGTCGGCTACGCGTTGCAAGCCCAGGCCCAGCTCGCCGATGAAGGTATCCAAGCCCGCGTGCTCGACATGCATACCATCAAACCCATCGACGAATCCGCAATCGCGCAAGCCGCGCAAGACTGCGGCGCGATCGTAACCGCGGAAGAACACCTGCTCGACGGAGGCCTCGGCTCACAAGTAGCCCGCGCCGTTGCCCGGACACATCCGGTACCTATGGAACTGGTCGGCATTCAAAATACCTACGCCGAATCCGCAAGCCCTGATCAGTTGATGGAGAAATACGGACTTACCGCGCCGTACATTGTGAAAGCTGTTAAAGCTGTGTTGAAAAGAAAGTAGTTCTAAAACATCCCGAATTCCCGCGGGGTGTGCGGGTGAGGGATCCCTACCCTCACGACACTCGACGGGTCGAGAAAAACCTTACCGCTGATGACGCTGATTGCACTGTGGGGCGTGGTCGCGGGTGGGAGAGCGGTTTCGGACAGAGATGAGTGCGAGGAAAACGAAGCCCGAATGTGCTGACGTGCTGGCGATTATCGCCAGGTGGCACGGAAGCACCACAGCGGAAGGCCGGCGCAAGATGCAGAACAGCAGGCCCAGCGAACGGGTAGCGCATGATGGGCCGCAGCCGCGGCGGAAAATCAGGCCGGACCGTCCCCTGTACGGGCCGCGCTCAAAAATGGCGGGGCTGCGCTACGAGCCGGTAAACGAGTCCGGCGTAATGTACACGTTTGGCCGGCTGGCGGAGAAGCTGGGATTCGAAGTAGAACGGATACAAACGGCCTTCCCCGACTGCGAAGCCATGCGCGAGGTGGCCGCAGGCAAGTGGCAGCGCGTAAAAATCGAATTCGAATTCGAAAGCCGCAACTTCCTGGCCCACAAACACTCACCCACCGGCTGCGACCTGAGTTGCGGAGAGTGGTAAGCGGGATGTAGCGTTCCGGGCTCCGCGACTGACCATCAGGTTGACCGTTCCCACGTCACCCTTTAGGCTTGCCACACGGCCTTAGAGACCATCTTTTCGTATGGCTGATCAGCTCTTACCGATTCCTCAAGTACCAGACGGTCTACGAGAGGCTGCCCAGCGCGGTATTCTCATTCCGTTCATCGGCGCGGGTGTTTCCCGCCTTGCCGGATGCCCTTCATGGGTGGAATTCGCCGACGCCGCATTGAAGTGGCTGATCGAGGACGGCAAGTTCACTTATTCGCAGCTCGACCAGATTCGACATCTTCCTCCGCGAGTGAAGCTCTCACTAGCGCGCACCTTAGCAGCGCAGAAGGGTACCACTATCAACTTTCGTACTCTCTTGCATCCGAAAGCGAGACAAGAGCACAAGAAGGGGTGCCAACTGTACAACAGTTTGTTCGCGTTGGGTAAGACGTTTGTTACGACCAATTACGATGAGTGGCTCGACGAACGAATCCCCGAGCCAACTCCCGCCGCTATTCCATCGACCCAGCTCGCCGATACTCAGCCGGTCAGTTCGATCCGCGTCATTCACAAGGTCGAAGAAATAATACCAGCACTACTGAGTGAATCCAACACCGTCATACATCTGCACGGCTCGATTCTTGATCAGGCTGGGATGGTTCTTACGACCCACGATTACGTTCGGCATTACGCGAACGACCGGCTCTCCAGCGACCCTCAGAGAGAGAATCGCATCCTCACCTTCTTGGACTTTCTTTTCAAAAACAAGACAGTTCTGTTCATCGGCTATGGCTTAGATGAACTGGAAATCTTAGAATATGTGATCTTGAAGGCAGGACGTCCGCCGGGTACGCCTGGGCGTCAACCCCGACACTACATACTGCAAGGCTTTTTCTCGCACGAAGAAGCCCTTCTAGGGAGCCTTAGGTCTTATTACTTGAGTGAATGTGACATTCAACTAATACCATTTCGTCGTGACGATAAAGATTGGGATCAATTGCTCGACGTACTCGAAGACTTTGCCCGGCGCATTCCTGCGTCCGCTCCCCTCGTACTGCAAACAGCGCAGGAAATGGAAGATTTACTAAATGGCTAACCTCACAGCAAAGCAAGAATCGTTTATCGAACTCATGGCCGGGAGCGAAGAGCTCGCCCGTCGTGGGGTTGAGTTGCTCTTGAAACGTTTCGACTATGATCAATTTTTTGATTCCCTCAAGAACAGAGGACTTTTTGATCCAACTCATAATCCGGCAGCCATCCCCGCCGAAGAGGAAGGCTACGTTCGTATTCCGTACTGGTTCACCCTGGATTATCTAACTGCGGTGGCGAAATTGTCTGGCGAACGAAACGATCTGGAGTTGGCAAATAAGGTAATGACGGTCGTCCGGTCTGTCGCTTCTTGGCGCGACGCTGACGGTCACCCGCGTGAGAACTACCACACGGCCCATAAATTCGCGGGGATATTTGGTCTGGTGCCAACAGCCGCAGTGACGATGAGTGATCTCGAATTCATTCCAGGGTGGCTCAGTGGCAGATTCGACCGAATGCTAGTGGGGAAAGCACTGGATGAAGGGGCTCTACCCCGATTTCTTGCAAGTTCATTACCCGAGGATTTGGACAAGGCAGTCCTCGTGCTTCGGCAGTGCACTGCTATTCAATGGCGTGCCGCAAAAGAGCTTGGTGATGGGCAACAAAAGCCCACAATGGCGGTTGATGATTTCTGGATCAAACAGATGATCAGCCATCATGCTCGCGCATTCGGCGAAAGGGTCGGAGAAAAAGCTGCGGAGGTCTTTCTGGATCGAGTTCGAGAGGTATTTAGTCCCGACGCTCTAAGACTTCACAGCCAATTAATCCGTCCGTCGATTGAGGATCATTTCCAGAACCACGCATGGAAGGAAATAGAGAACTGCTCGGTTGAGGGCCTGCGCGATGTGTTGCTGAGATGGTGCGAGCACGATCCAACAGCCGCGAAACCGTTCGTCGAAAAACTATTGGCGGATGAAATGGAAATAGCGCGCCGAATAGGTATTTATTTGCTGGGAGAGAGGTGGTCGGCATTGCGGAGTTTGTATCCAAAATTCCTCGGTCCGAAGCTCTTCGATTCTGCACATCTTCATGAGCTTTACAACCTCCTCAGTGCACATTTTGCTGAATTGGCTGGCTCCGAAAAAGGTGACACCCTCGAAACAATTCGAGAAATCCCTTCACCCATGTGGGCAGACGACCCAGCCCGTGAGCTAAAACGGATTCAGCTAAGGTGGTTGTCTGCAATCGCCGGCAAGGGGTATGCGCCCGCGGACGCGTGGCTAGCCCAATTGCAGTCTGATCCAACTGTGGGCGGTATTTCTGAGCATCCTGAGTTTAACTCCTACTTTGAAATGCGGATGGGCCCAGGCGCCAGCCCATACTCGGTTGCGGAACTCGTAGCGTTTGGTGCTGCACGTATTGCTATTGAAAAGCTCAACGCATTCGAAGAGCGCGATCATTGGAGAGGGCCGACCATGGACGGATTGACGACGGCCCTCGAAGAGGCGGTACGCACAGCCCCCGAACCATTTCTTCAAGCGTTACCCGACTTTTTGCAGGCTAAACGGTGCTTCCAGTATTCGCTGATTTCTGGCCTCAAGCAAGCCTGGGAAGCAGCCGACCGACAGAAGGAGACAGATTGGAATGATGGCTGGCAAAAAATAATTGCGTTTTTTGAGCAGCTCATCGGCAACGCTGAATTCTGGCAAGAGGAAACGGTCATAGATTCACGGCGCGATTGGGTAGCATCCGCAGTCGCAGACTGCTTGCATGCGGGCACAAATAAGGACGACCGCGCACATGCAATTGAGCTTCTGCCACGAACCCAGGCATTGCTGGCAATTCTTCTTGATCAAACGCGTGGAATTGAGCAAGTGGCCGATGATCCTATGACGCAAGCGCTTAACTGCCCAAAAGGCAGAGCCGTTGAAGCGCTCTTTAGTCAAGCGTTGCGCGCGTGTCGGGCGGGTGACCGCGCCAGCAATTCACATGAAGAACAGTGGAGCAGTATACAGCCGCTCTTTGACGCAGAACTTGCCAAGTGCAAGAACGCAAACTATGAATTCTCCACACTCAGCGGTGCATATATTGCTCAGCTTGGTTATATGGATCCGAAATGGACCAAAGAGCGAATCCAGCAGATTTTCCCTTCTGAGTTTCCGCTGAACAGCGTATGCACCGTCGACGGCTTGGGCTATGCTTCGTTTACTCTTCCGGTGTACACACTCCTCCTTGAGTCCGGTGTCATTGATCGTGCGTTAGAGTATGAGCTCAAAGGCCGTGGCGGACGAGAAAAGCTGCTTGAGCGGATTGCTGCGGCGTATCTGTGGGGCGTGGAGTCCCTGGAATCGCCCCGGATTTCCTTTATTTTTGAGTCAGGACAAGTTGAGTATCTTGAGACCGTAACCAGAGTGTTCTGGATGGTGCGTAGCGAGAAAGTGTCTGACGAGCAAAAAGAGAGAATCCTGCAGTTTTGGAGTCGCTGCGTTGCTTGGAGCCAAAAACGTTCCGAACTACCGACAAAGCTGCTTTCGTCATTGAGCCTGTTGAGTTACTTTTTGGCCACTGCAGACGGACGGGAAAGAGAGTTATTGGAAGCGGTTGCGCCATACGTACATGTCGGTCACAATGGATACAAATTTGTTGAAGAACTCGTGCGGCTCGTCGAAACAAGCCCGGATGGTGTTAGTGCCGTACTCGGCAGGATGATTCAAGCACATGTGCCCGACTTTGATTATGAGGATCATTTGAAGACATTGCTCCGTATTCTCGTCGAGAAAGGCAAGAAAGAGGATGTCATCTCATACGCCGAGCGCCTACGTAGTCTAGGAATGCAGGAGCTTTTCGACAGCCTTACTCGGGGTGCTTAATGTGGGTGGCTATTATGCATTCAATTCAAGAGCTCTATTCGCCTTTCCCCAGGGCTTACGCCACTGAAGCTAGAGCGGTTCCTCGAAAGCTATAGCCTAAGAAACGTAATTGGGATAAGGTGAATCTGGCGGAAGACTCTGCGACGACAATGTGATGGCACAAGCCTAT
>PLJN01000020.1 GCA_003140235.1 Acidobacteriaceae bacterium
GGACTCCAAGTCACCGTGGGTCTTCCGCATTTGCGCGGGTGCTTATGACTACGCGCACGCCACCATTGCCTTCCTGAAAGACAATGGCGCTCCGAAGACCATGGCCATTGTTTATGAGAACACCAACTTTGGACAGGCCAACATGCAAGCCATGACAGCAGCGGCGAAAGCCGCGGGCATTAAGATCGTGGCGACGGAATCCTACGAGGCCAAGTCTCCTGACTACCGGGCTGTGCTGCAGCGGGTGAAGCAGGCCAATCCGGAGGTGATTTATTTCTGTTCCTACCTGCTCGATGCCACCACGCTCATGCGCCAGTCGCAGGAGATCGACTTAAATCCGAGATATTTCACCGCGGCGGGCACCGGATTTGCCGCTGCTGAATTTCCTACGTCCAAAGGCGCTGGCAAGAATGCAGAGTACACGTTTTCGGTGTCGCAATGGTTGCCGGAAGCGCAGTGGGCGGGCTCCAAAGAATTTGACGCGGAATATTTCAAGCGGTACAACTCCCATCCGGCGTATCACGCCATGCAGGCATATGCCTCGTTACTGGCCGCGGCCCAGGCGATTCGTGACGCAAAGTCCACGGACCCCGCCAGGATTCGCGATGCCATTAAGAAGCTCAACATGAACATGACTCCGTTTGGTCCGATCAAGTTTGATGCCAACGGCCAGAACCAGCACCCGGTCCTGATCACGCAGGTGCAGGGCGNNAAGGTCGTCTACCCGAAGAACGTGGCGGACGCAAAGCCTGTGATCCCGGCGCCGATTTGGTCAAAGCGTTAGCGCGCACTTGAAGACCGCCCATTTGAATACCAGAGGCTGCCGAGTTTGGTTTCATTCTTACAAGCTTGCATGAACGGCCTGTTGACGGGAGCGCTCTATGCTCTGATCGGCATGGGCCTGGCCCTGATCTTCGGGGTCATGCGCATCGTCAACTTCGCCCACGGCGCTTTTCTCATGCTGGGTATGTACGCGACATGGGTGCTTTTTGACAAGTTCAAGATCAATCCTTACCTGGGATTTCTTCCCGCGGCGATTTTTCTTTTTGGCTTCGGATATCTGGTCTACAGGTTTCTGATTCATCCGGTGCGAAACCAATCGCACTTCATGCACATTCTGATGACCACCGGAATCGCCCTCATCCTGGTGGACACCGTCCAGCTCACTTTTGGCGCCGACTTTCACCAGACCAACATCGAACTGGTGAATAAGACATTTCGCTTTGGTCCGTTCACCGCGAATGCCGCTGCTGTACTTTCTTTCGCAATTGCCGCGGTCTTCGCCGTGGGCCTCACGTTGTTTGTCACCAAAAGCCGGACCGGACAGGCCTTGCGGGCGATTGCGCAGAATCCGGGTGTGGCGCCGCTCATGGGGATCAACGTGGCGCGCATCCAGGGGATCAGTTTCGCGCTGGGAATCGCGCTGGCCGGAGTTGCCGGCGGATTGCTGCTGCCCGCGCTTTATCTTTTTCCCACCGTGGGCGAAGAGTACACCACGAAAGCCTTTGTGATGGTCGTGCTTGGCGGCATGGGTTCCATTGAAGGCGCGGCGCTCGGCGGGCTGCTGCTNNGTGGGCGCTGGCTGTGGACTTCGTCATCTTTCTTCTGGTGCTTTCGTTCAAGCCGGGAGGCATTTTCGGGAGACAGCGCGCATGAGCGCCTTACGCGGATGGAAGCCCCTGGCGCTGATCGCGGCCGTGCTTTTGTGCGCCGCTCCTCCGCTGCTGGTGCAGAACGATTACCTGATGCAGGTACTGTTCCGCATTGCGCTGTTTGCCGGGCTGGGACTGGCCTGGAACCTGGTGGGCGGTTACGCCGGACAGCTCTCGCTCGGACACGTCGCCTACTTTGGCGCGGGAGCCTATGGGCTCGCACTCTTCAACGGACTCGGCTTCCCGATGTGGATTTCGATGTTGCTCGCGGCGGTCGTCGCGACGGTCTTTGCCGGGATCATCGGACGGATTGTCTTTCGTCTGCGTGGCCCCTACTTCACGCTCGCGACCATCGCGTTCGCGGAAGTGCTGCGGCTGACGGTCACCAACTCGTCCTGGGCCGGCGGGGCCATCGGGCTGACGACTCCTTCATTGTTTACGCGCGTGGAATGGAAGTCGCTGGAACTCTCCTCGGTGGACCAGTTCTATCTCGCCGCTGTTGTCCTGACGCTCATTTGCTTTCTGGTAAATGCCTGGACCTCGCGCTCGCGCTTTGGCTACTACCTCATGGCCATTCGCGAAGANNTGATCAGCGCATTTCTCACCGCGCTCGGTGGCGCTCTTTACGGCAGCGCCTTTCAGTACATTGTGCCGGACAGCGTGCTTACCGTTGATATGTCCATCCAAATCGCGATCATCACCATGCTGGGCGGCGCGGGCACGCTGCTCGGCCCGATTGTGGGCGCGGTGCTGCTGCTGGGGGCATCAGAAGTTTTTAAGAACCAGTTTAAGGAAGGCCACTTGTTGATTTACGGAATCCTGATCGTGGTAGTCGTGCTGTTTCTGCCGCAGGGTATTGTCGGCGGGCTGCAGCACCGCTTTCGGAGGAAGGTCAAGCCTCCGTCTGAGGTGCTGAACCCGCAACATGAATAAGGATGCTGACCCAGTGACGCCGCTTCTCGAACTCCGCAATGTGTCCAAGCGCTTTGGCGGACTGCGCGCCGTGAGAGAAGTATCGTTCACTATGGGCGCCGGGGAGATTGTTTTCGTCATCGGCCCGAACGGCGCCGGCAAGACGACGGTCTTTAATCTGGTCAGCGGGTTCTTTCATCCTGACGAAGGGTCAATCCTTTTTCAGGGCAAGGACGTCTCCAAACTCGCTCCGCACCTTTCCGCTCGCCTGGGTATCGGGCGCACGTTTCAGATCGTCAAGCCGTTGGCGAATTTGACTGTGTTGCAAAACGTGATGCTCGGCGCTTTCATGCACACTGGCAGCACGCAGACTGCTGAAGCCGAGGCCACGAAGGTTTTGGCGTTCCTGCAAATGTCGCATCTCAAAGATTTCTCGGCGAGCGGCCTGCCTCTGGCGGCGCTGAAGCGGCTGGAGATTGCCCGCGCCCTGGCCACCAAACCCAAGCTGATTCTTCTCGACGAAGTTGTCTCTGGCCTGACTACCAACGAAGCGCTGGCCCTGGCGGAGCTGATCAAGCGTCTGCCGGAATGGGGCGTAAGCGTAGTGGGTGGCGTGGAGCATGTAATGCAAGTCGTGATGAAGATCGCCGACCGTGTAATCGTGCTCGATCATGGCGCGAAAATCGCAGAAGGCATTCCATCCGAGGTCGTAAAAAACCCCGAGGTGATCGAAGCTTACCTGGGCGCGAAGTATAAGGAGTTGGTGGGATGAGCGCGACACCATCAACGACAGTGCCTTCCGCTCCGCCTTTGCTGGAGCTTGAAAACATCACTGCCTCTTACGGCGACTTGCAGGCGCTGTTTGGAATCACGCTACGAGTCAATGCGGGCGAGATTGTAACGCTCATCGGGGCCAACGGCGCGGGCAAAACGACGACCCTGCGCGTGATCTCCGGCATCAAGCAGGCCGCCGGTGGTGCTCTGCGCTTTGCAGGCAAAGACGTTTCCCGCGTCCCGGCACATGAAATGGTGGCGCGCGGTGTAAGCCATGTTCCCGAAGGCCGCCAGGTGTTTCCTTTTATGACTGTCCGCGAGAACCTTTCGCTCGGCGCGTATACGCCCCGGGCCCGCGGCCACATGAAGCAATCGCTCGAAGAGCAGCTCACGCTGTTCCCACGTCTGGCGGAACGAATGGACCAACTCGCCGGAACGCTTTCCGGCGGCGAGCAGCAGATGGTGGCCATTGCCCGTGGCCTCATGGCGCAGCCCAAACTTCTTCTGCTCGATGAGCCTTCGCTCGGCCTGGCGCCCAAAGTGGTGGACGAAGTTTTTGAGAAGATCCAGGAAGTGCGGCGTAAAGGCATCACCATGCTGATCGTGGAACAAAACGTCGTGAGCGGGTTGAGCATTTCCGATCGTGGTTATGTCGTACAGAATGGCACGATTCTGATGGAAGATTCAGCCAAGAACCTACTGACTAATGCGATGGTGCGGGCCGCGTACCTGGGGTTGTAGCTCTCCGCTTCCGCATGACGAAGTACAACACAGTCAGCACAATCAGATAAGGCCCCGCGCACAGCGCCGCCACTCTGGATCGCGGCACCCAGGCGGTGGCGATCACGGCAGCGGTAACGGCGACGAATCCAAGCTTCGATCCCATGGCCCCAAGCGGCGATCGTAATGGCAACGCCGCGAGCTGCTCCGGAGAAATCGTCTTCCTGAAGCGAATGTGCGCAGCCAGGGAGATCAGCCATGCCAGCATCCCGCCTACCAGGGCTGTATTAATAATGTAGAGGTAGGCGTTGTCCGACGCTTTAAGCTCAACCACGATCGCGGCCACAATTCCGATCATCGAAATCAGCAGTGCGCGCATGGGCACGCCGTGAGTATTCAAGACCCCTACCTTCTGTGGCGCATAGCCGCATCGGGCCAGTGAGAACAACATGCGTGATGCTACGTAGAGCGTCGCATTCGCGCCAGAGAGCGCCGCCGATAGCACTACCAGATTCATGATGACTCCGGCGGCTGGAATCCCGGCAACGTTGAACACTGTAACGAATGGGCTCTGCCCGTCTCCCGCATGTTTCCACGGCATCACTCCCACCAGCACGGCCATGGCGCCGACGTAGAGCAACGCCAGCATGGTAAAAGCCATACGCGTTGCTTTGGAAACCGCTTTACCGGAGCTCGCTTCGCCGGAAGAAACCGCAACCATCTCGATGCCCAGAAAGCTGTACAAACCGAACGACGCAACCAGCAGCGCCGCTCCCCATCCGTGGGGAAAGAATCCGCCATCACTCACATATTGCGTGGGCACTTTTCCCGCGAATAATAAGGATGCTCCGATCACGATAAAGAGAAAAATCGTGAGCACCTTGATGAAGGCGAACCAGTATTCGAACGATCCGTAACTCTTGACGGGAAAAAGGTTGACCAATAATAAGAGAACGCCGAACACCACCATCCACGCCACCACCGGCACCTTGGGAAACCAGGGACGCATGTAGGTCCCGGCTGCAATCAGTTCCGAACCAATTACCAGCACCACGGAAAACCAATAGCCGCAACGCGCGACAAACCCGGCCCACGGATTCAAATAGAGTTCGGCATAGACGCCAAACGATCCCGCGGCCGGATGCACGCTGGACATCTCTCCCAGGGCCATGGCCACTGTCCAGCAGATTAACGCACTGATGACATAAGATATGATGACCGCCGGGCCGGCAATCGAGATCGCATAGCCCGAGCCCAGCAGGAGTCCGGTACCGATGGAGCCGCCCACGGCGACCATGGCCATTTGCCGGGCGGAGAGCTCGCGTCGCAGTCCTTGTTCTTGCTCGTTCATTCGCACACAGTTATAGCGGCTGCGACAGGCATTGCCAAGCCAGAACGGTGGTTCGGTTGTTCAGTGCTCGAGGGAGTGCAGAACATCAACCTTTGTCATTCTGAACGCCCCCGTTTTTGGGGGCGTGAGGAATCCCGCGGATGGCAGTCCTTGCATGGGCCCTCAGGATCGCGTGGGACGCGGCCTCTTACTCTTACCAGGCGTTGCGACCGGCTGACAAGAATTGAAGACGTAATAGAGGCGCCGTTTCCCGCATCTTGATGAGCGTAAGCGTAGCAGCGGCATGCAATCGTATGGGCGCTCTTTACCCGGCAACATCCTCGGGATTCTTCGGCCCCAAAAACCGGGGCCTCAGAATGACAACAACCATTGAGCCGGACAGCGTTTCCGCATAGAATGGGCGTACTTCAGACTCAACTGAGATTCCGGTTCCCCGCCCGGGAGCGTGCTGAGGAAACGTAGCCAAATGCCCGATATCTCCAAGCGACTCGAAAAAGCGGAGAAGTATCTGCAAAAGAGCAAGCCTGAGGCTGCTTTGGAGGAGTATCTCGCGGTCCTCGAGGAAGAGGCGGACAACGTTCAGGTCCGGCAGACGGCCGCCGATCTTTGTCTGGCGCTGGGACGCAACGATGAAGCCGCGACCTTGCTCGGCTATCTCTTCCAGCAGGAAATCAAAGCCGGCGACAGTGTTACTGGCGCGGTTACCTATAAGAAACTGATCAAGCTGGTCACGCCCACCGCTCTTCAAACCTTCCACTACGGCGAATTCATAGAAAAAAGAGACAAAAAAGAAGCGCTTGAGGCATACGAGACGGCGCTCAAGGGCTTTGATGTCCAGGGCAAGCATAAGCAGTCGCTGGCCGCGGCCAGACGGATTGTCGAACTGGCGCCCACGGCGGACAATTTCCAGCGTGCAGGCGAGAAGGGCGCGGCTTTAGGAGAAAGCAAAGCGGCCGCGCTGGACTATATGCAACTGGGAAACCTTAGGCATCAGGAATCGCCCGGATCAGGTTTTGAGTGGTACGAGAAGGCCTACAACCTTGATCCGCGAAATCTTCAAGTCTCACTGCTTTACGCTCAGGGACTGTTTTCCCGCAACACACTTACGGAATGCATTGCGGTGCTGACGCCGCAGGTCGAGAGTCCGCAGAGCACTCCGGAGTTACGCGACTTGCTGGTGCGCGCTTTAGTGGCGTGCAAGCAGCCGTCAGCGGCCGAACCGTATGCGTGGGAGCTGTATGAGAGCGATCCCAAGCGCATCGACGAAATATGCTCCCTGATCAGCGCCTATCTGGAATTGGGACTCACCGCAAAAGCGATGACCCTGGCGCGCAAACTGGAGCAGAGCGAGACGAAAGCCGGCAGGCTGCGGGACTTCATCGGCCGCCTGCAGGAAGTCGCCGACAAAAATACGCCCTGTATTGAATTACTCGAATACCTTGTCCAATTGTTCAACACTACAAACCGCGAACCGGAATATTGCCGCACCCTGGGAAAACTTTTTCAGCTTTACTATGCTGCCGGAGAATACGCCAAAGCCGGCGAGGCACTCGATCGCGCCGCGGAAGTCGACCCTTACGAATCTGGCCATGGCCAAAAGCTGGAATTGCTGCGCGGGAAGATCGATAACAATCACTACTCAGCGATCGCCAACCGCTTTCAGGTGGTGGCGAACACGCTGGAGAGCGGTCCCCCGGTGGGATCTGTTCCCGACTCCGAACCCACGGTGCTGGAAGACTTTATCCTGCAGGCAGAAATTTATCTGCAATACGGAATGCGCGCCAAAGCGTTGGAACGTATCGAGAGGATCCGCAAGCTTTTTCCCAGCGAAGAAGGCAGAAACGAAAAACTCAAGCAGCTCTATCTGAACGCGGGCGTGGACGGGCACGGCGCCGCCGGAGAACCTGCGGCGGGCGCGCACACTTCGGCGAGTGTGCCGGTAAGCGCTCCGGCCCCGAAAGCTGTCTCCTGGTCGTCGCCCGAGACCACGGTGGACAACTTTTCAAAGGTCAACGAAATCACACGCAACATTCATCGTCAGGTGAACGTCAAGAGCGTGCTGTTCACCGCGGTGAATGAAATCGGCCGCCATTTTTATGCCAGCCGTTGTGTAGCCGGACTCAGTCCGCTGGGCAAGCCGCCTTCGGCCGCGCTGGAGTACTGCGCCACGGGCGTCAAGCCGTCGGACGTGGTTTCCCTTGTCAAGCTGATCGGTGTGCTCCAGCAGCTCGCGGTCAGCGGGCCGGTGGCCATTGCGCTTGCGCGCGACGCAGCTGAATTGCAGCCCGTGCAGGAACACCTTGCGGACCTGGGCGTTGAATCCATTCTGGCCGTGCCCTTGATGGATGCCGGCGAGCAATGCGGCATCGTGATCCTGGAACAGGCGGAACCGCGGCCCTGGCAACCCGCGGAGATTGAAGTGCTGCAGACCGTTGCCGAACAGATGGTGCTGGCCGTCAGCAACGCCCGCCTGCGCAGCTTGATGAAGACGCTCGCCGTGACGGAAGAAAAATCAGGACTGCTGAAGCGTTCTTCCTATCTGGACGTTCTGCTTTCTGAAGTGCAGCGCTCCATGCAACAGCAGACCCCGATGACCATCATGCTGCTGCACTTCGGCAAGGCCTCAGCGCTGGTGAAAGAAATTGGCGAACCCCAGGTCGAGGACATAATGCAGATGGCTGGCCAGACCATCTGCGCCCACATCCGGCAGAATGACGTTGCTTTACGCTACGACCTCACCACCATTGCCGTGCTGCTTTCTGACACCAACGAAAAAAGCGCGTTTCTGGTGGTGGACAAGTTGAGAAGAGTCCTGGCCAGCGTCAGGATTCCCGGCAAAGACCGTCCGCCCATCCTGAGTATGGGCCTCGCCGAGGCCGCGCTGCAGCCCAACTATGATCCGGTGGACATTGTCACTGAGGTCATCAACCGCCTGGAATCCGCCCTGGAGGCGGCCCGCGCGGCCGGCGTCAACGAGGCCCGCGCGCTTGCGCCTAATCTTCAGCCGAATGCTGTCGCGTAGCTGAAGCTCCCAAAAACCTTACCGCTGATGACGCTGATAACGCTGATCAACAAAGATATCGAAATGTCACAAGCAAAAATAAATTTGCTGATCAGCGTTCATCAGCGGTAAAGTTTTGCATCTCAAACTAGTGGATGCTGGCGCTTTGCCTGCCCACATCAGCCGCGAGCTGGTAGACCGTTTGGTCCTCGGTGAGGACCATAAGGGTATTTTGATCCGTGAAGTCAGCGACCTTGATCCGCGCGGGAAAGGTGTAGTGCTCCAGCACTTGCAGCGTGGATACATCGTAGAGGTCCGCATTGCCCGGCCCATTCTCCACCAGCATCCGGTCACCGCCTGAGGAGATCGCCTTGAATTTCCCCAGGGTCCGTCCTGTCTGCTTGCCGGACTTCAGGGAATAGACGAGTGTGCGGTTGTTATTGTCATACACCAGCAAAGTATCTCCGGCCGAGAGAGCGGCATTGGTGGAAAAGAGGTTGGCATACAACGAGAAGTTCGCCGAATCAATGGCCACGCCGCCTCGCGTTTCTCCGGTTGCCGGGTCCAGGACTTCAACCAGCACCGCTTCATCTTTATCGCCGATTGTGCCAAGCCTCTTTGCCAGCTCCGGGTTATTCCTGGCTTCCGTGCGTACATTGCGGAATTGAGTGACCGCGGTCAAACTCTTTCCCGAAGCAGAGTAGTACAGCGATGGGAAGTAGTACATGGATGGGTCGGAGGGGAGATCCTGGGTCACCGGCAACTCGCGCGTCCAACGGATTTGATAAGTGCGCGCGTCATGAGCTTCAATCGTAATCCGTCCTTTCCTGGCGGGCCTGGCTGCGACGACCATATCGCCAGCTGGCCAATACCAGCCGGACTCCGCGGGAATCACGTGCCCGTCGTTCTTCTCGGTCTCCTGGATCTTCTTGAGCTCTTTGTTCGGCGCAAGAGGGTGCAGCGTGTAGAGTTCGAGCTGGTTTCCCTGCGCCGTATCAAGGCTCATCATCTTTGGTATGTTTTCCAGCTTGTGGAACAAGGCCAGGACCTCGTCCTGGGCGAATGAGGCGCCGGTGAATGTCTTGGTGTTGAGAACGCGTTCTCCGCTGGCTACATTCCATACACCGCCACTGGTGCTGCCTGCGGCGGCCAGCCATTTCCCGTCCACCGAGAACCGGGCGGCTTGCAGGTGCGGCAAGTAACTCATCGGGAGTTCTGTGGTCGCCAATTGTTTTTCATCCGGAAGGGAGAAGAGACCAATCCGTCCTCCGATCTGCTCGCCGGCCGCAACTTTCTCGTAGATGGCAAAAGCCGTACTCCTGTATCCCACGGCCAGTTTCTTGCTCTCAAGATCGATGGCAGCGATGGGATGCATGTTGGCTGGTGTCACGAGGATGTAGGGACCTTTGGCGGCGGGTATCAGACTACCCAGCAGCTTGAACCCATTGACTTCGAGCGGGAATTCTTCAATCAACTCTCCGGAGGGAAAGCGTGCCAATTGCGACTTGGATGGCTTTTCTCGATTGAGACCTGCGATATTGCCTTCCGCTGTAAACGTGAACTGATCAGCCACAATCTTCTTGATCCGGCCGGGCAGCGAGATTTCACGATGGTTTTCCAGGTCGTAGCCCACAGATGCCTGGCCTTCTCCCCAGACAAAGTAGCGATTGTCGGGAGAGAATTGCATCGCGGTGCGCGACGCTGTAGGGACAAACCCGATGGCGTTCTGGAGCAGGACAATCAGGTCCCCGGACCGCATGCCCCGGTACACGATTTTTGTAAACAGGGTTGCACCGGTGCTTACGTCGAACAAATCAAGTTCGTGCTCGTCCTTGTGGAGTCTGTAGCAAGCCAGCACTTCACCTGTGCTGGAGACTGCGGAATCCTCACACCGGCCCGGAATCGAAACCGCGTGTACGGAGATTCTTTTTTCTTCCGCGATGTCCCACTTTTCCACTCGCAGCTCCGCATCGGCGACTACGACCGAGCGTGAATCCGGACTGAACTGCGCCTTCTTGGCATTCTGTACGTCAATGCGAAATAGTGTGGTGAGCGGTTCGCGCGAGAGGACAAACACGGTACCTTCGTCCTGCGCCAGAAGATACTTTCCGTCCGGACTGAACTGCAGATATTGCAGATTACCCCGTAGTGGCGGCTGCAAAGTGGATTTCATCAAGATTCCGCCGACCTGCTCTTTCACTACAGCTTTTCGGGAAGCGATCACCTTCTTTTGCCAATCCAGAAAATGTGCCGCGGAATCCGCAGGCCGGGCAGAGACGCAGGGCTGAGGAAGCGGGGTTGCTTCCTTGACCAGCAGGCGGAGCCGTTTGGCCGTCGGAGTGGTAATGCCGAAGAAATCAGTAAAGAGGCTGCCGGTATTTCCCTCGGACTCAGTCAAGCGGTCAAAGAAATCAGCAAGTTGTATGGGACGGTAGCCGGCGCGGGTCATCGTATAGAGGCCGATGCGGTCGGCGATTCTCTGTTCGTCCTCCGAGCGTTCGTCGTCACTGAGCTGCGCGTGCTTCTTCCTCCAGATGTCCTCCAGTTGGTTCCATTTGTCGAAGATGTCATTACGGTCACCTACACGGTCCACGCCCAGCACTTTGCGAAACACGCGCGTGAGATCGATTGCGACCTGGTGGGTGGCAATGTGTCCCACTTCATGGCCCAGCAATCCGGCAAACTCATCTTCATTCTTAAGAAATGCAATGAGCTGGCGGGTCACATAGATGCGGCTGCCGCCCAGGGAAAAGGCGTTGTTCACAGGCAAGTCGATGATGTAGAAGCGATACTGCCGGCCGGTGGGCGGAAGCTCGGCCAGAATGCGTTCGCCCATCCTCTGCAGATAGTCCCCTTCGGGGTCCTCGATCATGTTGTAGCGCTTGATGGCCTCTTGGTCCAGGATCTCGCCGAGCCACGCTTCCTGGTGTTCGTTGAACATGTTCTTTTCTTTATCGATCTTGAAGGTTGGCGGTGCACAGGGATCGGTATTCTGCTGACTGAAGCAGCAGCCAGAAAAAACCGCAATCAGAAGCAGAAGAGAACAAGTCCGACTGAAGTGGCGCATTGCGTTTTTCATCCTGCACGGAACTGTATCGCTTTGCAGCCAGGACCGAAGTCAAGAATTCGCAGGAAGTGTGCGGAAATTGTAAAGAGCCCTGAACAACGCGGGGTGTTGAGTTCATGGCGTGGAAGGTTTAAAGATGTGGGTTGGTGCCGGGAGGGGGAGTCGAACCCCCACGAGGGGTGAACCTCGGCGGATTTTGAGCCCGCTGCGTCTGCCAGTTCCGCCATCCCGGCCTGTGTTTTAATTTAAGCACATACAGACCATTTTCGGCCACAGTCCAGCGTCCACGAACACCCATCGTCATATCTACGAGACCGACAGTAGATGTTACACTCCAGCTAGATGACGCCCCTGGTCAGAAAGTCTTTTCTTCGTGCTGCGTTCGCCGGTGCTGTGCTGCTTATGCTTTCGTGCCGCAGCGGGAACGAGACAATCACCAACTTGCATGCCGCCGATGTTCCGGTGCGTGCGCTGGTCCGTCCGAAGATAGATCCCACCGTGGCGTTTCCTGAGGCCTTCCCCATGCAGGTGGCGGTCTACTGGCCGAATCCCGAGCCGGGTATTCTGGGGCTGGAGCATGCTCTGCGCGGAATGGGCGTGCCGTTTTTCGTGACTCGAGATCTTAATCAGGCGCTGCGCCACCATCTGGTGGTCCTGGCGGACACGTTGCCGCCAATCACACCGGACCAGGTTCAAAAGCTCACGGGTTTTGTGAACGGTGGCGGAAACCTTCTGGCCTTTCAAGCTGAGGCTGCCAACCTTGGGCCTTTGTTTGGGTATGGCACATCGGTCCCCACGCGGCGTCACCACAAAGTGATTTTTGCTCCCAACCAGGACCCCATGGAAGTGTATTTGAACCGTCCGCAAGAGTTGGAAGCCCCGCTGGGTCTTGCGGCGTATACCGATATTTTCTGGACACACAGCTACACCCCGAGCACGGCAGACACGTTGGCGCATTTTGAAGACGGGACGGCCGCGATTCTGCGGAAGAAATCAGGCGCCGGTACGGCTTACTTGATCGGGCTGGGTTTTCAGGATGTAGTGCTGCGTAATCAGAACAACCGTGACCTGGAGGCGGAACGCGTCTACGCCAACGGCTTTGAGCCCGGAGCGGACATCTGGATGTTGTTGCTGCGCGCGTGGTACGAATCCAATCAGCCGGGCGCGGTGCGGCTGGGCACAATTCCCGACGGGAAGAATTCCGTGCTCATGATCTCCCATGACGTGGACTGGCAGGATTCCTTCCATCCCATGCTGGACTTTGCCGCCATGGAAGAGCGGCACCACGTCAAAAGCAGTTTCTTTATCCAGACCAGGTACGTGAGCGACAGCAACAGCAAGGCATTTTTTTCCGGCCAGAACGTGACAGACCTGAGGCAGATTCAATCCATGGGCTTTCCGATTGGCAGCCACTCTGTGATCCATTCGGCCGGTTTCAACAAGTTTGAAATGGGCAACGGTGATGAGTCGTACGAGAACTACAGGCCGAAGGCCACAGGATTTGATTCCGCCGTCAACGCCACGGTCTTTGGAGAAGTCCGCGTGAGCAAGCAGTTGATCGACGGGGCCTTGCCCGGCCACACTACGGATTTTTTCCGCGCCGGCCATCTTCGTGTTCCGCCGCACCTGCCGGAGGTACTGCAACGCACCGGCTACGAGTTTGATTCTTCCTTCACAGCCGGCGACGTGCTCACGAACTTCCCGTATGCGTTACCGCTCGGGCTGGGGTTCTATGACGACAGCGGGCTGTACGAATTTCCGGTAACGTTTGAAGACGAAGAAAAGCCGTCCCTGGAACAGCGCGTGGACCGCGCGCTCGACGTGATACGGGCCAACGCGGAGAACGGCGCTGTCAACGTAATCCTGATTCATACCAACGAGGCCAAAAAGAAACTGGAAGCGGAAGAAGCGTTGCTCAATCAACTGCCGGGCGACGTTTCCGTGGTCACCATGTCGAGCTTCGCCCATTTCTGGCGTGCTCGCGACCGCCTGAAATGGAGCATTACGCCGGGCAAAGCGGCCAACACGGTTCGCCTGACGGCAACTTCGACCGAAGCCGTGGAAGGACTCACGTTCGAGTTCCAGCGCCCGGTCGCTTCGGTGGACGGCGGCGCCAAGGTGCAGGGAAACAAACGCCACATCGTGCTTCCCGCATTGAAAGCGGGAGAGAGTGTTTCCGTCGATATCCGCTACGGGAATTGAGCGCGAGGAAATTCGCTTTACCCTTTGACATCTAGGTATGCCCGGTCTATCCGCGGAAATTATTCGTTCGGAATGAACACCTCCCGCCTCTGTCATTCTGAAGGCCCCTGTTTTTGGGGCCGAAGAATCCCGAGGATGCTAGTCCGTGCGTGGCGCTTTCAGGGACCACGAAGGCGGCGGTACTTCCTCTCCCCATCCTTCCGCCAAGTCTTTCCATTTTGGATTCGACGCCTCAATCAAAGCAGTCTTTTTCTTGCGCGTCCATCCCTTAATCTCCTTTTCCCGGCGAATGGCGGCGCGGACGTCGTGGAATGTCTCGTAATACACCAGTCTGTCAACACCATACCGACTCGTGAAGCCCGGCGTCTCTTTGCCTTTGTGTTGCAACGTCCGCCGGTACAGGCTATTGGTGATGCCGGTGTAGAGCGTCCCGGAAAGACTGGAAAGAATGTACACGTAATAGAAACGCTGTTTCCTGAGCATGAGGGTAAGGGTAACGGCTGCATTCTATCGGATAGACGTCTTGTACAGGGTAGCTGCCTCGGGATTAGAGGGTTCCTTCGCTGCCGCTCAGGATTTCGGCAGCAGGCTCCCGCTTTGCTCACGCCTGCGTAGCGCCTCAACTTCAGGCCCCAAAAACCGGGGCCTTCAGAATGACAAGTCCTTGAGTGGTGGCTCGTTGTTCGCTAGTGCGCGGCTACGGCATTATTCTTATACACTTTGCCGCCCTTCATCACGAACACCACGCGGCGTACCGCCGTAATGTCTTTCAGAGGATCGCCATCGAGAGCAATGATGTCCGCTTGCATCCCCGGAGCAATGGAACCAATTTCGTTTTGCAGGCCGAGGGATTCCGCGGCGCGTGCATTAGCGGCCACCATTGCATCCATGGAGTCCTGACCGGTTTGGACGCGATAGATGAACTCCTCCGCGTTGCGGCCGTGTGCGCCCGCTACTGCGTCGGTGCCGAAGACGATTTTCAATCCTTTAGTGGCCAACGCCCGCTTGAACATTTCCTGGTTTAGCGGCAGGACTTCCTGCATCTTGGCAAAGCCTTCTTCGTTGTAATTGCCAATGCCCAGAAACTTCGCTTTGTTATCGAGATAATTATGGATGACCAGTCCCACCTGCGGATCAAAGAACGTGCCGTGTTCCGACATGGCCCGCAAGTCGTCGTCGGTGGCGTAGGTACCGTGTTCGACTTGAGTGCATTCAGCAAGAGTGGCCGCGCGAATCGCCGTGCGGTAGGCATGGACCAGCGTGCGCAGTCCCTGGGCTTTGGCTTCGCTGCAAGCTGCTTGCAGTTGCTCGTCGCTGAGCGTCTGGCCGCCGCCTTCGCGAATGCTGCGGGAAGCAAAAATCTTGACGACATCGGCGCCATCGGCTTTGAGTTTTCTGACAATTTCCCGGATCTGTTGCGGCGTGAGCCGGGGATCACTGATCGGACGCAGCGCGGTGAGCACGCGAGGCCCGGGAATTGCGCCACTGTTGATGGCTGCGCGCAGGTCTTTGTCTTCCGGCGAGCCTACGCTTTGGATGGTGGTAAAGCCGGCCATCAGCGTGGTCCATGCATTACCAGCTTCCGCCAGCGCGGCTTGTGCGGGTGTTTCGTCTTTGTCTTCGGCGCGGCCGTTGGGACCAAAGTGCCAGGTGATGTGGTCGTGGACATCAATCCATCCCGGCAACACCGTCACGCGGCGCAGATCATAGGTGGGCGCAGACTTCGCTTGATGATTGATCAGCTGGATCTTTCCGTCCTGAACAACGATCTGCACATTGTGCAGCACGTGACCGCGGCCGTCGAGCACGGTTCCTGCGTTGATGATGACCGGTGATTGTTGCGCCCCAGCCACTGCAAACAGCAGGGCGCAAACGGCAATCAAACTCTTGATTTTCATGGCTCACTCCCGCAAGCCCTGCATTGTAAACGAGGGGTTGTAAACGACGCTCAGCGGCACTTTCTTAGCATGGGGTGCGAGCCACGAGTCAGCGTGTAGGCGCCGATCTTTTCTTCTCCGCGAGCGATGGTGAGTTCCATGGTGTCGCCGGTGACATGTCCTGAGTAGCGGACCGGGGCCGGTGTGGTTTCCTCATCGCGGCGTATGGGGCCGCCGTGCTCGGGCGTGAAGGTGCCTGTGACGTCGAAGTGGCCGCGCTGATCGAGCGCGATCGGTTGCGTGATCTGGCCGCGCGCACAGTCGAACTCCGCTTCAGCGCCTTTGTCTGAGACTTCCAGAATGATGTGCTCACCACCCCACGTGCCCGGGGTAAGAGTCTTGGGATGCGCAGCGGGCCGTGTGCCGGCCTGGAGCAAGACACCGGATGACGCCAGCAGCCCGGCGAGAAAAAACCTGATCAACGTGGAACGATTCATTCGTGACGGCATCGCCATACTCCTAAGTCCTTCCCTTGCTTGACACGTTGCGAGAATAACTCCCGAAGGTGCGGGGATTTCAACAGGACAGAATCATATATTTCTCGGGGGAAACGCCATAGAACTAAGATGCGTTTTTCCTCCATACCGTGGCTTTATTTCTTGCCCGAAATCTACTATTCCAGATAGTTGCAAATTCCGAGCAGCCCCCTGATAATTGCGTCAAGCTAACTTCAATGTCTTTATGTGATCTCGCCGCAAAGCGCTGACGTTACGGGACGCTTCCCCAGGTTTCCCCTGCTGTAAGAAACAAAGCTACAAAAAAACAAAATTTTGTGAGGCCCTTTTAATGCGCCACTCCGCCCGTACGCTGATTACGTCTCTGCTGTTCTTTTGCCTGATCGTACCAGTTTCCTTTTTTGGACAAACCCAGGCGCCAACCCAAAAGGCAAAGAAAAAGACCCATGCTTCCCGCAAGTCCTCTTCCGAAAAGGTATTGCTCATGGACGACGGTGCTGCGCAGAGAGCAAACACGAACGCCCGGAGGGACCGCAAAACTCCTTCCGGCAGCCGGACCGAAGCGGATGACAGTGACCAGCCAGCGCGACCGCTCACTTTCCGGGCAACGGGCCATCCTCGCGAAGACCGACTGATGCGCGGGCGTTCCTTTCACGGCGATGTGAGAACCCTGCCGCAGATTCCACCGGAGAAGTTCGAGCGTCCGGAGCACGAAGAACCGCTGTTCCGACCCACGCTCGCGCCGGGGACAACAGATCCGGGTCCCGGCACCAATACCAGCCCACTCTCACCGGTCGCGCCTCCCTCGCCCAGCGCCCCCGCGCCAGCTCCCAGCAACAGCTTTGATGGTCTCGATTTCGCCAATTGGGGCGCCGGCCATCCGCCTGACACCAATGGCGACGTTGGCCCGACGTACTATATTCAGACCATCAACACCTCGATCGGTATCTACACCAAGAGCACAGGTGTGCGCGTGGCGGCATTTACGTTTAACACGCTGATGAGCCAGGGCAGTTTCGGAAACCTGTGCGACACCGCCAATTTTGGCGATCCGGTCGTTCTGTATGACACCTTCGAGGACCGCTGGGTGATCACCGATTTCGCTTTCACACTTAGCGGGGGCAACGTAGTCGCTCCTCAGTTCCAGTGTTTTGCTGTTTCCAAGTCAGGCGATCCAGTCGCGGGCGGCTGGAATTTCTATTCCGTCCAGGTCAATGGCGGATTGGGCGACTACCCCAAGTTAGGCATCTGGCCCGACGGAATCTACATGTCGGCCAACATCTTCACCTTTGGCGCTGGGAGTCTATACCTGAATCCCCGGGTGTGGGCATTCAATAAGGCCCAAATGTACGCAGGAGCAACGACGGTCCAGGTCATCTCGTTTGACGCTCCGTCCGCGGACTTCACGGTGTTGCCGAGCAACGCGCGGCTGCAAACCGGAACACCGCCAGCGGGCACGCCGAATTACTTTCTATCAACCTGGGAATTCCTGAATGCCTTGACCGTCTATAAGTTCCACGTGGACTGGAACCGGACTTCTTTATCCACGTTTTCCGGCCCGGACACCCCTCTGGCGTCTAGCAGCTGGCCTAATGCGACTGTGCCCAATGCGCCATCGCAAGGCGGAAACAGCCTTGACGTTCTGCAACTTCGCGCCATGGTGCAGAACCAATATACGAATCTTAGCGGAGTCGAATCTCTGTGGGCGACCCACACCGTGCGTCGCGGCGACACCAGCGGTTTTGCTGCGCCGCGCTATTACCAGGTTAACGTTACCGGGGGGACGGTTGCAGCGAACATCCCGCAGGCGGCGACATGGGACCCGGATGGCGCGAACGTCATCTACCGTTTCATGCCGAGTGTCGCGGTTGATCGCGCAGGGGACATGGCTCTGGGTTACAGCACATCGAGCAGCACCACATTACCTGCCATAAAGTATGCGGGACGGCTGGCCGGCGACCCGGTCAACACCCTCACCCAGACGGAGCAGTTGCTCATCCAGGGAACGGGCACGCAGTCAGGAAATTGCGGCAGCTCATCATGTATCCGCTGGGGAGATTACAGCGCGATGACCCTCGATCCGGATGGCTGCACCTTCTGGTACACCAATATGTACTATGCGGTGAATGGGCTGAATTTTCTTACGCGAATCGGCAACTTCAGCTTTCCGAGTTGCACTCCAGTCGGCGCTGGAGGCACAGTCCAAGGCACGGTGACCGCGACGGTTGGCGGAGCTCCCATTCAGGGTGCGACCGTGGCTCTGGGGAGCAGGTCAACGACCACCGACGTCAACGGCAATTACACGTTCAGCGGGATCCCAGCCGGCACGTATCCGAGTCTTACCGCCAGCGATCCAGGTTATGTTTCCGGCGTGGCCACCAATATCGTGGTCACGGACAGCGCGACAACCACGCAGAACTTCTCTCTCGCATTGGCGGCCACCAGCGGATGCCTGACCGATACAACGCAGGCTGACTTCCAGGCTGGTACGTTCACCAATTGCGATCTCACCGGCAGCCCCGGAGACGTCACCCTGTTGAATGCGCCGACTGTTGATCAGCAGAACACCGCTGGTACGACGACCGGAACGGGCTTTGGTACACCCAGTTGGACTGGCCAGACCTTCATTCCAGCGGTCACTGGCACTCTCGTAAAAGTGGAAGTCCAACTCTTCTGTTCAGGTTGCACTGGTACGACACCCAACCTCACGCTTTCCGTTCGCGCCACGAGCGGCGGTCTGCCCACGGGCGCCGACCTCGCCTCCGCGACGATCACGGGATTCAACAGCGGCGCGGGAGTCTACTACACAGCCACATTCGGCTCGCCGGCCACCCTGACATCCGGAACACAATATGCGCTGATCTTGCGTCCTAACACGGCGCCATCGGCTGGGGGGTATTTTTGGATTCGCTCGTCGCCGAGCACGTATGCCAACGGCCAGCGTGTACTTTCGTCTGATAGCGGCACAACGTGGTCTGCCGATTCGACCCGAGACTTCAACTTCAAGGCCTACATGCGGACCGGCTACGCGGCATCAGGTACGTTTGTGTCCTCGGTTAAAGACGCCAATCCGGTTTCTCCCGGCGGCGCACAGTGGGGCACCATCGCCTGGACGGCGGATACTCCGGCCAACACCAATGTTCAATTCCAGACGGCAGCCAGCAGCAGTTCCGCCGGCCCATTCAGCTTTGTCGGACCAGACGGCACAAACGCCACCTTCTTCACCAACGGCGGATCGCTGGCCCAGTTCAACGGTAGCCGCTATCTGAAGTACCAGGCTTCGTTCAGCACGACCGACAGTACCGTCACCGCAACTCTGCATGACGTAACCATATGCTTTAACAATCTTCTTACCACCACTCTGGCCGTATCGCCGGCCAGCGGGACTTTCAACGGTACCGCGGACCTCTCGGCTACATTGACTTCCAGCAGCGTTGGCGTGAGCGGCAAAACGGTGAACTTTACGCTGAACGGCAATAGCGCCGGGAGCGGCACCACCGACAGCAACGGCGTCGCGACGGTTTCCGCAGCGAGCCTCAGCGGAATCAATGCGGGAAGCTATCCATCCGGCGTTGCCGCCAGCTTTGCGGCCGACAGCACCTATAACGCCAGCAATGGCACCGCTGCGCTGACAGTCGCGACGGCGAACCAGACGATCACGTTCGGCGCGTTGACCGGCAAGACTTTCGGCGATCCGGACTTCAATGTCAGCGCCACAGCCACTTCCGGCGATACGGTTACCTTTGGCGCCAGCGGCAATTGCACTGTGACCGGTTCCATGGTCCACATCACCGGAGCGGGTAGCTGCACCATCACGGCTTCGCAAGCGGGCAACGGCAACTACAACGCCGCGACCGATGTTCCGCAGTTGTTCTCGATTGCCAAGTCCAACCAGACAATCACGTTTGGCGCGCTCGGCGGCAAGACGTTCGGCGATCCGGACTTCGGCGTTAGCGCCACTGCTTCCTCCACCCTGACGGTTACTTTTGGCGCCAGCGGTAATTGCAGTATTACCGGCACGACAGTACATATCACTGGAGCTGGAAGTTGCACGGTTACTGCATCGCAAGCCGGCGACAGCAACTACAACGCGGCAACGGACGTTCCGCAATCGTTCGCGATTGCCAAAGCCGGCCAGACAATCACTTTTGGCGCGCTGGGCGGCAAGACGTTTGGCGATCCGGACTTCGGCGTTAGCGCCACGGCGTCTTCTACGCTGACGGTAACGTTTGGCGCCAGCGGCAATTGCACCGTGACCGGCTCCAC
>PLJN01000095.1:0-32595 GCA_003140235.1 Acidobacteriaceae bacterium
AATTCTTGGACACTACACTAGCCACGCTGTTTGCCTCGAAGTGACCATTTTTGGCAATGTACGCGAAGGTACATGTCCTAATGGCCAAAAGTGTAACTTCTTCGGCAACAGCTGCCGATTGACAATTTATGTCACCCAGCCTACGATTCGATTTACTCACGTTTTTCTGCGTTCCGGCAGTCCCCGAGCCATTCGAAAAGCGCAAATTTGAGTCAATTTTAGGTTCAGGATTAGCGGGATTATGTCTCAGAGACTAGGCGATCTTCTGGTAAGAGAGAAGATCATCACACCAGATCAGCTGGAAAAGGCGCTAAAAGCCCAAAAAGAGGCTGGTCCACAGGCTCGTCTGGGCTCCACTCTGGTGCACATGGGGTTCATTACCGGGGAGGAAGTCACTAACTTCCTGTCGCGCCAGTACGGTGTACCCGCTATCAATCTCCAGTACTTTGAAATTGACCCGACCGTCGTAAAACTGGTCCCGGAAGAGACTGCCAAGCGCTACCAAATATTGCCGTTGAGCCGCGTGGGAGCGTCGCTGACCATTGCCATGGTCGACCCCACCAATGTGTTTGCCATGGACGATATCAAGTTCATGACCGGCTTCAACATCGAGCCGGTGGTGGCGTCCGAAGCCGCGATTATGGAGGCCATCGAGAAGGCCTACGGCCAGGTCGAGGTGGAAGAAGGCAGCAACGTGGACGAGTTGCTGGCGTCCATGGGCGAAGATGCCGACGTTGAACTCCAGGCCGACCAGGGCGAGCTGGACATCACCGAACTGGAGCGCTCGGCCGAGGAAGCGCCGATCGTCAAGCTGGTCAACATTATTCTTACTGACGCTGTGAAGCGCGGGGCCAGCGACATTCACGTGGAGCCGTACGAAAAAGAATATCGCGTACGCTTTCGTATTGACGGCGTGTTGCAGCACATCATGTCGCCGCCGCTCAAGTTGAAAGACGCGATTATCTCTCGCATCAAGATCATGGCCAAGCTGGACATCAGCGAAAAGCGCCTGCCCCAGGACGGACGAATCATGCTGAAGATGCAGCTTGGCGGCCGTAAGAAGCAGCTCGATTACCGCGTCAACTCGTTGCCTACCTTGTGGGGAGAAAAAATCGTCCTGCGGTTGCTCGACAAAGAAAACCTGCGGCTGGACATGACCAAGCTGGGATTCGAGCCCGATTCGCTGGAGAAATTCCAGAAGGCCGTCCTCAAGCCTTACGGCATGGTCCTGGTGACCGGCCCCACGGGTTCAGGCAAGACGAATACGCTCTATTCCTCTATATCTTTGCTGAATAAACCCGATACCAACATCATGACGGCCGAGGACCCGGTTGAATTCCAACTGCACGGCGTGAACCAGGTGCAGATGAAGGATTCCATTGGCTTGAACTTTGCTGCTGCGTTGCGCGCCTTTCTCCGCCAGGACCCGAACATCATTCTAGTCGGCGAAATCCGCGATTTTGAAACCGCGGAGATTGCCATCAAGGCCTCGCTCACCGGACATCTGGTGCTCTCCACGCTGCACACTAACGGAGCGCCGGAAACCATCAGCCGTCTGATGAACATGGGCATTGAGCCGTTCCTGGTGGCCACGGCGGTCCACTTGATTTGCGCCCAGCGCCTGATCCGCAGAATTTGTTCGGAGTGTAAAGAAGAAGTGAACCTGCCGCCGCAGGCCTTGCTGGACGCCGGCTACACGCCGGAGGAATCGAAGACCGTAAAAATCTACAAAGGCAAAGGCTGTTCCAACTGCAACGGCACAGGATACAAAGGCAGAGTTGGATTGTATGAAGTCATGGAAGTGGATGACGACATCCGCGAGCTGATCTTGATCGGCGCTTCCGCCACCGAACTGAAAAGGAAAGCCATGGAGCACGGCATGGTTACATTGCGTCGCAGCGGTCTGGTCAAGGTCAAGGAAGGCGTGACCACGTTGGAAGAAGTCGCCCGTGAAACGGTGCACTAATTTGTCTGCCACGCAGGAGAGCTGAGGAAAAATGAGCGTAACTCTAAGTGAGTTGTTAAAGAAGATGCTGGACCTGTCGGGTAGTGATCTCCACATCACTACCAATTCACCGCCCCAGGTGCGTGTGCATGGCCATCTCCAGCCGCTGGACATGCCTCCCTTGACGCCGTCGGAGACCAAGCAGCTCGCCTACAGCGTGCTCACGGACGCGCAGAAGCATCGTTTTGAAGAGAACCTGGAACTGGACTTCTCCTTCGGATTGAAGGGGCTGGCCCGCTTCCGCGGTAATTGCTTCAATCAGCGCGGCGCTGTTGGAGCTGTCTACCGCGTGATTCCATTTGAGATCAAGTCGTTCTCGCAGTTGAACCTGCCGGCGATTGTCTCCAAGTTGTGCGACCGCCCGCGCGGGCTCATTCTGGTGACGGGTCCCACGGGTTCCGGAAAATCCACCACACTGGCCGCCATGCTGGACAAGATCAACACGGAACGGCACGACCACATCATCACCATCGAAGATCCGATCGAGTTTGTGCACCAGAACAAGAACTGCCTGGTGAACCAGCGCGAAGTCCACGCCGATACCCAGTCGTTCAGCAACGCCCTGCGCGCTGCGCTCCGCGAAGATCCGGACGTGGTGCTGATCGGTGAAATGCGCGACCTGGAGACCATTGAATCGGCGCTGCGCATTGCGGAAACCGGACACTTGACTTTCGGCACCTTGCACACCAACTCCGCGGTATCCACTATTAACCGCGTGATCGACGTTTTTCCGTCGCACCAGCAATCGCAGATACGCGCGCAGCTCTCCCTGGTATTGGAAGGCATCCTGTGCCAATCATTGTTGCCTAAGGTTGGCGGCAGCGGTCGCATGATGGCCATGGAGATACTGGTCCCCAATGCCGCGATTCGCAACCTGGTCCGCGAAGATAAGGTCCATCAGATTTATTCGGCCATGCAATCGGGACAGGACAAGTTTGGCATGCAGACATTCAATCAGTCGCTGGCGGCGCTGTATTTTCAGAAGCAGATCACTTTGGAAGCGGCGCTGCTGCGTTCCTCCATGCCGGAGGAACTGCAAGACATCATCAACCGGGGCGTGGGCCAGGCCAAAGCAACGGGCATGGTCGTGCCGCGCAAATAGACAAGTTCTGGAGTCCGTGGTTTTTGAGCTTGAACCACGAGAGCTTGAACGACGAAAGGAGTTTCAACTATGCCGGTATTTACTTTTACAGGGACAGACGCTCAAGGGAAGAAGATCGCCGGAGAGCGCCAGGCGGAAAATAAGGCTTCCGTGCAGGTGCAGTTGCGTAGAGAGCGCATCACCCCTGGGGCCATCAAGGAAAAAGGCAAGGAATTTGCGCTGCCCAAGTTCGGCACCGGCAAAGTTCCGGTCAAGGACATTGCCATCTTCTTCCGCCAGTTCTCCGTCATGATTGACGCCGGCCTGCCTTTGGTCCAGTGCCTCGAGATTCTCGCGACCAACCAGGAGAGCACGTCGTTTCAGAAGACCCTGACCGCCGTGCGGACCACGGTGGAAGGTGGCTCTACGCTGTCCAATGCCATGCGCCAGCATCCCAAGATTTTTGATGACCTCACCGTGAACATGATCGAGGCGGGCGAAGCCGGCGGTATTCTGGACACTATTCTGCAGCGCCTAGCCGTGTATGTGGAAAAGGCGGTCAAGCTGAAATCCGCGGTCAAGTCGGCGCTGATTTATCCCGTGTCCGTCATTTCCATTGCCTGCCTGATCGTGGGAGCGCTGCTGAAGTTTGTCGTGCCGATTTTTGCCAGTATGTTTACCAGCATGAACGTGGAATTGCCTCTGCCCACCAAGATTGTAGTCGGGCTCAGCCATTTCATCGGGAGTTTCTGGTGGGTCGTGCTTGGAGGCATCATCGCACTGGTGATTTTCGTGCACTACTTCCGCAAGAACCCGCGTGGAAGATACTTATTCGATGCGATGCTGCTCAAGCTGCCCGTCCTGGGCAGCGTGCTGCGCAAGATTGCCGTGGCGCGATTCACGCGTACTCTGGGTACCCTGATTACATCTGGCGTGCCTATCCTGGAAGGCCTGGCCATTACGGCCCGGACTTCCGGCAACGCTGTGCTGGAAGTTGCGCTGATGAAGGTGCGCAAGGCGGTGGAAGAAGGCCGCACCATTGTGGACCCGTTGCGCGAAAGCGGCGTGTTCCCTAACATGGTCACGCAAATGATCGGCGTGGGTGAAGCCACAGGCGCCATGGACGCCATGCTCCAGAAGATTGCCGACTTCTATGAAGATGAAGTGGATGCTGCCACGAAGAACCTGCTGACTCTTATGGAGCCGCTGTTGATTGGTTTTCTGGGTATAGTCGTCGGCGGTATTGTCATTTCGCTATATTTGCCCATGTTCTCACTGATCGCGAAGCTCTCCTGAGAACGGGACGAGAAGACGAGAAAAGGAACGCAAGGCCGGAAGCCTCCGTGGCATCCCCCTCCGGCATGGCAACAGGTATGACGGCGGACATTCGATTCAACGAGCGAGCATGGTTGGCGTGGTTGGTGAAGGTCCGCGTCATCATTATCACGATCCTGCTCGCGGTTGAACTGCTCATCATCAACCTCACGCCGAACATTGTCCGTCCCGGCCTGTTTATTACGGTGATTGTCGGCTGGTACACCGTCTCTTTCTTCTTCATTATTCTGCTTTCGATTTGGAATGAATACCGGGTGCAGGCCATCACCCAGATATTCACCGACCTGGCGTTTGCCACGGCCGTGGTCTATGTGACCGGCGGCATTGATACCTTCTTCAATTTTCTCTATCCGCTGGTGATTATTGTTGCCAGCATTTTGCTGCCGCGCTACTGGGCCAATCTCACGGCCGCCATTTCGTTTATTTTGTTCGGCTCGTTGCTGGAACTCTCGTACTTTGAAAAGATACCGACGTTCCAAATGACCGCCCGCGGCGATCTGAAGTCGCTCCAGGCCGTGGTGCTGGTCAACTTTTTCGCGTATCTCGCGGTGGCCTACCTGTCGAGCTCTCTCGCCGCCAAATTGCGGCAGGCCGGTGTGGAACTGCAGGACAAGCGCGGAGAATTGGTGAGCCTGCAGGCCCTGCACGAAAACGTGGTGCATTCCATTCGCAGCGGCCTGATCACCACCGACCTTGCCGGACGCATCTCCCTGCTGAATGCGCCGGGTGAGAACTTGCTGCAGCGCGAAGCCGCTGCTGTTCAGGGACGGCCCATTTCTGATTTGTTTCTGGACCGCTTGCCTCATCTGGAGTCATCTTCCGTGCAAGGCGAAGTCCGCGGGCTGACTCCGTCAGGACAGGAGAAGACTTTTGGCATTACCGTGACCGCCCTCTACGTCCCGGAGCAGGGGACGACCGGCTACGTCTATACCTTCGAAGACCTCACCGAGATCCGCAGGCTGGAGCGCGAGATACGCATGCGTGATCGTCTCGCGGCCATCGGCCGCCTGGCTGCCGGCATTGCTCATGAGATCCGCAACCCGCTGGCTTCCATCGCCGGATCAGTCAACGTGCTGTCACGTATTTCACCTTTCAATGATGAGCAGAAGTTGTTGATTGATATCGTCACGCGCGAATCGGCAAGATTGAATTCCATTGTTTCCGACTTCCTCGCCTACTCCCGCGAAAAGAGTTATAAGTTCTCGCGCATGGACCTCGTCCCGCTGCTTGAGGACGCACTGGTTCTGCTGGAGAACCGTTCGCATGCCAAAGGACTCCAGATTGTCCGCCGGTTCGCAACACCGACGGCGTTCGCCGCCGTGGATGCCGACCGGATCAAGCAGGTGTTTTGGAACCTGTTGACCAACGCGGTCCAAGCCATCGGCTCCAAGGGGACGATCACCGTTTCCGTTCAACCGTCCGGCGAGTACTGGCGTATCGGGATTTCTGACACCGGTCCCGGAATTCCGCGGCAGTTTGTCGAAAAGATTTTTGAGCCGTTTCAGTCCCAGTTCGAAGGCGGCACGGGCCTGGGGCTGGCCATTGTCTATCAGATTATTCAGGCGCACGGCGCCAAGATTTCCGTGACCTCCGAGCAGGGCCGGGGCGCCGAGTTCGTGGTGGAAATCCTGAATGCCAAAGCGGCGGAAAGCGAGCCGCTGTCCATGACGGCCGGGGCCGGTGTTTCCCATGGCTAGCATTCTGGTTTGCGACGACCAACGCTCCATCTGCGAGATGCTGGACATTTCACTGCGCAAAGACGGCCATCGCGTGGAGACGGTGAATGCCGGCGATGCGGCCAAGAAAAAGCTGGGGTCGTTTAATTATGAGGTCCTGATCACGGACATCAAGATGCCGCAGACCGACGGTATTGAAGTCCTGCGCTATGCCCGGCAGGTTTCGCCCGAGACTTCCGTCATTCTTATTACCGCCGTGGAAGATTACGAGGCCGCGGTCCAGGCCGTGCGCGGCGGCGCTTTTGATTACATCCACAAAGGCCCGAGCCTGTTGGAAGAGCTGAAGGTGTCCGTGGGACGCGCGGTGGAAACGCTGGAGCTACGCCGCCAGAATTTCGCTTTCAAGCGCGATGCCGCCAGCCGTAACTCGCTGGACAACATGATCGGATCCAGTCAAACCATTGTGAAACTGAAAAGCATGATCCGGACGGTGGCTTCCACCAGCAGCACCGTGCTGATCTATGGAGAAAGCGGTACCGGCAAAGAATTGGTGGCGCGGGCGGTCCATTCCTGCTCGCCCCGGGCTTCAGAACCATTTGTTTCCATCAACTGTGGCGCGTTTCCTGAGACCCTGCTGGAAAGCGAGTTATTCGGTTACGTGAAAGGCGCGTTCACCGGCGCCAACCAGAATAAACTCGGGCTGTTCGAAGTGGCCAGCGGCGGCACGATTTTTCTGGATGAAATCAGCGAAATGAGCGTCTCCATGCAGGTGAAACTGCTGCGTGTCTTGCAGGAACGCTGTCTGCGTCCCGTGGGTGGCACGCAGGAGACAGCCGTAGATGTGCGCGTGATCGCGGCGACCAATAAAGATCTAAAGCAAATGGTGGCGGAGCATACTTTCCGGGAAGATCTCTATTATCGCGTGAGCGTGATTCCGGTCCACGTACCGCCGCTGCGGGAACGGCGTGAAGACATTGCGCTGTTGGCCAATCATTTCCTCAAGAAATACTCTGCCGCCGCTCTGAAGAGCATTGTGCGCATCAACGATGAATCACTGGAAGTGCTACGCAACCTCGATTGGCCGGGGAACGTGCGTCAATTGGAAAACACGATTGAGCGCGCCGTTGCGCTCGAAACCGGAGAAGAACTCAAGGTTGAAATTGATTCTGACCGGCCAGTAGCGCACTCCGCCACGGCCGGCACGGGAAACGGTAACCACAGTCTGGGAGTTCCCACCGATGGCATGGATCTTGAGGACTATATCGCCGGTATTGAGCGCTCGCTCATTGCTTCCGCTCTGCAGCAGTCCGGCGGAATTCAGACCCGTGCCGCCGAAATGCTGCATGTCTCTTACCGGTCATTCCGGCATTTGTTGAAGAAATATAAAATGTAGTTTTTCTGCCCTCCCGACCCGCGAAGCGGGAGAGGGATCCCTATCATCACGAAACTCGTTGTAGCCGCGAATGCCGCGAATGCCACGAAAGAGCGCGAATCAATCCGGGAAAAACGTATTCCGGTACTGAGTCCCCGTGCTAAAGGGGAACAGAATTCCCTTTGCTAACGTGGTGGTTTGGGCCGCAGGGCGTCCTGATACTTCCGCAGGCGTCCTTCGAATTCACTCTTGTTGTCCGTAGGATGCAGCGCAAGTGCCTTCTGCTCCGTCTGCACGGCCTCCGCATATTTCTGATTCACGTAGTAAGCTTCTGCCAGGGTATCGAGATAGCCTGGAATCTGCTTATCTTTGGTACCGCTGACGGCCTTCGCTGCGTAATTCAGCGCGGCCGCCGGATTGCGAATGGCCGGGTCGGGACTCGTAGCGTAGGCCCAAGCGACATTATTTTGTGCGCTGAAATCGCCTTGGTCTGCAGCTTTGCGATACCAAACCACAGCTTGTGCGGGGTTTGCCGGTAACCCTCCTTGCCCCTGCTCATACATCACTCCAAGATGGTTTTGTGCCTGAGGATACCCCAGGTCAGCAGCTTTGCGGACAGCGTCCAGCGCCGCGGGCATGTTCTTTTGTCGTGCATAGGCGATGCCGAGGTCGTACCAGAATCCGGCGGCTTTCGGTTGATAAACGAGCGCTTCGCGAAACCATCGGACAGCGTCTTCATTGTGCCCGGCCACGAGAGCATCGTAGCCCAACCCGGCTTCGTCGTAGCCAGCATACGATGACAGGTTGACCATGGGGCGGCCCAGCGTTGCGGCCCACAAGCCAAACACCAGGACCGCGCCAATGGCGGAGCAGAATACAATCCGCCGTTCCCGCACAGCGATGGCGAATCCGGTGAGGATGCCAAGAACAGCCCCGGAGCCGTGGGCCACATTACCCACCGGCGCGATGTGCGCCACCGTCAGCGCTATGCAGAGAAAGAACCATCCAATAAAAAGCTGTATGGTCCTCGTATCGATGGCCTCGCGAAAGCGTTCGTCGCGCCGGGAAAGAATCCACAGCAACCCAAAGAGCCCATAGCCCACGCCGGAGAGTCCAGCGCCGCCGACGGCAAAGGCGTATTCAAGCGAACCGGAGCCTAGTGCAAACACCAGGATCAGGGCCGCAGCCTTGAGGTGTCCGAACACTTCTTCTACCAGCGTTCCAAAAACCCAAAGCCAGTACAGGTTGAAAAACAAATGCAAAACGTCGACATGGGGAAAGATGCTGGTCACCAGCCGCCACAGTTCGCCGCGCCGAATCATTGCATTCTCCAGCAGTGGTGAAACATCAAGCTTGGCCCACCAGGCACAGGTCACGCCAATGGCCAGCAGTGCCGTGCCTGCGACGATCGGGTAACGGTGGAAAGTCGTTAATTTGGGAGGCTGGCGCATTATGAAAGCTACGGGTTTTTCGGCTTCGGCCGCGCGTAGTTTTCCATTTCGGCCGTCCATTTCAGGAAGTGCATCAACTGGTGGCGTTCGCGGAACATGAATCCCCAGAATTCCAGGAAGCCGATTTTGTCCATCCTGAGTCCGGCATAGGTTTCCATACGCCAGCGGAGATAAGGACTGTGCCACGGCGCAAAACGGTGTCCGCGGGTCGCGTTCCACAGGAAACGAAGGAGATGGCGCATGCCTAGAGTATAACCGGCGAATCTACGTGGACTTCTGTTCAGCGACCGGCTGGATCAAGTCAGCACAACGGACACTTCCGTGCCTTTATCCGCCCCTGCCAGCCGCGCCGCCGAGCTTCGGTTGGCTGAGATTTCCAAAAATCCTGCGCTGCCTAAAACAACAAAAACTTCACCCGGTGCGCCGTGAACGTAGCTGGAGTGCAACTGGGTGACCTCCGTCTTGCCCACCGTGATTTTGAAGGCGGGTGTGGGGAGAGCAAAGAGTTCAGGAATGTCATTGGGAGTAATGCTGGTCATCAGGTTGCCGAACTTGTCGGTCTTGAGGACAACGGCCTTCCAGGAGCCAGCTCCGGATGCCTTGGGTTTGGGCGTGAGGAATCGGACGAAATCCACAATCTCGTCGCCGAACTTGTCGACTTCCACGCCTTTGCTCAAATGGGCGGCGACCGGAGCGAAGATATCGCGGCCGTGGAACGTATTGCTTACCGGATGATGGAAATAGTGTTCGGCCGTTATGTGACGTACGGAAACACGCTCTTCGCGTTCGTACACCAGGGAAAGCACCCCATTGTCCGGGGCCACAAACAGGTGGTCACCCACAGTGGCCAGGATCGGGCGCCGACTACCCCCTACTCCGGGGTCCACCACCACCACATGGACGGTGTTCCTGGGGAAATAGCTATAAGCCTGGGAAATGGCCAGGGCGCCGTCCAGAAGATCGAAGCTCTGCACCCCGTTGGTGATGTCCGCCACCTGGGCTGCTGGATGGATACTGTAGATAACTCCTTTCATTACACCAACATAGTGTTCTGTTGCTCCGAAATCGGTCGTGAAAGTGATCATCCGTTGGAAGGCCAAAGTTGTCTCCAGTGGTCAGGTGCGATGGGCCGAAGGTACAGTGTGCACCCGGCAGAAGTCAAGTCTTCCACAGCCCCGCCCCTTGTACCTTGTTCCGAAAACGGAAATTTTTTGGGGCGGTGTTAAAAAACTCTTGTTTCTCGGTTCTAATGGCGCACTACAGTCCGATTTGTTAGCAAAAGCTGCTCCCCGGACTCGGTGATTTACGAAAGACTTTAGCTCCGCCCTCGGACAGGCAATGAGAGCGGATGGCGGAACCATATCGGGGCAAGAGAAAGCAGGACCTATGTCGAGTGCCACACAGATCGTGCCGGAGAAAGTGGCGGGCCTTCCCGCCCATTACCTGTCATTGTTGGTGATTGCGGCTGAGCGTGGGACCAGAGAGTCTTGCAAGGAGATTGCTGAAGACATGAGGTTCAGGGTGCGCCTGGCTGACAATGCTGTGGCCGCCCTGCGGATGATGGAATCGCGCGCGGTTGACCTGGTGCTGCTGGATTCCCGGCTTGCCGGACGCGACGGCGTGGAGTTTCTGGTCAGGATCAAACAAGATCATCCGGAGACCGAGGTTGTGGTCCTCACCGCCAACCCAACGGTGGATTCCGTCCTGACGGCCATGAAGAGCGGCGCTTATGACTGTCTGCGCAAGCCTTTTCTCATGGATGAACTTCGGTCGCTGCTGGAGCGTGCGGCGGACCATCTCCATTTTTCGCTGGAGAGCCGTTTCGCCCGCGAAGCCCTCAAGAACAACGGGACGTGTTCCGCCCTGATCGGCCGGTCGGCGGAAATTGAGAAGCTGCATCGCATCATTGCCAAAGTTGCCGTGGCCCGGCATCCGGTACTGATCCAGGGAGAAAGCGGCACCGGCAAGGAAGCCGTTGCCCGCGCCATTCATTTCAGCGGGCCATTTCGCGACAAGCCCTTTATTCCCGTGGATTGCGCGTGTCTGTCGCCGTCTTTGATGGAGAGTGAACTGTTCGGCTCTTCCAAAGGATCGGTGGGCGGTGTTTCCAAGCTGAAAGAGGGATTGTTTGCGTTGGCGAACCAGGGCACCATTTTTCTGGATGAAATTTCAGCCCTCCCGCTCGAAGTCCAGGCCAAGCTGGCGCGTGCTCTGCACGACAAAGAAACCCGGCCGATGGGCAGCGCTAAAACTGTGCCTTTTGGGGTCCGCATTATTGCCGCCTCTAGTCGCGGGTTGGAGCCGGCCATGGAGCAAGGCGCGTTTCGCCGTGATCTCCACTTTTGTCTCAACGTGGTCAACCTGCGGCTGACTCCACTTCGTGACCGCAAAGAAGACATCCCCATGTNNCCCATGCTGGCCGCATATTTCCTGCAGCGTTATTCACGGAATAACGAGACACAACTCTCGCTCACGCCGGAAGCCCTGAAGCTGCTGCACGGCTATGACTGGCCCGGCAACGTAAGTGAGATGGAGAGTTGCCTGCAACGCGCAACCGCTCTAAGTTCCGCACGGGTGCTGGATGTCCGCGACTTACCCGAACAAATCAGGCACGCCAAGCTGTTCACCATGCCCTCGAACGGGCACAGCTTCTCGAGCGGCATTATGCCCCTGGCCACACTGGAGAAGCACGCGATTCTGGCGGCGCTGCGCGAACTCAATGGCGACAAACTCATGGTGGCCGCGTCACTGGGAATAGGCAAGACCACCCTGTACCGCAAACTCAAGGAGTATGGCATCGCCGAACTTCCAGGAGCCCGGCCCAGCTACGCCGCGGGCCCGGCGCCTCGCAGGGGAACGCTGTGATTCTTCTGCTACTGCACTCGGCCCAGGCCCAGCAATGCAAAGAGGAATTGGAGCGGCGGACCAAGCAACTCGTCGTGCTTTGTTCCACGGTACGCGATGCCGTTGCCACACTGCGCCAGGACAGCTACTCAGCCGCGGCCGTGGACCAGAACCTTCTGGACCCATGTTCGCTCCACGCTGACGAATTGGCGCGCTACGGTGGCACAGCGGCAATCGTGTATTTCAATCCGGGAATCTGGGGCGCCGACCGCGTCTGCAAGGAAATTGAACTGGCCCTAGACCGCGCGCACCGCGATCGCCAGACCGCCCATCAGGCGGCCAAGCATGAATTGAAAGAACAACTCGCCGGGACGGTCACGGCCATCCTGCTTTCTTCCGAACTTGCCTTGCAAGCCGGCCCGCTGCCTTCCAAGGTGGAAGAGAAACTCAAGTCCGTCCGGGAGCTCGCGCTGCAAATGAGCAACACCCTGCGTTAGACCTCGAAACTTGCACGCTGCTCCCCCACCATGTAGATTGAGAGTCTGTACCTGTTCACGGAGGAAACACCATGGCAATTAGCGTCTTAGCGAAAAAGAACGGCCCGTATCTGATCACCGGAGATTTGAGCGAGCTGCAAATCACGGATGCTGACGGCAACAAATATGACATCACCGGGAAACAGGCCGTGGCTCTGTGTCGCTGTGGCGCGTCCGTGAACAAGCCTTTTTGTGACGGCCAGCATTCCAAGATTGGCTTCCAGGCGGCTGAAGCCGCAGTCAAGGCGGAACAGCTTTAAGGGTAGGCCAAGGTTACTAGTGGATCGTCTTCATCTTCCGCGACATGTAATCCATCAGCAGATATTGGCCCAGAGTCTGCGGCGTTGTGAAGTATGCTTTGCCGCGGCACATCTGCGTGACTCTCTGCACGAACTGCACTAATCCATAATCGGACGCCAGCATGAACGTGTTGATCAAAATGCCGGCACGCTTGCAGCGCGAGACTTCTTCGAGCGTCTGGCTGACGACCAGCGGGTCCAGGCCAAACGCGTTTTTGTAGATGCGTCCGTCTTCGAGCGTGAGCGCTGAGGGCTTGCCGTCTGTAATCATGATGATTTGCTTCATGTCTTTGCGCTGTCGCTGCAGAATGCGCTGTGCCAGCCGCAGTCCCTCGCGCGTGTTGGTGTAATACGGACCGACTTTCACGCGCGCCAGTTGCGAGATTGGCATCTCTTCCGCTGAGTCGTGGAACAGGACGAGCGAAAGGGAATCACCCGGATACTGCGTGCGAATCAGATGAGAAAGCGCCATGGCGACTTTCTTGGCCGGCGTGAAACGGTCTTCGCCGTAGAGAATCATGCTGTGGGAGCAGTCGAGCATCACGACGGTGGCGCATGACGACTGGTACTCGCACTGATGGACCTGAAGATCGGAATACTCAATATTCAACGGAAGACGCAGCCCTTCGCGCTGAATGGCGGAAGATAGCGTGGCCGTGATGTCCAGATTCATGGAGTCGCCGAATTCATACGGCTTCGATGCTCCGCTCGACTCAATGCCCGTAGCGAGGTCGCGCGTGTCATGCCGTCCAAAGCTGGACCGCCCGAGCGAGCCCAGCAGATCACGCAGCGTCTTGAAGCCGAGAAAGTCCAGGCTCTTGTCGGTAATCTCGAATTTGGCGTTGGTCTGCGCTTCGCCGGTTTGTCCGGGAGTCGTAGAAGGGCGCGAGCGGTCATAGGGCTGGTCCACGGAGATGAAATCTTCCTGCTGCATGCGCTGGATTAGTTTTTCCACCAGCTCATCCAGGGTTCCTTCCATCTGCAACTGCTCGATACGCTCGCGCATTTCTTCGTCAAGAAAGTCGCCCATTTCCAGGGCCTGCTGAATGGCCTGGCGGAGTGCGTCGAGTGAGTGCTCGTCCATTTCCTGGAAATACATGGACTCGTTTTGGAATCCCGACTCCAATAAATAATCGGACAGCGCGCCGAGCAGGTCCTCCAGACCCATTTCGTCTGATAGTTCGCCGGTGTATTTGGAATATTTCGTGTATTTCATTTTTAAATATCCCGAGCGTCGCGAGGAATCCCTAATGATCTCGACACCGCCAGTCGCCAGCCGGAAATCCTTCTGACCATAGGGCTCCCTCGCTACGCTCGGGACGTAAAAAACTCAGTTATACGGCCGCCGATTTCTTAACGGCGGCGGCTCATCCTCACTGCGTTCAATCGGTCGCTCCGGTCGTTTCGCTGTCTTGTCTGCGCTGAAGACACGCTCCTCGGTTCGTCCGATGCGGCGATGCGCGTGCAATCCTTCCAGCACAAACTCCGCGGCGGAAACCAGCACTTCGGGCTTTTCTTTTGACTTAATTCCCAGAGGCGCAAGCTTGTCCGTAAGCCCTTGAATGTTTCTGACGCCTTCCAGTATTTCCTGCGCGCCCGCCGTGTCGGCCAGTTTGATTTCGCCGCCCAGGTCGAACCATTGCACTACCTGTTGCAGGTTGAGATCTTTGAAGTAGACATCAAACGTTCGGGCCACGGCTGCGCGGACCAGTTCACGAGCTACGGTGTCCGCGCCTCGCATTTCGCCTTCGTATTCCAGTTCGAGCTTGCCGGTGATGGAAGGTAGCGCGGCATAGACGTCGCCGATGCGGGGAACGATTGTCTTTTCGGCGTTGCGAAGCGCGCGTCGCTCGGCGTTGGAGATAACGTTTTCCAGCACGCTAATCGGCAGACGCTGGCTTACACCGGAGCGCTTGTCGATCTTTTTGTCTTCGCGAGCGAGGAACGCAATCCGCTCCACCACCTCGCGGACATACTTAGGCACATGAAGGTCGAGGCCATCGCGCTGCGCCCAGGCTTCCTGCTCGGTGATAGTGATGCCTTCTTCCAGCGCGCTCGGATAATGCGTACGAATCTCCGAGCCAATGCGGTCTTTGAGTGGAGTGACAATCTTTCCGCGAGCCGTGTAGTCTTCCGGATTGGCGCTGAACACCAGCGCAACGTCCAGCGGCAGGCGCAGCGGATAGCCTTTGATCTGCACGTCGCCTTCCTGCATGATGTTGAACAGTCCTACCTGAATCTTACCGGCGAGATCAGCCAGTTCGTTAATAGCGAAAATGCCGCGATTGGAACGAGGCAGCAGTCCGTAATGGACCGTATGCTGGCTGGAAAGATCGTGTCCGCCGCGCGCGGCTTTGATGGGATCAACGTCACCAATCAGATCGGCAATGGTCACGTCCGGCGTAGCCAGCTTTTCCACGTACCGGTCGCCAGGCGAAAGATAACCAATCGGAGTGTTGTCGCCTTGCTCGGCAATGAGATCGCGGCAGCGCCGGCAGATGGGGTCGTAAGGATTGTCATGAATCTCGCATCCGGCCACGCAGGGCAATTGCGGATCGAGCAGTGACGTGAGTGCGCGCAGTATGCGGCTCTTAGCCTGTCCGCGCAGTCCCAGCAAAATAAAGTTGTGCCGCGAGAGGACGGCGTTGACGAGCTGAGGCACAACCGTGTCGTCATAGCCGATGATGCCGGGAAAAATCGTTTCACCGGTACGGAGCTTGGCGATCAGGTTGTCACGAAGCTCGTCTTTTACTTTGCGGGTGCGGAGCCGCTGCTCGGAGAAAGCGCTCGCGCGCAACTCACCCAACGTGCGAGGAAGATTCATGGGGCCCTCTTGCTGCTGATTATACGCCGTGGGTGACTATGGAATGCTCAATGGACATGTCCATTGCCACTGGCCTGCTCCCGAGTGCGGAGCGTGCGTTCAATCTTGGGAATGGTGGAGCGGTAATACTCGATCAACGTGTCGATTCGCTCAGCTTCTGACTTCATTTCCAGAATGGCCTGCTTGAAATCCAGGTCGACAGGAAGCTCGTGCGCCAACTGAAATGAGAGGGATGGGTTCTTCTGCTCCAGTTGGACCGTCTGTCCCAGGACTTCAAAGAACTGCTCATGCAATTGGATGACGGTTGTCTGGTTGGTCTGAGTGACCTGACTGGGTTCATCATCCACGAAGGCCACTTCTCCCTGCAGGAAAGAGCGCTCCTGATTGACCTGCAAAATCTCAAAACGCTGCTGGCCTTCGGTGGCGATGTCCATGCGTCCGTCGGGATGCTTCTTGACCACGTTCAGGATGATCGCCGTGCAGCCGATTTCCGCGAGGGATTCCTTGCCGGCGCGCACCATTCCAAACGGTTTCTTGGATTGCAGACACTCCGCGATCATTTCCTGATAGCGCGGCTCAAAAATGTGCAGCGGCAGCGGCGCCCCGGGAAACAGGACCAGATCGAGAGGGAATAAGGGGAGCAGGCTCACAGAGCCATTTTATACCGGGAGCGATCACCGGAAGATCGCCGTCATCGGTACGGTGCTCCCTTCCAGGTTGGCCCCGCGTGTCCAGACTGAAGCAGTTAGAGGCAACAACACTGTTCGCATCCCCCGATGACGGCGATGGCGGCGATGACGCGCAATGTCGGCGATCCCTTGACTTCGCTCGGCAACCCAATACAAACTCCAGTAATGAAACTTACAGGCAAGGTCGCAGTGATAACCGGCGCTTCGATGGGGATTGGCGAGTCCATCGCCAGGCTTTTCTTGAGTGAAGGAGCCAAGGTCGTGCTGTGTTCCCGCGATCTTGCCCGGACTGAGGCGGCACGGCAGAGAATCGGCGGCGACGACTTTGTTGCCATGAGCGTCGCTTGCGACGTGAGCAAGCGCGATCAAGTGGATGCGCTGGTGCAAGCGGCAGTTACGCGCTTCGGACGGATCGATATCTGGGTCAACAACGCCGGCTTCGGATTGAACGACGCCGTCGCCACTCTGGATATCGCGCAGTTCCGCCAAATGTTCGATACCAACTTTTTTGGCGCGGTCGAATGCATGCAAGCGGTGATTCCGGTCATGCGCAAGCAGGGAAGCGGCGACATTGTGAATATCTCCTCGGTCTCCGGACATATTTCCACGCCGTACGCGTCTGCCTATTCAGCGACCAAGTTTGCTTTGAATGCGATTGGGTGGGGAGCGCGAATGGAACTGAAGCGTCACAACATCAATGTGCTCACCGTGTGCCCAGGGTACATCGCCACGGATTTTGTCAAGAACATGCAGAAAGGCAGCCATGCGCAGAGGGTCGGCGCATCTGTGAAATATGCGGTGGGTGTAGATATGGTGGCCCACGCCACGTTGCGTGGCATCCTCAAGCGCAAGCGCCAGATTGCGGTTCCCTGGTTCTACTGGGTGGTCATTAAGCTGTATGAGAATTTTCCTGCTCTTCTGGAACTTGTGATTCGGAGATCGTTACGGTCGACAAAGCAATTGCTGGCAGAGAAAGAAAAGTCAGCCGCTAGCAAATAGTCACCGGCCAGTAGCCTGACCTGCTTTTTCAAAGCTGAAGACTAATTGCTATTTGCCAACTCCTCCAACATCCCGGACATCTCGGACAACGCGTGCTTGTTCCCGGTACGCTTCGCCGCTTCAATCCCGTTCTGCAGCATCTTCTTTGCTTCTTCCGTGCGTGAATTCTTTGCCAGCGTTTGGGCCGCCATGAAGTAGCCGTTGGAGTAGTCTGGATGAATCTGCAGCAGCTTACCGAATTGTTCCAGCGCAGCCGCGTCGTTTCCCAGGCGGGCGTATTCCATGGCCAGTCCATAGCGCGCGAAGGCGTCGTTGGGGTTGGTCTCCAGGAATTGGGTTAGCATTTCCAGCCGCGTCTGTTCAGGCATAGCGGGAGAAATTTACCACATCCGGGCCGTTTCGCAAGTTAAGATTGCGCTGTGGCTTGCCCGTATTTTTTCCCGACCGAAAAGAGCTGGATCATCGCCTGGCCGTTTCCCCGCAGGCTGCCGCTGGGCTCAGGATTCTGTGGAACGTGCCGGGCCGCGGTTGAGCTGCAAACTCCATCGGATGACGAACTCAAAGACTTCTGTAACCTCGGCTATGCCAGCAAGTGCTCCCGCCTGCCAGCGGAGAGGCGCGCGGATTGTGTGCGCTTCTCAGTGACCAAACACCAAGGCGATCAGATCACGCTGAGCTATGTCTACGAGCGCGAACACGCTCCCGTGCAACATGGACAGCTCGAATACGATTGCGCAGCGCAGCGGTGGCTGGCGCCTCTCGAAGACGCCTGCGTGCAGCGGCAAGCAGAGTGTTATTTGGGGACGTATCTGGAAAGGAAGCAAATAGCAATTAGCAAATAGCAATGGGCCAAGCAGCATGCTCGCCCTCGAGGTCCGTATCAGTTCTTTTCTCTGCGCTCTCTGCGCAATCTGCGGTGAAACTCAGGCTTTGGCTAATTGCCAACTGCTATTTGCTAATTGCTCCTCTTGCTAGAATTCTTCCATGACCTCCAACGACGATCACCACCTTCCTCCACGCCCGATGAAAGATTCACAATCGCAAATGGCGGAAGTTGTTCTTCCCAACGACGCCAACCCGCTCGGCAACTTGCTGGGCGGACGCCTCATGCACTTGATCGACATCGCCGGCGCTCTGGCCGCGCACCGGCACTCGCGCAGCTATGTGGTCACGGCGTCCATGGACCACATTGATTTTCTCGCTCCGGTACACATCGGCGATCTGTTGATCCTGAAATCGTCAGTGAACCGCGCGTTTACGTCATCCATGGAAATTGGTGTGAAGTGCTGGGTGGAGAACTACATCGCCGCAACCACGCGCCACGTCGGTTCCGCCTATCTGACATTTGTTGCTGTAGATCAGAACGGGCACCATCATCCGGTTCCGCACGTAATTCCCGAGACGCCTGATGAGAAGCGCCGTTACGAAGACGCCGGAAGACGCCGCGAGCTGCGGAAGCATGAGCAGGAAAGACGGAGAAACAAGATCGGGTGATCCGGTGATCTGGTGATCGGATGATCTGAAAACGCTGGTACTGACGCCGATCACCCGATCTCCTCAGCCCTTCCCGTATAATGGGTCTCAACTATGGCTCACGGACATTCTCATGGAGCGCCGCCGCAGCAGGGACCATTTCCGCTGCCGGGCGTTAGCAACATTATTGCTGTCGGTTCTGGCAAAGGCGGGGTCGGTAAGACCACCATTGCGGTCAACCTGGCAGTGGCCCTGGCGAAAATGGGACACAAAACCGGCCTGCTCGATGCCGACATTTACGGCCCNNGGCGCGGGCCGATGTTGCACTCCATCATCCGCCAGTTCCTTCAGCAGGTGGAATGGGGAGAGTTGGATTATCTGATCGTCGACCTTCCTCCCGGTACCGGAGACGTGGTGATTTCTCTATTCCAAACTGTGCCGCTTACAGGCGCCGTGGTGGTGTCCACTCCGTCCGACGTTTCGCTGCANNGCAAAGCCATCGAAATGTTCCGCACTGGGCGCGTGGACCTTCTGGGTATTGTCGAGAACATGAGTTACTTTGAATGCCCACACTGCCATAAAGAGATCGATATTTTCTCCAAAGGCGGCGTCGAGCGTACGGCCCGCGAATTTGCTGTACCGTTCCTGGGCTCCATCGAGCTCGATCCCGAAATCCGCAAGGGCGGTGACAGCGGCAAGCCCACGGTGTTAGACGGCGAAGACGCTCCCCACGCCAAGCAGTTCTATGACTTCGCTAAAAAAGTGATCATGCGTGTAGCAGAAGTTAAGAGCACTGCTGTGGGGAATGTGATTCAGGTGCAGTGAGAACAGCCCTTAGCTTTAGCTTTTAGCCTGTGCATTGCTGGCTTTAAATTGGTTCGCGACTGTGGCATAATCAGCCATTCCCTCCCCGAAAGGCAATACCATGAATCTGCAAAGGGGATTCACCGTCGGGGAGCTTCTGGTTGGCGTTTTTCTGGTGTTTGTCCTCGGGATATTTGCCCTGCCCTACATTCTGCGCAGCGAGGTAGTTGGGTGCGGCGGGGACGCCCCTGCAACTGTTCGTGTGCTGAGCACCCGCACAAACTACTTACACTACAAATTTTCCCGATGCAGGTTTTGCTCCTAACCTGGCTGTGCTCGGAGGAGCGTCTCACGAGCACGATTGTCTGGAGTCTTCCCCAGCCCATGCCTGCATCATCGATAACGTCCTCGGATGTCCCGAGGGAGTGGGGAAAGCATGGTGTTCTGACCAGCGCACCGGTTTCCGCTACAACCTGCAGCGTAGTTCGCCGTCGGACCCAGACCAGGACTACTGGATCACTGCGACTCGAATCGAAGCCAATCCCGTTCAAGTTGAGCGCAGTTGGACCGATTGGCTTTTTCGCAGACCCGTGAAGAAGGATAAGCGCTTGAGGAACTATTGCTCATCGGGTGATGGGTCCGTTAGGTCCGAGGAAGGCCCACCCTTGGCGGTGCCTTATACGCAAGCTCAATGTGCACGCTTGCCTCTCGATGATTAAGGTAAGCACAAGTAAAGTGCTTTGCGTCTGTTTCATAACTGAATTCGCCAGAGCCCTCTCCGGAAAGGCGGTACCATGAATCAGCAAAGGCGTTTCTCCGTCCCGCGGGTTGCGTGGGCACTTGCGATATCCTTTCTCTTAGGCTTTGTTGCTTTTTTCATTGTCCCGAATTCTCTTCGTCCGAAAGGGCACGTTCATAGTGTCAATCCTGCCCGTACGGTTCGTACACTCACTACTGCGGAAGTTGTCTACGCTGACACCAACAAGCAGTTAGGCTACTCGCCTAACTTGGCGGCACTCGGACTTTCTGAAGATCGCTCGTTGTCCGCCGCCAGATCCGAGGGTCCGCCTTTGAAGACTCCTTATACGAAATCACAGTGTGAGCGCTTGCCGCTACTCGGTGATGTGTTCGAACACAATTGAAATTCTCGAGTGCCTGCTCAAGGATGGAATGCTGACTGCACTCGAATTCTTGACACTACCCAACTAAACTCCCTACAATCGACCCTAACCATAAAGAGAATCTACGTCTAAGTTTTTGCATCTAAAGAACTTAGGTAGACATGTTATGACGAATCCGGCACAAATCGGCCCGCGTGAGCGCGAGATTCTGACTGCCATTGTAGAGACGTACATCTCTACGGGCGAACCTGTGGGTTCGCGGACTCTCTCCCGGCAAAGCAAAGACCAGCTCAGCCCGGCGACGATTCGCAACGTGATGGCTGATTTGGTGGACAGCGGCTTTCTCGAACAGCCGCATACTTCGGCGGGGCGCGTACCGACTGCTCAGGCTTACCGGTATTACGTCGACCAAATTTCCGGAAAGGCGACTCTTTCGCCCGCTGATCACACTCTGATTGCCGAGTCCCTGCACGGGACCATGGGCGTGCAGGAATTTCTGGAGCGCACTTCGCACGTGCTCTCGCTGTTGTCGAGTGGAGTGGGTGTGGCGATTTCCAATCCCGGACCTCGGAACGCATTGGAGCATATCTATTTTTCCCGTCAGGGGAATAACCGCGCGTTAGCGGTATTGGTGACCAAGTCGGGCGTGGTCCACGATCGCATGATGCGTTTGGAGCGCGATCTCACGCAGGTCGATCTCGACACGGCGGCTAACTACATCAACGAAAACTTTGGCGGCTGGACGATTGGCCAGGTGAAGATCGAACTGGGCCGCCGCATCGAACAAGTGCGCAGCGAGTACGACTCGCTGATGAAGAACCTCGAAGACCTGTACAAAGGCGGCGCGCTGGCGTCCGAGGAGCCTTCACGTAACATCTTTGTAGAAGGCGTAGCCAACCTCGTAACCAACGACCAGGACCGCGAGCGTCTGCACGATCTGCTCAAGACGCTGGAAGAAAAAGAGCGCGTGGCCGAGCTGTTGGGCGCGTATCTCGATATGCGGCAGGAAGCGGTGCGCGTGGTGATTGGTCTGGAAGAAACGGTGCCGGAGATGCGCAACTTTGTGCTGATTGGCGCGCCCGCGCGCATGGGCGACGAGATGCGCGGATCGCTGGCGGTGATCGGCCCTACGCGTATGGATTATCAGCACACCATTACCGCGGTATCCTATATCGCCAAGCTGTTCGATAAGCTGTTGAATGAGACTGCGTGAAGATTCCAATCAGAAAACCAGGACACGATACAAAAATGAGCAAGACCAACGGCCAGGCTGACATTCGCACCGACGAGCAGCCAAAAGAAAATCTGGAGCACGAACTTCCGCCCGCCGATTCCGGCGATGGCTATGCGGAAAAGGGAACTGCGCAAGGTCAAAGTCAGGACGCTGCGCTGCCCAAGGAAACCGAGTTGCAGCGCCTGCGTTCCGAGTGTGACGGTCTGCTTGACCGCCTGGCGCGCCTGCAAGCGGAGTTTGATAACTATCGCAAGCGCGCCGCAAAGGAGAATGCCGACTTCCGCGACTACGCCGTTGCAGACACCGCCCGCTCGCTGCTGCCGGTGATCGATAACCTTTCCCTGGCGCTCAACAATTCTGGTAACGCGGAAGAATTCAAGCGCGGGGTGGAGTTGATCCACAAGCAGCTTCAGGACCTGCTGCAAAAGCTCAACGTCCAGCGCGTCCCGTCGAAAGGCGAGCCGTTTGATCCCCGCCTGCATGAGGCCATTGAGATGGTCGAAAGCAACGAAGTGCCTGACAATCATGTGTTGGAAGAACTGGCCGCCGGTTATCGCATCAAAGACCGGCTGTTGCGTCCGGCCATGGTGCGGGTTGCGAAAAACCACAAACCGTAAAATTCTCCTGAGGCTTATTTGGCAACACAAGCAAAACGCGACTACTACGAAGTCCTGACCGTCACCCGCTCGGCCACGGAGCAGGAGATTAAGAGCTCCTATCGCCGGCTGGCCATGCAGTACCATCCTGACCGGAACCCCGATAATCCTGACGCAGAAGAAAAATTCAAAGAGGCCAGCGAAGCTTACAGCGTGTTGATCGACACGGAGAAACGTTCCCGCTACGACCAGTTCGGCCATGCCGGCATCAACGGAGGCTCGGGTTTCGGCGGATTTGATCCTTCTCAATTCACCGGGTTCAATGACATTTTTGGCGACATCTTCAGCGACTTCTTCGGCGGGAATGCCGGAGGTGGCGGACGCCGCAGCCGGTCGCAGCGCGGTGGTGATACCCGTGCCGACCTGACTCTGACTTTTGAAGAAGCAGCGTTCGGCAAGAAGACAGAAGTGAAAGTCCGCCGTCATGAAACTTGCGTTCAGTGCAAGGGAACCGGCGCCGCCCCCGGCAAAGGGCCGGTGACCTGTAACACCTGTGCCGGTCGGGGCCAAGTTCGTTATCAGCAAAGCTTCTTCAGCATCGCGCGCACGTGCCCCACGTGCCAGGGCCAGGGACGCGTGGTCGCCGAGGCGTGCACCAAGTGCAAAGGCGAGACGCGGACCGTCCGCGAGCGGAGCCTTGACGTCGGCGTGCCGCCGGGCGTGGAAGACGGTACCAGAATCCGGTATCAGGAGCAGGGCGACGCAGGATTTAACGGAGGCCCGGCCGGCGATCTCTACGTGGTGCTGCATGTGACCGCGCATTCATTTTTCGAACGTGAAGGCAAAGACCTTTATTGTTCCGTGCCGATTTCGATCAGCCAGGCTTCGCTTGGCGCGGAGATCATGGTCCCCACACTCGATGGCGAGCACAAACTGAAAGTGCCGGACGGCACGCAGAGTGGAACTACGATTCGTCTTCGCGGGAAGGGCGTCCCCGCGTTGCAAGGCGGAGGCAAGGGAGACTTGTTTGTCCGCATACGGGTGTTGACGCCGCACAAACTCACAAAACGCCAGCGCGAGCTTCTGGAAGAACTCGGGAAGACTTTTCCGGTTGAAAATAAGCCGGAACCGCGCGGTTTGTTTGCCAAGGTGAAAGAAATTTTTGGCTAGGTACTACATTTGGTTTGTGGTGGTGGTCACCGCCCTGGCCGGATTGCCCAGACTGCTGCTGGCCCGCCGGTTTGCGGAACTGCAACTGGCCAAGCTGCAGCAAAAGGGTAAGGTCACCACCGCTCGCACGATGAGTGTTGTCTTCCTTTCCGGCGCATTGCTCCTCGCCGCTGCCTACTTTACTCCCTGGGGTCATCAGATCTGGCCGATTATCGGAGTCATCTTTTCTCTTCTCAGCGCAGTCGAGTTTTTTCTTGAATCGCTGGTCCCTACGCTGGACAACCTGGTTTTCCAAAAACGCTTGATGGGAATTCTCTACCTTGGTCTCTCCGTGGGATCATTTTTTATGCTCTCACGCATATGACGCGCCGCCGCTGGATCGCCGATCGTGTCGAGGGAGACCGCGCGTTTCTCTCCGGCCAAAACGCCAGTCATTTATTCCGTGTGCTGCGCGCGAAAGTTGGCCAGCAGTTTGATGTAGTGGCCGATGGCGTTCTGCGCCAGGGAACAATTGTTTCCGCATCAGACCAACAAGTGGAGTTCGCACTCGGTGCATCGTTGGAGGGCGAAAGTCTGCCCGAGATTTCCGTTTATCTCTCCATCTTCAAGTTTGACTGCATGGAGTGGGCGCTCGAAAAACTGACGGAACTCGGTGTGTCCACAATTCATCCGGTGATCGCCACGCGGACGGAAGCGCACTTAGTCAAGGCCGCAGACAAACGCGTGGAGCGCTGGCGCAGGATTGCTCATGAAGCGGCGCAACAATCGCGGCGCCTGGCTGCGCCGGAAATCAGCGCGCCGGTTGTTCTCAAGAGGGCGATCGCGAATGCGCATGGCTGCCGCATCGTCTTGTCGGAGTATGAAGAGAATGTTTTGCTTCAATCAGCGTTGGCCGCATGCCAGCCTCCGCTGGCACTGGCCTTCGGGCCAGAGGGTGGATGGACGCAAGACGAAGCCGATCTCTTTTCTCAAAGCGGCTGGGTTGCAGCTTCGCTCGGCAGTACAATTCTGCGAGCTGAGACGGCGGCGATTGCGGCTGTGGCAATTGCTTGTGCAGGGATAACGATGAGAACCCCGCGCGAATGAGGGCCGAGCAAATATGCTTGAGAGCTTTAACAGCTACGTCAACGTACCGGCACTATTGACCACGCTAATCGTCTTAGCAGGCGTCGGCGCTGCGGGCTTGTGGTTTGCCTGCAGGACGACGGGGAGACGATTGCGCGATCTGCTGGCGTTGCTGGGCGCAAGCATTGTTCTGATCCTGGTAACGGCGCTAGGAGTTGCGTATTTTTACGGACAGATCGAATCGCCGTATGAGAGCACTCGCCAACTGACCAAGTATGTCTCCCGCGTCGTGTTTCTGCTTGTGGCCCTGCTTGTTTGGTGGGCATTCAACAAATTAGCAGCCAAGAGAGGCCGTACCTCTCGCAAAAAGTAACTGGGAAGGCAACATATCTACCGTCCTTATATCAGGCCCGGAGGCGGCTCGTGAATGGTAAAATCTCTCTCGTGCGCAAACTATTATTTACTGTCATCTTCCTTATCTTGGCGTCCGTTTCCAGTCTTGCGGACCGCAAGCTTTCGGTGGCCGAAACCATCTTGGTCGCAGTGCAGAAGCAAGCCGCTCATCAACACAAAGGCATTTTCCTGATCTTCAGCGCCGCCTGGAGCGGGCCGTGCAAACGGCTCGACATGTTTCTGGCTGCGCCGGCGAACCGCGAAATCATTGACAAATACTTCGTGGTGGCCAGGTTGAACGTGGCGGAACAGTATGGCGGCGATCCCAAGCTCAACACGCCCGGGGCTGAGAAATTGTTTGTTAAGTACGGTGGCCCGGGCAACGACGTGCCCTTTGTGGCTCTGCTGAATACCAGGGCGGAACTCATCGTCAACTCCAATCGTCCCGTGGGTGAAGACAAAGTGGAGACGATAGGTTATCCGGACGAGCCGCTGCAGATCCTGTGGTTTACGACCATGCTTAAGAAGGCGGCGCCAACGATGTCGGAGAGCGAAGCCCAAGCGGTTTCCGACTGGCTGAAAAAGTCGGCCATCCATCACGAAAAACCGGAACATCACCGCATGCCCAGAAGTTCGTGACGATTAGAACCTGTTGGTTCGCAAAGTCCTGCAGCTCGTGGATTGTGCACCGACCGAAGAAGAGATTCTCGATCCAGGAAAATCAGATGAAAAAAGCTGGATTTGCGGTTGTGATTGCTTTATTCGCCGGAGTTACGGTACGGGGACAATCTTCGCCAACTTGGGTTCCGGTGTCGCGATGGAGCAATACCGCGTTCCATTGTCCCAAAGAAGGCGCACTGCTTGAACTTGCGAGGAGAGCGGAGACTGGCGACGTGGGTGCACAAGATATCGTGGGAACTTTCAATGTGTCAATGTGCCCCGGAGAAAAAGATGCCGCCAGAGGGATGGCGCTACTGGAGCGCGCGGCCGGTGAGGGCAATGTCCATGCACAACTTACATTAGGAGAGGCGTGGCGGGACCGTAAGTCGGGACAGAAGGATGAAAAGAAAGCGGCGTCATGGTTCGAGAAAGCGGCTACCAGTGGCGATGCGCGTTCCCAGAATAATTTGGGTGTCGCATACCAAGTAGGGCAGGGCGTTAAGAAAGACGCGAGCCGGGCCGTGAAACTGTTTCAGTCAGCCGCAGAGCAGGGACTTCCCGAAGCGAAATACAACCTGGCCACGATGCTTGATCGGGGCCAGGGCGTGGCACGGAGTTACATACTGGCTCGCAAATGGTATTCCGAAGCGGCGGAGCATAATGACGCTGCTGCGGAATACAGGCTGGCCATGCTCTGGGAGAAGGGGCTTGGGGGCGATCAAGACCCGGAGCAGGCGATGCAATGGCTCAAGAGAGCGGCAGGCCACGGATCAGAAGAGGCTCAGGTGCGCTTGGGCCAAAAGCAGGCTTTCGAGACGCACACGGTTGAATCAGGGTTTAACGAGTATAGCGCCGGAATGGCGATGCTCCAGGCCAAGGACGTGCGCGTCGGTCAGGCCCTGGCACTCTCTTTCCTACAAAAATCGGCGAAGATGGGATACTCTAAAGCGAATTTCCAACTCGGCAGGATGTTTGAAACCGGAGAGGGAGTCCAAAAAGACGAAGCGCAGGCGTTGGAATATTATGAGCGGGCCATTGCTCACGACAGTCAGGACTTTGCTTCCTACAACCACATTGCCTGGATCTGCGTGGCGTCGAAGAATTCGAAAATCCGCAATCCACAAAAGGCGCTTCAATACGCGACGAAAGCAGTTGAGCTGACAGGAGGCCAGAGCGCGAATGAACTTGACACTCTGGCGCATGCCTATTTCCTGACGGGCGACATCGATAAAGCACTAGAGACTGAAGCCAAAGCGGCGTCCCTTGCTCCGACGGACGAGTCCATTCAGAAGACGCTGGCGGAGTACAAGCGCGCGCAAGAGCAGCAACCGGCAGCGAAATAGCTTCGATTTGCCGTGGGCTGCACGGCAGTTCCTCATTAAGACATTGCCCTCTTCGCCTTTTTTTCGCGATAATGCGTGAACAGGTTCTTGTGGCAGGCAAATTCTTCCCCAACCCGAAACAGCAGCTTGCGATTGAGCATGTCCACGGCCCCATGCTGGTGCTGGCAGGCGCGGGTACAGGGAAAACGACCGTTCTGGTCGAGCGTATTGCCTGGCTCATCGAGCAAGGACACGCCAAGCCTGAAGAAATTCTTGCGATCACGTTTACGGAAAATGCCGCTGCTGAATTGACCGAGCGCGTAGAAAAGCGCTTGCGCCGCAAAGCCGCCATTTCCGCGGGGACGTTTCACGGATATTGCAATGGCATTCTCAAGCGGAGTGGGCGGGATTTCTGCCTGCTTCTGCCGGAAGACGTTTATGTCTTCTTGCGGCAGAGAATTGATCAACTTGGTCTGAAGCGGTTCATCAAGTCGTCTGATCTTGGCCAGTTTCTCGACGACCTGCGCGAATTCTTTGATCGCTGCCATGAAGAGTTGGTTGGCCCGGAACAGTTTCAGGCATACGTGGACTCATTGCAACCCGGGCCGACTTTGCCGCGCAATTGCCGCGCAAAGCACGTAGAGGAAGTTGGCGATCAGGAAATCATCGAGCGCTGGCAGGAGATTGCTCGCGTTTATACGAACTCCATGCGTCTGCTGGAGAGCGAGAACCTGGGCACCTTTGGCATGATGATCCGCAATGCGGTGCGGCTGCTGCAGTCCGATGCTGAGCTCTTGCAGCGCGAGCGCCAGAAGGCCCGCTTTATCCTGATTGATGAATTTCAGGATTGCAACTCCAGCAACATCATCCTGGCCGACTTGCTGGCCGGCGACGAGAAAAACATTTTTGCGGTGGGCGATCCTGACCAGGCCATCTACCGTTTTCGCGGAGCGTCGAGCGCGGCGTTTGAGGAATTCCAGAAGCGTTGTCCGCAGACCAAGGGCGTGGCTCTGGATGAGAACCAGCGCTCGCGGGGAAACATTTTGCGCGTGGCTTACGCCGCTGTCAACGAGAACCCTCCGGTAAATTCACTGGGCGCAAGCGTGAACTTCCGGCGGCTGCCACTGCAATCCGGGCGCGACCGGCGCGATCAGATCGAGGGACGCTTTCCCTTCGACGAGCCGGTTGACGCCGAGATCAGCGCTTCCAATGAAGTCGAGGCTGCGGTCGTCGGCGAAGAGATCGAGCGATTGCGGAGCAATGCGTGCTCGGCAGAGAAACAATCGATGGCCGTACTCTATCGCCAGCACATGCAGCGTGAGCAGGTGATGGAAGAACTGGCGGCGCGGGATATTCCTTTCATTGTGACCGGCCTCAACGTCTTGGAAACAGCTGGCGCTCGCGACTTGCTTGCCTTGGCCCGCGCCGTTTGCTATGAGAACGACGCTGATAGTCTGTTCCGCGTTTGCGCGTTGCCGCATTTCAAAGTGTCCGGTCCGGAGCTGCGGGAGAAATTGGCAGCGCAGGGTGCGCCGAAGAACTTCAGGAGCGTAGTGCAAACACTGGACTCGGCCGCGCAGGTGCTGGCCGATCTTCGCGAGGCCCGTGAGTTGATCTTTGGCGACAAGCGGCCTACGGCCGTCGGAGCTTTCAAGTATCTGGTCCGCCAGTTCGAATTCTCAGAGACGGATGCCGTCGTCCAGGCAATCCTGCGGTTTTCTTCAACCTGGGAAGACAAACCATTTATCAAAAATACTTCACTGCTGGCGTTCCTTGAGTACCTTGAATTTTATCAGCAGGGCCGCGGCATCATTCCCATGTTTACGGAAGAACAGATGGCGCAACTTGAGCGCCGGTATCCTGACGCAGTGCAGCTCATGAGCGTCCACGCTGCCAAGGGGCTGGAGTTCACGCACGTCTGGTTGCTGCGCGTCACTTCCGGGTCTTTTCCGACGAGCTTCCGGGAAACGTTGTTTGAATTTCCTCCAGCGCTGCGCAGCTCGATTGCTGTGGGTGAAGGCAAGGACGTGCACGATCAGGAAGAGCGCCGCCTGTTTTATGTGGCCATCACTCGCGCGCGCGATCGGCTAAGCATAGGCTCGCGTCCCGGTCGCGGGAAAGACAAGACCCCAACGGGCTACCTGCGCCCGTTGATGGCGGACCGCAGCTTGAAGGGCGTGCTCAATGTGCGTGACGGTAACGGCGCCGGTTCCGCCCGGCTGCCCGCGGATATCTCCCCCATCGCGCAGTGGATGCTTCTGCCTCCGGCCTTCTCCACGCAAGGCATGGTCCTGAGTGCGAACGCGGTACAGAGCTACTCCACGTGTCCCATGAAGTTCAAGCTGGAGCGCGACTGGAAAATTCCCGGTGACGCGGCCGCCGCCATGCAGTACGGCTTTGCTGTCCACACGGTGCTCAAGAATTACTACGATCCTGCGCCGCACGCTGTGGAGCAGAGTGTGGAAGACGTGATTGCCGCTTTCAGAAAAGAATTCGCCAAAGGCATCATCGATGACCCGGTACAGCGGCAGATGTACGAAGCGCAGGGCGCCGAGCAACTCCGCGCGCTGCTCGAATCGAGCCCCCGAGGTTCCGTGGACGTGATTGCCGCCGAGCATACCATCAACTTCAAAATCGGCGACCAGGAAATTCGCGGACGCATTGACCGCCTCGACCGAATTCAAGACAATGCGGTCCGCGTGGTCGACTACAAAACCGGCGCGCCCAAAGACCGCAAGTTCGCCGACGAGAGCCTGCAACTTTCGATCTACGCCATGGGTGTCGAGCAAAATGGATTTGTGCCGCGCGAGCTGGTGCTGGTGAACGTGCAGGACAACAGTCAGGCGCTGAGCACGCGTTCGTCGAGACAACTGGATGCCGCGAAGGGAAAAATTCAAGACGCAGCCGAGGGGATTGCCAGCGGGGAGTTTGATCCCAAGCCAGGAAATCATTGTCGCTGGTGCGATTACCGGCAGCTCTGTCCGGCGACTGAACAGCGTGTGTTTCTTCCGGCGGGCCCGCTGGAGCGTGAGCAGGAAGAAAAAACAGCCGGGGTGAATGGATGACTCTTATCGCCGTAGTGGTTGGCCTTGGCGCGGTGCTGATTGCCCTGGCCCTGTACCTGCGCAAACCGGCGGGAGACGACAAGGACGTTCGCGACCTTCGCGGCGACGTGCTCATGCTGCGCGACAGCACAGAAAAATCCATGCAGAACGTGAATTCGCTTTTCTCCAGTCAGCTGCAAGCAGTCACTCAGCAGGTGCAAGCGTCGCTGGCCAGCGTGACCGACAATCTGGGAAACCGGCTGGACAGCATCAACCGTCAAGTGACCGAGCAGTTGAATCAGGGCTCCAACGCCATGACCGCCAGCACGCACGCCGTGAGCGAGCGAGTGGCCGCCGTGCAGAGTACTTTTGCCGGTCTCCAAAAGCAAGTGGGCGAGATGACGGAGCAGGCACGCCAGCTTTCCGAGCTTTCGCGCTCCGTGAACGCCATTGAGCATGTGCTGCGCGCGCCCAAGATGCGCGGCCAGTTTGGCGAGGAACAGCTGGAAAATCTTTTGGGACTGGTTTTCTCGCGCCAACAGTATGCCCTGCAATATCGCTTTTCCACAGGCGAAGTCGCTGACGCCGTGCTCTTTCTTCCTTTGGGCCATGTGGCCGTGGACTCCAAATTCCCGCTGGAGAATTTTCGCCGCATCACGGAACTCGCGTCAGAAGACGAAAGAAAAACGGCGCGACGTGATTTTCTGCGCGACGTGCGCAAGCGCGTGGACGAAGTGGCCGCCAAGTACATCCGTCCGGCCGAAGGCACGCTGCCGTTTGCTCTGATGTACGTGCCCGCGGAGAACGTCTATTACGAGACCATTATCCGCAATGAAGACGAGCCGTTTCAACTTTACCGCTATTGCCTGGAGAAGCGCGTCATTCCGGTTTCGCCCAATTCGCTCTACGCCTATTTGCAGACCATCATGATGGGATTGAAGGGAATGCAGGTGAACCAGCAGGCGGAAGCGATTGTGCGCGACATTGAATCACTGAAGATCGAACTGGAGAAATTTACCAAGTCTTACGAAACCGTGGGCCAGCACATTCGCAACGCCGCCGCAAAACTCGAAGACGGTTCCAAGCTGCTCAACAAAGTGGAACTGCGAGTGGAAGGCCTGGCCGGCGGCGACGCTGGCGATCAGCAAACGCTGTTCGACGAAAAGAAAAAACTCCTCAACTCCGGCCTTTAAGAAACGCCACAAAAAAGCTCAGGGGACGCTTGCGCGTCCCCTGTTGGCTTTTTATTGAAAGGCCTTATTTCTTTTTCTTAGCGGCCTTTTTCTTTGCCTTTTTCTTGGTTGCCATAGTTCTATTCTCCCTTTTCCATTGTTCATGGATGCGCGGCTTGAAAAACCGCGACTGATGAATGTATAGAGTGATTGAAATTCGAAGTCAAGAAAAAAATTGATGTCAATGTTGGTTGCAGGTGATGACCGACGACCATCGAGGAAGTTCTTCCGCCAGAAGTGTTCGTCACTTGGGCAAAAATCGCAATGCGATTCCGACAAGAGCATCATGCCAGGCGTGCGCCATCATTCCCGGGCGCAAACTTTTTCTGAAGTGCGCGAGTAATCCGAACATCAAACCGAACACGGCGATCAGCAACATGCGACGCGCACCTTCGTAACCATGCCCCGCTCCAAAAATAACTGCTGAAGCGATGAGTCCAAGATAAAACTTGCCGGAGATCGCGGCGATCTGGCGTTGCAGGTATCCGCGAAAAATAATCTCTTCCGCAAATCCCGCCACGATGCTGAGGCCGATCCACACTCCAATGTCCCATCGCGTGTGCGGGGCAAGCGCACTCATGCGTTTGGTCACCTCGTCGGTCGGCGAAGGGTGCGTCAACCCAAGCAAATAGGCCAGGCCGCCAAGTACAAACAACGCGACAACCCAAAATCCAATGGCAATGCCAACATCCAGCAAAAAATCTTCAGGAGTTTTCCATCGTCCGCCGATGAGTTCACGAAAGGTTACGCGTTTGAGGCGCAGGCCAATCCACACCAGAAAAAGCAGGAGGAACTCAAAAAACACCGTGAAGCCATACACATAGAGCCGGGCATGCGGCGACGCGGAAATGGCGTGTCCGATAGAACGCGGCAGCAGTGCGGCCGTTCCGAATGAATTGAACAGCATCAACGCAATCAGCGCGATCGTGTGCCAGACCGGCGCCAATAGTTGTTTGTCCGGCGAAACGACAGGTTCGGTTGGCGATGAAACATCAATCGTGGGTTGCGGTCCAGTTTCCATGAAGGACATTGAAGCGCGCAGGTGCGCTGCGCCATCTTATAATAAAGAGTTTGCAATCGCCTAAGGAGATCTCCATGGAAGACGTGGTCATTATCAGCGGAGTGCGTACGCCGATCGGAAAATTTCAGGGTGGCTTGCAGGATTTCTCCGCAACGCAACTCGGCGCCATCGCTGTGCGCGAAGCGGTGAAGCGCGCTAACGTCAAGCCTGAGCAGGTTGACGAATGTATTATGGGCCTGGTGATTGCGGCGGGGCTCGGGCAGAATCCGGCGCGGCAGGCGGCGCTCAATGGCGGACTCGCTCCGGCGGTCGGTGCGCTGACCATTAACAAGGTTTGCGGCTCCGGATT
>PLJN01000095.1:32600-32737 GCA_003140235.1 Acidobacteriaceae bacterium
ATGGAGTCGATGACCAACGCGCCTTATCTTCTTCCTCAAGCGCGCAAGGGATATCGCTTGGGTAATGCGCAGATCGTCGACTCGGTGGTCAATGACGGGCTCTGGGACATTTACAACAACTACCACATGGGAATGAC
>PLJN01000197.1:0-4709 GCA_003140235.1 Acidobacteriaceae bacterium
AAATCGTCTTCTTTTCTTTTGATGTCACTTCCGATGTCACTGAGGATGCCGGTACTGATCATGGCGCTCACGTTTGCGCCGGCCTGCACGTTCTATGGCGAGCGACCGGCGCGCACTATGGCGGAGGCGACGGGTGGAGAGGGTTTGGAGCGAATCTTCTGGAAAAACGTGCAGTCCGCAAACTGGATCGAGGTGGAGCGCGCTATCGCTTCGAACTATTCGGGAGTAGGGCCTGCGGGAACGCTCGACCGTTCGGCTACGCTCGATCAGTATCGCAGTTGGCAGCTGAAAGACTTTGCGATTGGCGATTTGAAGACGGAATTGAACGGATCGACTGTGGTGGTAGCTTACACGATCACGCTGAATGGAGGCATCTCTAACGGCGCTGGGAATACGCAATCGTTGCCCTCGGCGCCGCAGCACATGATGACGGTTTGGCAACAGCAAAAAAAAGGCTGGGTCGTCATCGCGCACAGCGTCAGCACACCATAATTCAGCACACATACTTCAGCACATACTTCAGCACACATAATGAAGAGGGCATCCAACATCCCTGTCGAGACGCGCCTCCATCCGACTGCAACAGATGGCAAGAACATAGCCGCGTTTCGCCGGGCCTTATTGCGCTGGTACGATCTGCATCATCGCGAACTCCCGTGGCGCGGGACTCGCGATCCGTACCGCATCTGGGTGAGCGAAATCATGCTGCAGCAGACGCGGGTGGCGGCGGTGATTGTGCACTATCACGAGTTTCTGCGGCGGTTTCCTACGGTGGAGAAGCTGGCGCGTGCGCGGGAGGCTTCCGTGTTGGCTGTATGGAGCGGCCTGGGATATTACCGGCGGGCACGCATGCTGCACGCGGCAGCGAAGGTTGTGGTGCGGGAACGGGGAGGGAAGTTTCCAGAAACAGCGGAGGGATTGCGGGAGTTGCCCGGAGTGGGGCGCTATACGGCGGCGGCGATTGCCAGCATTGCATTTGGCGAGGCGGTCGCGGTTGTAGACGGGAATGTGGAGCGGGTGCTGCAGCGGTTTTCTGGGCAGAGGCTGGTCGGGGAGGAATTCTGGCTGGCAGCGGAGACGTTGCTGGATCGGGCACGTCCGGGAGATTTCAATCAGGCGATGATGGAGCTGGGTGCGACCGTGTGTACGCCGCGGGCACCGGCATGCCTGACTTGCCCGGTGGTGGAGTTGTGCGCGACGCGCGGGGAGTTAGAGGGATCGGCAAAGAAGTCGCGACAGAAGAAGAGGGAGATTCATTACGTTCTGGCTCTCCGCGAGGACGCGGTATTTCTGGTGCAGAGAGCGCACAACGCGCGGCTGATGGCGGGGATGTGGGAGTTACCTGAGGTGAATGGAGGTGCCCCAGGGGCTAAAGCCCGGCCCAACGGGGCAGGCAAGATCGCAGCGCTGAAAGCGCTGCGCCACCCAAAAACAAAAAACGGTGACCATGCCGATGCCTGCTTCACGCTCAAACATTCGATCACGGTAACGGACTACACCGTACGGGTTTGGCGAGTGGCTGCGGCCTCACAGGAGGAAGGCAAATGGATTCCGGCGGAGAGATTGTCGCGGGTTGCGCTTACGGGGCTGGCGCGGAAAATTCTGCGGAAAGCGGGAATCAGTCCTCCCCATCCGAAAGGCCGGTTGCGTCATCTAAAGTAGAAGCGGTTTGGCAGGTTATGCGCTGGCTGCGGCACTTATTGCAAGGACGAACCGGAGGACGAAAGATGGCGGCATTGACCATTGGGGCGAAGGCGCCGGAGTTTGATTTGAAGACTTTGGATGGGAAGCGGTTCTCGTTGAGTGACGAACTCGCGCACCGGCCGGTGGTGCTGGTGTTTTTCAAGGTCTCGTGTCCGACGTGCCAGTATGCGCTGCCGTTGTTCGAGAGATTGCATCAAGCCTACGAGGGCCAGGGCGTCACGCTGGTGGGCATTTCCCAGAACGATGCCAAGGAGACGGCAGCGTTTAACAAGGAATTCGGGATCTCGTTTCCCGTGCTACTCGATGACACGCGTTCTTACCCAGCTTCGAACGCCTATGGGTTGACCAACGTCCCCACCATCTTCTGGGTCGCACAGGATGGGGAGATTGAGGTTTCCAGCGTAGGCTGGCTCAAGGCGGACTTTGAAGAGATCAATCGCAGGATGGCCACGGCGGGAGAGATTGCTCCGGCAGTGATGTTCAAGCCGGGCGAAGATGTGCGGGATTTCCGCGCGGGTTGAGGGTCGAAAAACTAGCCGCCGGGCCGGTGGCTAACAAATCGCCGAGCTGCCGCTCGGCGGACGGGCGAAGGCGCCCGTCCCCACACAAGCAATTACCCCACCCAAGGATACCAAGCTCACCACAGCGAGTAAGCCCGCGCATCTGGACACGTCCGGGCGGGTGCTTTGTTCCGAGAGTGGGTGGACTCTCGTGCGGTCGAGGGCGTCAGTTCTCGTCCAACCTCGGCGAGGCCTCCTTTACAATTCCTGTAGACCTACAGAAAAAAGGCTTCCAGCAAGCGCGCCGCTTGGTTTTGGGGGAGAGACCTGTTTATGCAAGGAAAGCTGAGAATTGTTTCAGCCTGTCTGATCGTGTGCGCCAGCCTGTTCGCATGGGCCGATGGCGCGGGTGCTGGGGGCTCGAAGGGCGCAAAGAGCGCGCCCTCGGTAAAGCTGCCGGGCCCGGCATTCGTGGCGCTGGAGACGATCACTCCGGAGCACATTCGCTGGCACGTGCGCTATCTGTCGCATGACCTGCTGGAGGGACGAGGAACGGGGCAGCGCGGGGGCGACATTGCGGCGGAATATATCGCCACCCAGTTTGCTGAATACGGGCTGAAGCCGGCCGGCGATCACGGCACCTATATGCAAAAGGTTCCTCTGGTGGGGATCACGACTCTGCCGGAGACCACGTTTTCTCTCGTTCCGAAGAAGGGCGAGACCATGAATCTGAAGCCGCTTGACGAATATGTCGCCTACGACCAGACGCAGCAGGCGCAGTCGGACGTGGATGCGGACATCGTTTTTGTGGGGTATGGAATTGAGGCGCCGGAGTATGGCTGGGACGACTACAAGGGTCTCGACGTGCGAGGCAAAGTCCTGCTGATGCTGGTGAACGAGCCGCCTTCAGACGATCCCAAGTTCTTCAAGGGCAAGGCGCTCACCTANNCGCTGGACCTACAAGTACGAAGAGGCGGCGCGCAAGGGCGCGGTGGGAGTGATCTTGGTCCACCAAACGCAGATGGCGAGCTATCCGTGGGAAGTGGTGCGGAACTCGAATTCCGGCGAGAAGTCGTTTCTGAAGCTGGAAGGACCGGCGCTGAAGGTGGCGTCGTGGATCCATTTGGATGTGGCGACGAGGCTGGCTTCGGCGTCGGGTATGAATCTGGAAAAGATGTTGAAAGATGCGCAGACGAAGGACTTTCATCCCGTAAGTCTGGGGGCGAAGCTCAAGGCGCACATGGTGAGCAAGGTCCGGAATTTTGAATCGAACAACGTGGTGGCGATTCTGCCGGGCGCGGATCACAAGATGGCAGACGAAGCCGTGATGTATACCGCACACTACGATCACTTCGGCGTTCGTCCAGATATGCCGGGAGACAACATTTTCAACGGCGCCGAAGATAACGCCACGGGATGCGGCATCCTGCTGGAAGTAGCGCGGGCCTTCGGAACGGCGGCGCAGAAGCCGCGGCGGTCGATTATCTTCGCCGCAGTCACCGCTGAGGAACAAGGGCTGCTCGGGTCGGAGTACCTGGGGAAGCATCCGCCGATTCCGGCGGGAAAGATTGCGCTGGATTTGAACTATGACGACGTGAAGCCGCTCGGGGCACCCGAGGAAGTGGAAGTCTCCGGGGCGGAGCGGACGGACTTCTATCCGTCAGTGCAGGCGACGGCGAAGGAGTTCCGGCTGGCGATTCGTCCGGACGCGCGGCCCGAGGCGGGACACTTCTACCGCTCCGATCATTTCAGCCTAGCGCGGGTGGGCATTCCGTCGTTTTCGATCAACGAAGGCATGAAGTATAAGGGGCACACCGAGGCCTGGGGGCTCGAGCAGGAGCGCGATTACGTCGAGAAGCATTATCACCAGCCCAGTGATGAATATCATCCGGAGATGGATTTCGTGGGGGATTCGGCGATGGCGCGGTTTGGATTTGCTCTGGGATGGGAAGCCGCAAGTCTTCCGAAGCTGGTGGGATGGCAGAAGGGCGATGAGTTTGAGGCGGCGCGGACGAAGAGTCAGTAGCGGGCGCGAATATCGACTAGCGGTGTTTCCTCGCGGCATTCTTCCTCGTCGCATCTCCGAGCAGCCGCCGGGCCTTGCCCGGCAGGACAGCCGATGGCGGCTGTCCCCACATGAGCATCGATGCTTCCATCGTTTGTGACAAACAAAATCAACGAGTTAAGCCGGTAACCTAGGTAACTTTAGCGGCAGTCCTCCGCATGCTAACCTCGACCTGTCCGTTTGAAATCAGCAACTTCCGAATAGACTCCTGACTCAGGAATGCCGCGAATTCCTATTTTTCGACTGGGTGGAGCGCCGGATAAACCGGCGCCGCCGAATCTGGCTGCTTCCACGCCCTTCGTCTCGCTCGATGGAATCTCGGTCGGGGTCGATAACCTGCGGCACGATGTGGTGCTCAGCGCGAAGTTTGTGGAGCTGGCGCGGGCGCACATTGCACGGTTGATCGCGCGGCACGGAGAGTTGGAAGGATTGTTGTCGGC
>PLJN01000197.1:4755-75194 GCA_003140235.1 Acidobacteriaceae bacterium
GCCAAGAAAGAATTCAAGCTGTCGGTCGATCTGCTGGCGCGGCTGGCGGTCACCAAGTTTCTGCGCGCGGAGATGAACCTGCAGTTTTCGCAGGTGCTGGAGCGCTGCCGCGTACTGCTGAAGAGCTACGACAACATGCGGCAGGGCAAGGCGCACGAGTACCGCGAACGGTTGGCGGCGTTCCAGGTACGCAAAAGAATCATCCTGCGCAAGGCGGGGCAGGAAATTTTTGAAACGCTACGTGAGGTCGAGAAGAGCACACTGGCGCGCACCCGGCGGTCGCTGTTCGGGGAAGAGACCAGCGGAGGCAGCTATTTCACGTATCCGCTGTTTCTGAACCGGCTGCTGTTCTCCGAAGATGGGCGTGACGACTACCTGTGCGCCGAGCATTACGTCATGCTGGGGAATTGGGACCGCGATCCGGACCGCTACGGCCGGATGCGGGAGGTGGTCTCGAGCTTTCTGCGTTCGCAATATGGCGAAGAGGTCAGCGCGGAGACCCTCGATTCCTGGATGAATGTCCCAGAGAACGCGCGTGAACTCGTGGGAACGGGGACCCCGGAAGATTCGGACGAAGGGCTGGCCCAGCAGGAGCGCTTAGCGGAGTGGGTGCGGCTGCTGGAAGACGAGCGCGTCATGGAAAACGTGATCGCTTCGTATCACGTCGTGCCCTTGTTGAGCGAATACGCGCCCCGCATTAATGCGCAGCAGCTGAAGAATGCGCTGATCGACCGGACGGAATGTGACCGGGTCGAGCGCATGATTCAGGAGGGCAGACTTTCGCCGAACAGCCTGTACGCGGCGGTGGCCAAGGTCGCCAGTTGCCGCGGGGCCGAGCGGGCAAAAGTAGCGGCGCGGTTCCTGGGAGACTTCTTCCACTATCACCGCGATCTGCGGCGGCTCGAGATTTTAAACGCGGCTTTGGATTCCGTAAACCTGGTGGGCAACGAACGGTTGCAGGAGCTGTCGCGGGTGAACGGGACTCTCTACGAGTTTCTGCTTCCCGAGGAACAGGGAGGAACCGATTCGGAGAAAGTGCTGCGACACGTGGTCCTCAAGGCCGACGTGCGCGACTCGACGCGGCTGACGCGGACGATGATGGAGAAGGGGCTGAATCCGGCGTCGTACTTCAGCCTGAATTTCTACGATCCGGTGAACAAGCTGCTGGAGAAGTACGGCGCGCAGAAAGTATTTCTGGAAGGCGACGCCATCATCCTGGCAATTCTGGAGCGCGAGGGCGAGCCCGGGTTGGCGGTGAGCCGCATGTGCGTGCTGGCGCGCGAGATCATTGAGATCGTGCGCGGGTACAACGAACTGATGCAGCGCTCAGGCATGCCCCAGTTGGAGTTAGGCCTGGGCATTACGGCGCAGGATTCGGCGCCGCTGTACCTGATGGACGGCGAGCACCAGATCATGATTTCGGAAGCGCTGAACGAGAGTGACCGGTTGTCGTCGTGCAACAAGCGAGCACGCAAGGTGATGGAACCGCAGGCGGGGCCATTCCACGTCTATGCGTTTCAGGCCGCGGAACTGGACGAGAATGGCAACCCCGAAGATGTGATTCTGAGCTTCAACCTGGGCGGTATCCGCATGAATGAAACCGCCTTCCGCAAGTTGGAGAAAGAGATCACGCTCGAGCCTCTTAAAGTGAAGCTGCCACCGTCGCTGGCTTCGTCGGACAAAGGGGAGTACCACCTTTTCAGCGCTACGGTGCCGGTGGATCGCGACATTTTCCGCAAGATTGTAGTGCGCCAGAGCCGGATTCCGCGGATCGACGCTGCCGACTTCTCAGTGAAGGGATGGACCGATCGGAAGTACTACGAAGTGTGCACTGATCCTGCGATTTACTCGGCGCTGGAGAAGCGCAAGGGCGCCGGACGCTGAGGAAGGGATCGGCCCCTCCACGCGGACGCGAGCGACGCCCTAGAACTAGAAATTCGTCCCCACCCGCGCCGGCTTAAACGGAATCTGGAACGTCGCCTCGACGTCAACGGGAGAGCCGTTCTTCGTAGCGGGCTGGAACTGCCACTGCGCGACTGCCTGGCTGGCGTATTGGTCGATGCGGTCATCGACGCCGCGCAGGATGCGGACGTTCCCAACTGTGCCGTCGGCGTGGATGACCGCGTACAGGATCACCGTGCCGGCCACGTTCTCCCGCATGAGCTGAATGGGATATTTGGGATCGACCTTGCGCGTGGCCATCGGCTGGGAGAGGTCGGCGGGCGCGTCGGGATTGCTCAGGTCATGACTGCTGTAGTCGCGAGCGAGTTCAGCGAAGCGGATGACCCAACTGCCTCCAGACGAGTTCAGGTTTGGCATGTTGAGTGTGACGGAATAGAATTTGCGGTTTCCGAAAACGGAGCGTTCGGCTTCGGAGAGTTTCGCCGAGTCGCCGGGCGGCGCCGGACGCGGCGGTGTGCCGGTCACGCGGGGCGGCGGGATGCTCGCCCTGAGATTTGGATTGACCGAATTGGTCGACGCCGTGCCAGATTCGCCCGCCACGGGCGAAGTCTTCGCCGCCGCGCTTCCGACGTAAAGTCCCGCCGGTAAGTCACCCGTTCCCTTTCGCGACGATCCGCTTCCGCTTTTTTTATTGCCGCCGTTGCCGGTGGCGCCGGGCGAGCCGGACGCTCGGGGATGGCCCTCGGGCGTGGCAGCGAAGGCACCGCGGCGGTTCCCGGCAGGTGGGTCTGGGGGTGCGCCCACAGCGGGGTGCAGACTCAGTGCGATGACACGGCCGGGCTCTCCAAAAGACGCTCCGAAGGATCCTGCGGCAGAAACCGACGGGGGTGGAGGAACGACTTGCGGAGCGCCGCCAACGCCGGAAGATCGCGATCCGGGAGCAGTGCGCTGTTCGGCAACCGGGAGTTGGGGAGCAGGCGCGATTACCGCGCTCTGTCCGATGTTCAAGTCGCCGATGGGACGAGCAGATGCGGTCTCGACACTCGGCGGAGGCGCGACGATCGCAGGTTGCAAAGCCTGGTAAGCGGCCGCGTTCGAAGCACGCAGGTCTGGCGGCGGAGCTACGACGGAGTTCTCCATCTGGGGAGTGATCCGCGAAATCTCTGCGGCGGGCGTTAACGGAACATCGGGGATGGCGAGCCGCGGCTGCTCCCGCTTGTCGGACCACGCCACAATGTTGGGCAGGGCGACGTCGCGCTTCAGCTTGACGTTGGGCGGTGTCACGATGGTCTGCGATCGGTTATCGGCTTCAGGAGGCAGAGAAATGATCGGCTGGCGCGAGAATTCAGGATCCGCTTTCTGCGGCCGCCCCGATGACTCTGTGCGGGTATCGAGGGGCGGAAGATATTCCGACGGCTGGTAATAGATCACTTGCGAGTGGTCGAACGTTGGCATCGCCACCACTTGGGGTTGCAGCGCAAAGAAGCGGGTCAATCCGATCAGCAGCGCGAACGCAACGGCGTGATAGACGACCGACTGGAGAAATCGAGCCCAGGGAAGCGGGCGCGTCACGAACACGTCTGGCCAAAAAGGCGCGGGGGCGGAACGCAATTCGAGCGCAGGAAGGCGGCGCGGAAAGACTAGATCGCGGAGGTTGCCGAAGAAGACGCGGGGCCATGAAGGCAGCTCGACCAGAAGCCGCGGAACGGGCGCGGGTTGCGGCATTTCGTCGCGGGGTCGGGCTGCGGTCATCCTTTCAATAGTAGATGCCGAGCGCGGAGTTGGGATAGCCGGGAGGACATCGATTTCAGTGAATTTCGGGCTTGATTCCGGAAAACGAACGCTCTGGTTTCTCGGCGCCGCAAGTTCTTCACAAGAAAGACCGTTTATAATCTTGTGCTTCGGCATTCCGCCCTAATTTTTAGTGTGAAGGATATACCTTGCTCGATTTCTTAGGAGATTTACGACGGACTCATATGTGCGGGACGCTGCGCGCGTCCGACGCCGGCAAGAAAGCCGTGCTCATGGGATGGGTCAACAAGCGGCGCGACCACGGGAGCCTGCTCTTCATCGATCTGCGCGACCGCACAGGCGTGACGCAGGTTGTGGTCAATGCCGATCGCGACGCGGCAATCCACGAAAAAGCTGGAACTCTGCGCAACGAATACGTCATCGCGGTGACCGGCACAGTGAGGCTACGCGATGCCAGCACCATCAACCCGAACATGCCAACGGGCGAAGTCGAATTGGTGGCGGAAGAGCTACGCATTCTGAATGAGTCGAAGCTGCCGCCGTTCTTGCCATCGGACACGGCACTCACCAATGAAGAGACGCGGCTGAAATATCGCTACATCGACCTGCGCCGCGACGTGATGCAATTCAACATTGAGTTGCGGCACAAGGTAGCCAAAGCGATCCGCGATTATCTTTCGGGGCAGGGATTCTTCGAGATTGAGACCCCGTTCATGACGCGGTCCACGCCGGAGGGGGCGCGCGATTACCTGGTTCCCAGCCGCGTGCAGCCGGGAACGTTCTACGCGCTGCCGCAGTCGCCGCAAATGTTCAAGCAGATCCTCATGATCTCGGGATTCGACAAATATTTTCAGATTGTGCGCTGCTTCCGCGACGAGGACCTGCGCGCCGACCGCCAGCCGGAGTTCACCCAGATCGACTTGGAGATGTCGTATCCGCAGGCGGAGCGCGTGTGGGAAGTGGTTGAGGGATTTCTGACCGCGGCGTTCGCGGCTGCAGGCAATGAAATCAAGACGCCCTTTCCGCGCATGGACTATGACGAGGCCATTCGGTTGTATGGCATCGACAAGCCCGATTTGCGGCTGCCCGCGTTTACCGACGTGCGCGAGTGCTTCACCGCTGCGAATCTGCAGGAGTTGGCGATGAATGCGAATCTGCCGGTGATCGCGATCCGCACGCCGAAGGTCGGCGAGTTGTCGCGCAAGGAACGCGACGACATCAAGCCGATGTTCCACTCCAAGGGCGGAGCCAGAGTTTACGAGGACTTCAAGCGTATCGGGAACAAGTATCCAGAAGCCGCGGCTGCGATCGCCAAGAAGATCGGGATGGAGGAAGGCGACCTGATCGTGCTGGTGGCCGGGTCGGCACAGGCCGGGCCGCAGACCGCGATGCCCTCACACCGCAAAGTCACTCCTGCCGAACTCGCGATCTATGCATCCGCTGGACTGCTGCGGTTGGCGCTGGCGCAAAAATATTCCGAGCGGCACGGAATTTTCAAGAAGTCCGGCGATCCTGCGAAGGATTTCCGTTTTATATGGGTCACGAATTTCCCCATGTTCGAGTGGGACGAGGGCGAGAAGCAGTGGATGGCGGCGCACCATCCGTTTACTTCGCCGCACGAGCAGGACATGAGCCTGCTGGAAGCAGGTGTAGAGTCGGTGAATGATCCGCAGTCACCGCTGAGCGCGGTGCGGGCGCTGGCTTACGACGTGGTGCTGAATGGCACGGAACTGGGCTCGGGCTCGATTCGTATCCACCGTCAGGACATTCAGAGCAAAATCTTCCGCGCTCTGGGCATGACGGAAGAAGAGGCCAAGTCGCGCTTTGGATTCTTTCTGGAAGCGCTGGAGTATGGCACGCCTCCGCACGGAGGGATTGCGCTGGGGCTGGACCGCATCGTGATGATTCTGGCGGGGGCCGAGAGTCTGCGCGAAGTGATTCCCTTCCCGAAGACCGCGCGCGCGGTGGATCTGATGGTAGATGCGCCGACTCCGGTCAGCGAGAAGCAGTTGCGCGAGTTGGGGATTGTGGTGAAGAAGTAGGGGTACAAAACATTCCTGCTTTCTGGGTAGGCAGCGCTTTCAGCGCCGCGATTGAGTTTCTTCCGACATGAGAAAACAAGTCTGGATACTCCTCTGCCTTGCTGTCCTTGTCTCCTCGGTTTCACCAGAGGCGCGTGCGCAACAACCCGCGAGCCAAGACACCTCTGCCATCGTTGAGCAGGGCAAGTTCACGCTGCACAAGTTCGAACAGCCGATCGGCCAGGAAACATACGAGATCCGGCGCGATGGCGACTCGCTCGCGGTGAAAGTCGATTTCAAGTTCACTGACCGTGGCACGCCAGTTCCTCTCTCGGCGACTTTTCGCGGCGCTGCTGACCTGACTCCGCAGGCATTCGAAATCAAAGGACAAACCGCGCGCAGTGTTTCGATCGACGAGGCCGTGACCCTCGACGCCGGCAAGGTTCACTTCCGCACCCGCGACAAGCAAAGCGAGCTCGCTCCGCCCACGGGGCCGTTCTTCACGATTGCGGGATATGCTCCGGCGACCATGCAGATGCTGATGGTTCGCTACTGGGCCACCCACGGATCTCCGGCGCAACTGGCGACGCTTCCGAGCGGCAGTGTGAAAGTGGAACCTCGCGGGCAGGACACGATTCACATCACCGGCAAAGACGGCGCGAAAGATGAGAAACTCGATCGCTATACGATCGAGGGCTTGATCTGGGGACGCGAGACGCTGTGGTTTGACGCGAATCGCAATCTGGTCGCGGCCGTCTCGACCGATGCCGAGTTCGACCACTTCGAAGCCATTCGCGAGGGCTACGAAAGCGCTCTCGGCGATTTGGTGGGACGCGCCGGAACTGACGGCATGAGCGCGCTGGCCGAACTTTCCAAAGGCATTTCGGGCAGCCGCGCGTCGACCCTCGCCATCGTTGGCGGGACGTTGATTGACGGTACGGGCGCTGCCCCGATTCCCGACGCAGTGGTCGTGATTCATAACGGGCGCATCGTCGCTGTTGGCCCGCGATCCAAAGTAAAGATTCCCAACCATGCGAATGTCGTGGACGCGCAGGGCAAGACCATTCTGCCTGGCCTCTGGGACATGCACGCGCACTTCGAGCAAGTCGAGTGGGGACCAATTTATCTGGCGGCGGGCGTAACCACGGTGCGCGATTGTGGCAACGAGTTCGAATTCATCACCGCCGTGCGCGACGCTATCGCGCAAGGACGCGGCCTAGGTCCGCGGCTGCTGTTGGCGGGCGTTGTTGACGGATCGAGCACCTACACCATCGGCGTCGAACGCGTCGACACGCCGGCGCAGGCACGTGATTGGACCGACCGCTACCACGCGGCGGGTTTCCAGCAGATGAAAATTTACAGTTCGGTGAAGCTTGAAGAATTGAATGCCGTCGCTGACGAAGCGCATCGCCTGGGCATGACCGTGACGGGGCACATCCCCGAAGGCTTGAACGCGTATCAGGCGATTGAAGCGGGGCAGGACCAGATCAACCACATCGGCTACATTGCCGACATCATGAAGGCGCCGCTTCCCGAAGGGGCCAGCCGCCTGGATCGTTATAAAGCGGGCGCGAACATCGATCTCGAATCGCCGGAAGCCAAGAGGGCGCTGGCGTTCCTGAAAGAGCATCACACGGTGGTCGATCCAACCATCGCGCTGATGGAATTTTTCACCGCGACGACTGCCAAACCGCCTGCCAGCTTTGAGCCGGGCGTAAACAAGGTCGCTCCCGAACTCGCCCAGCAACTTGCTGACGTGGCCCCTCCGACCGACCGCTCGGAAATTGGCGAAAAAGTGTACGAGAAGGAATTGGAGATCGTAGGAGCGCTGCACCGGGCGGGAATTCCTGTGGTCGCCGGCACCGATCAGACGGTTCCGGGGCACAGCCTTCACCGTGAGATCGAGTTGTACGTACAGGCTGGATTTACTCCCATGGAGGCGATTCAGGCGGCGACCAGCGTGCCCGCGCGGGCCATGGGGATCGAGAAGGAATCTGGCACCGTCGAGAAGGGAAAACGCGGCGACCTGATTCTGGTCAACGGCAATCCTCTGGACGACATTCACAAGATCCGCAACGTCGAGGATGTGATCACCAACGGAACCATGTTCCACACCGCTGAGTTGTGGCAGAGTGTGGGATTCAAACCGTGACGAAATAGGATCTATTGAAAGGCGTCATCCCGAAGACCGGCGTTCTTCAGCCGGGCGAGGGATCTCGCGTTGAACGTTCCATACGCTCTGCTAGTCGGCATGCGAGATCCTTCCCTTCGCCTGAAGAACGGCTCCGGTCAGGATGACTCCGTGGTTTGTCGAGGCTGTGCTAGTCTGCCTGCTATGGCAGACCGCACTTCGACCAAACGCAAAAGGGCCGGAAAAACTCCGGTCTCTCGGAGGTCTTCTCCTCTTGAGCCTCCCAAATCCCCACTTCTCGCAAAGGACGCGAGAAATGGGGCACCCATAACTTCGGGCAAACACTTTCTCAGCGACAAAGTCGGGCACTTCACCGAGTCGGTCATCCGCGAGATGACGCGGCAGGCGATGCTGCATGGCGCCGTCAATCTGGCCCAGGGTTTCCCGGACTTCCCCGCCCCGGCGGAGGTCAAGCAGGCTGCGCAGCGGGCAGTTGCAGCCGATGTGAATCAATACGCCATCACCTGGGGAGCTAAGGATCTGCGAAATGCTATTGCGCGCCAGATGGGCGTGTGGCAGGGGATCACGGTCGATCCGGAGAAAGAGATCACCGTGTGTTGCGGGTCGACCGAGGCGATGATTTCGACTCTGCTCGCAGTTTGCAATGCGGGCGATGAAGTCGTGATCTTCGAACCCTTCTATGAAAACTACGGACCGGATTCGGTTCTGAGCGGGGCGAAGCCGAAATTCGTAAAACTGCGTCCTCCGAAGGACGACGGCGGCGAGTGGACGTTTGACGAAAAGGAACTGCGTCGCGCGTTCGACAAGCATACCAAGGCGATCATTCTCAACACGCCGAACAATCCGACGGGCAAGGTGTTCACGCGTCGTGAACTGGAGTTGATTCGCGATCTGTGCGTCGAGTTCGATGTGCTGGCGATTACCGACGAAATCTACGAGCACATTCTCTATGAAGGGACCGAGCACATTTCGATCGTATCGCTCGAGGGAATGCGCGAGCGGACCGTGACGATTAACGGCATGTCGAAAACCTACAGCGTGACGGGATGGCGCGTCGGTTGGGCGGTTGCCCCGGAGAAAATCACCAATGCGATCCGCAAGGTGCACGATTTTCTGACCGTGGGCGCGCCTGCGCCGCTGCAGGAAGCCGGGGCCGCGGCGTTAAGCTTGCCGGCGGAGTATTACGCAAATCTGGCCAAGGGATACCGGGTTCGGCGCGACCACCTCATGCCCGCGCTGACAGCGGCCGGTTTCCAGTGCTTCCGTCCGCGCGGTGCGTATTACGTGATGACCGATATTTCCGCGTTCGGTTACAAGGACGACGTGGCGTTTGCGAAATACCTGGTGCAGGAGATTGGCGTGGCCTGCGTGCCGGGATCGAGTTTCTATCGCGATCCGCGAGATGGGGCGAAGCAGGTGCGGTTCGCGTTCTGCAAGAAGCCGGAGACGCTGGACGAGGCGGCGCGCAGGCTGGCGAAGCTGCGGGTCGGGGCGACTGCATAACGACTGATGCCCTCGGAGCCTTGCAAAACCTGACAGCCGAGGCGGCTGTCACCACATAAGCTACTTCGTGATCACTCCACAGGCCACGCGGTCTCCTGAATTGCCTGACGGGTCGGTCTTGTAATCGTCGGCTTTGGCATGGACTACGATGGCGGCGCCGCTGCTCAGCAACGAATGCGGTCCGTCTTTGAGGGTCACGTCGCCATCTTCCAGTTTGACATTGGCTTTGCCATCAGCGCCAACGGTGAAGTTCTTCATGTCCCCCGCGTGATGGCCGTCAGGACTATCGAACCCGTGCTTTTTGCTCTCGGGATTGAAGTGTCCGCCCGCCGATTTGAAGTCGGGCCCCTCGCATTTCGGAACCGCATGGAAGTGGATGGCATGCTCTCCGGGAGTCAGGTCGTGGAGCTTGAGTTCGAGCGCCACGCCCGGCCCCTCATCCCAGACATTGATTTCTCCGACAGCTTTTCCCTGAGCATCTTTGAGTTCGACTTTCGTCTTGGCCGCGCTCCGGGATGGAAGGGCAACCAGCGTGAGGAACAATCCGAGGGTGAGATAGGCTAGGTGCTTCATAGTTCTGACCTCCTGGTTCGAGCCTGTTGGCAGGAAGGATTATAAGCCAAACGCGATGATGCCTGCCCCGGTAAGGGCGGACCAATCGGCTGAGTTGTCCACAAAAATGTGGAGTATACTGCGAGGAAGTTCCAGAAATCTCTCTGGGGAAGAGTGCAATCATGGCTTTGAATGCGGTGGAACAGGTGGCGGATCAGGTTCCGGCGGACGATTTTCAGGCGCTCGAGGACAAGATTTATCGCACCATAGAGATGTACAAAGCGGCGCGGCAAGCCCAGGCTGTGGCCGAGCGCGATGCGCAGCGGTTGCGGCAGCAGATGGAAGACCGCGAAGAGGAACTGGTCCGACTGCGACGTGAAGCGGTGCAGTTGAAGAAAGAGCGGGAGGAAATCCGCGGCCGGGTTGAAAAGATGCTGCAGCAGATCGAGTCGATTGCTGAGGCTAGCTAGAAGCTGAGGATTGCGCAAACAGAGACGTAACAAGCTACGTCTCTACGGAGAGACGGTTTATGGCTACGGCGACCAAGGATCAGATCGTGAAGGACGCGCAGAACTCCAGCGTGCGGGTGGAGATTTTTGATCAGGCGTACAACCTGCGCGGGTCCGATCCGGAGTACATTCTGAAGCTGGCGGAGTATGTCGACTCCAAGATGCGCGCCGTGGCCGAGGCGACCAATACAATCGACACTGTGCGGCTGGCGGTGCTGGCAGCGCTCAATATCGCCGATGAATATCACCTGCTGAAAAAAAGGCAGGACAGCGGGGCAACCGATTATCAGAAACGGGCGCATCTATTAGCAGATGCGCTGGATGAAGTGCTGGGCGAAAACCGCAAGGCTGGTTAGTCTGCGGCGCTCTGGGATATTTGCGCTGTTCGTCTTGGTCCTGCTCGGCGGCATTGCTTTTTCTCAGGAAACCACTCTCCGTTCCCAATCCAATGTGGTGCTGATTCCGGCGCTGGTGAAAGACCCGCAGGGCGGGATCGTGTATGGACTGCAGGCCAAGAACTTCCTGGTTGAAGACGACGGCGTGGAGCAACCGGCGCGCCTCGACGAAGCGACAGAAGGGCAGCCGATCTCGCTGGTCGTAGCGATTCAGCGCGGAGGACGAGCCTCCTACGAATTTCCTCGGATGCAGGGGCTGAAGTCGATGCTGGACCCGTTGTTCGCGCTCGGAACGGCACGCGTTGCCGTGGTGGAGTTCGACAGCCAGGTTGAAATTACCAGAAATTTTACCCGGGATGCGACTCTGGTTGAAGACGATTTGAGAAATCTGCAGCCGGGGGGCGGAGGCGCGGCGATCCTGGATGCGATCGGGTCATCGATCAATCTGCTCAAGCAAGAACCGGAGGAGCGACTGCGCATCCTGCTCCTGATCAGCGAAACGCGCGACCACGGCAGCATACGCGACATCGATGAAGTCGTTACGCTGATTGGAAACAGCAATATTGCGGTCTACACGCTCGCGTTTTCACCGACTACGTCCAACCTGCTCGACGATCTGCGCGGCAAGCTCGAAAAGAAGGGTGAGTCTGTCGATGTAGTAGGCGCGGCGATCAAGCTACTTGTGATGGCCCGGCAGGCCATGCGCCAGAATGCGCCCAAAGAGATCGCGCGCCTCACCGGAGGAGAATATGAACTGTTTAAGTCGCACCGCGCTTTCGAGAACCACATGGTCGAGTTTGCGAACCATGTCCACAATCGCTACCTGCTAAGCTTTGTGCCGAAGGGGCCTCATCCCGGGCTGCATGAAATCCGCGTGCGCGTGAAAGATGCACCGAGCGTTACTATTTTGGCCAGAGAGAATTACTGGGCCAAGCCTCCGGAGTGAGATTTCTTGAACATCCCGAGCGGTAGCGAGGGAACCCTATCGCCACAACTAAGTCATCAAGGGACGCCAATCGTTACAATCCTCGCGCTTATCTCACCGTCGACAATTTCCAAGAATCCCAAACTGACTGGCAGTTTGAATCTGCGTGGTCCGGCGCTGCCTGGATTGAAATAAAGCACGCCGTGCTTTACTTCTTGTTTCGGCTCGTGCGTGTGGCCACTAACTACGGCTGCGAAGCCGGCAGCTTTGGGATTCAGGTCGAGCGCGTTCCCATCGTGAATGATGTAAATAGATAATCCTGCAAGTTCAACAACCTGGGTCTCAGGAAATTCCCGCGCCCAGGGTTCGCGGTCCACATTGCCGCGGATTGCAGTGACCGGCGCGATCTCCGCCAGGGCGGGAATGATACTGGGCGAACCAATGTCCCCGGCGTGGAGAATATGCTCTGAGCCGCGCAGGGCGGCGAGGGCTTCTGGACGCAAGAGACCGTGAGTGTCCGAGATGACGCCAATGAGCATCACAGACCTGCTGCAATGCGCGAACGCGGGTCCATGTAGTCGCGTAACGCATCGCCGATGAAGTTGAAGGAAAGCACGGCCAGCATCACAGCGGCCGCAGGGAAGAACACCATATGCGGCGCGTCAAAAAGATGCAGCCGCGCGTCATTCAACATTGAGCCCCAGCTTGCCGTGGGAGGCGGCACTCCCAGGCCGAGAAAACTCATGGTGGCTTCCGCAAGAACAGCCCCGGCCATGCCGATGGCTGCCTGCACAATCACCGGCTGAATAATGTTGGGAAGAATGTGCCGCGTTACGATACGCCAATCGCTGGCGCCCAAAGCGCGCGCGGCCTCCACAAATTCTTTTTCCTTCACCGCCAGCACCTGGCCGCGGACCAGGCGCGCGTAGCCCACCCAGCCTCCAATGCAGAGGGCAAGAATCAGGTTGAAAATGCCCGGCCCCAAAAATGCGACGAAGGCAATCGCCAGCAGAATTCCGGGAAAGGACAAGAAGGCGTTCATTACTACAATGTTGAAAAATCTGTCGGCAAAGCGACCGTAGTATCCGGCTATGGAGCCGAACACCAGTCCCAGCAGCAGTGAACCGGCAACCACGCTGCTTCCTACCAGCATGGAAATGCGCGCGCCGTAGACGATGCGAGAGAGAATATCGCGTCCGAGTTCGTCGGTGCCAAACCAGTGAGCGGCGCTGGGAGGCTGTAAGCGCGACGGCAAGTCAATCGCGAACGGACTCTGCGGCGCAATCCAGGGAGCGAAGAGCGCGAACGCCACAAAGACCATCACCAGCACCATGCCGGACGTTGCCAGCACATTGCGCCGGCCTAGCGTAGTGGCTGCGGTGAGAATTGTGGATGTGGCCATCGGGAACTCTGGAACAGATGATAACCGACTTACTTTGCCGGAAGCATCGCCGGAGCCATGACTTTTTTCACGGCGCTGAGGAAGCGTTCATTTTGTTCCGGAGTACCTATGGTGACTCGAATTCCGTTTGAAATACCCCAGGCGCCCAACGGGCGGATGATGACGCCTTCTGCCTGTATCTTCTTCGCCAGCGCCGCGGCATTCTCGTCTGTTTCAAAGTACACGAAGTTGGCGCTGGTGGGAACGGCGGTGATTCCCAGCTCGGACAAATGATCGATCAGCCAGACAGCACCCGCAAGATTGTTTTTGACCGTCATGGAGATGTGGGCTTCGTCCTGGAGTGCTGCCAGCGCCGCTGCTTCCGCCACGCCTGTAACTGAAAACGCGTTGCGCACGCGCGCAAAATACTCCAGCAGCTTCGGATGTCCGCAGCCGTAACCTACGCGAAGTCCCGCGAGCCCGTGGGCCTTGGAAAATGTGCGCAGTACGAGCAGGTTCGTGTGTTGGGCGCGAACATGCTCCATAGAGCGCGAATATATGAGACCGTGCTGTGCCGCAAAGGACTCGGCGAAATCGGAGTAGGCTTCATCCAGCACCACCAGCACGTGGTCCGGCACGCGCTGCAGAAAACGGTCAAAGGCGTCCGCGTCAAACATGGTGCCTGTGGGATTGTTGGGGTTGGCCAGAATGATGACCCGAGTGACGTCGTCAATGGCCGCGGAAATTAGATCCAGATCGTAGGCGTGATCGGTCATCTGCGTGGTGATCAAGCGCGCACCCGCGGCCTGGGTGACAATCGTATAGCTGATGAACGATCGCTCGCTGGTGATACAGCTGTGGCCCGGCGTGAGCAGAGTGCGCGCCACAATGTCCAGAATACCGAGAGAGCCGTCAGCAAGAAGCACTTGCTCCGGCGCCAATCCGTGGCGCGTAGCCAATGCCAGACGGAGTTCCGTGGCGTCATTGTCCGGATAAAGATTTACTTCGTGAGCGGCGGCGCGAATGGCTTCCACCGCGCGCGGCGAAGGACCAAAAGGGTTTTCGTTGGAGGCCAGCTTCACCATGGCTACTCCCGACTCCCGATGGGCCTCACGAATGTGCTTGCCGGGCACGTATCCAGCGAGTGCCTTGATGTGCTCCGGAATCAGTTCAAGAACCGTCTTTTTCATTGGTGGGGTTGGGCTTACAAAGTCTTTGTATCACGAACATAGCACATATTGGCAAACGAGGACTTTCCGGTGATGGATCGTTAACTCGCAGGCCCGCGATTGTAAAAAACTAATGGCGATGGGGTTTTTTACCAGCGGGACCCTTCGGTCGCTTGGGACGTTCTTTGGGCGTCCGCAGGACCTGTCGCGGCCCAGCGCGGCGCAGCAAGGCAACCTCTTTGGGATGAAGCTGACGAAATGCTCCTGTCTCCACATCCAACGTGAGCGGGCCGTAGCGTATGCGTTTGATTTTCTCCACATGAAAACCGATCTCTTCAAACATGCGGCGGATCTGCCGGTTCTTACCTTCGATCAGAGTCACTTCATACCAGGGGTTCGCCGCTTCCTTCACCAGCCGGACTTGCGCCGGCGCGGTGCGGACCGGCCTGATGCCTACGCGTCCTTTTTCCGGGCGGGCGCCGATCTTGATTCCGTGGCGCAGCTTGTCGATCTCCGCCTCGGGCGGTTTGCCGGCCACCTTGACCATGTAAGTCTTGGGCACATGGGACGCCGCTTTCGTCAGCTTGTTGGCGAGCTCGCCGTCATTGGTCAGAACGAGCAGGCCTTCGCTGGCGTAATCGAGACGTCCGACGGGATAAATGCGTTCGCCAACGCCCTTGATCAAGTCCATGACCGTGGGGCGCTTTTCCGGATCAGAGACCGTGGTTACATATCCCTTGGGTTTGTTCAGAAGAAGATAAATATGGCGCTCAGGACCGCGCAGCAGCTTGCCGTCAACCTTGATGTGATCGGTGTCCGGGTCGGCCTTGCTGCCCAACTGTGAAACGGTCTCGCCGTTGACAGGGACGCGGCCTTCGGTGATCAACTGCTCCGCTTTACGCCGCGAAGCAATGCCGGCCGCTGCCATAATCTTTTGCAGGCGTTCAATCGCCATGGATTAACCCCCTGAGCTTTCGGATGCAACCTGGCCTGCGGCCTGATCGTCGGCTTTATCGTGCTCAGGGTCGGAGGAAACATTGGTCTCGGTAACATTCTGCGGTGTTTCCGCTGTGTCTTCCGCCATTTGCTCGGTGCCGCCATCGGCATCGGCGTCGGGAACGCCGGTTGCATCCGCTACGGCAACATCGCGCGACGCAAAAAGCTCTTCCTGCACATCGCCGGCTGTAAGTTTTTCAAATTCCTGGATGCTGGGGAGGTCGTCTACGTCTTTCAATCCAAAGCGCATGAGAAAATCCTTTGTGGTCTTGTAGAGCATGGGGCGTCCGACCACGGCTTTTCGTCCGGCAGTGGTGATGAGTTTGCGGTCGATCAAGGTGCCGATCACAGCGCTGCAATCCACGCCGCGGATTTCGCTGATCTCCGGGACGGTCACGGGCTGTTTGTAAGCAATCACCGCCAAAGTCTCCAACGCTTGCAGCGAGAGACGGACCGGAGGCTTCAGGCTTTTCGAGAATGCCCGCACCACGTCGTGGTGCTCCGGCTTGGTGGACATGCGATATCCGCCGGCAACTTGGCGGACCTCAATCCCATGCTGTTCCGTACTGAATTCGGCGATGAGTTCTTCCAGCGCCGGTCTTAACAACGACCGCAGCGTGGCCTTCTCGGATTTTTCCAGAGCGCGTTTGCCCGCGGGCGGTTCGGTGCCAGTCTCCACGGCGCCAAGATGGGCTGCGCTGTTTTCAGGTTCGGGCGCGAGTTGTATCGCCAGCAAATCGTCGCGGAGCAGCGCTGCCATCTGGTCCAGACTGATGGGATCATCCGCCGCGTAAATGAGTGCTTCGAGTTTAGCTTTGATGGACATAAATGTCAGCAATTAGCAAATAGCAATTGGCAAATAGCCAGGGCAATTCGTCTAAGTTGCTTCGCGTGGGGTTTGCCTCCACTCTAGGAAAAAACTTTCCAGTCTGTTTTGGCTAATTGCTAATTGCTATTTGCCAATTGCTTTACTTCCAATCATCCCGAATGCTTGCGCCTTCCGCCATTATGGTATCGAACAATGCATGCTTCTTAATCAGGATGTCTCCAAAAACTTTGTCTTGTCGCAACAAAATTGCCTGCAGCCGCACCAACTCCAGCAGCGCCAGAAATGACGAGATCAGCGCCGTACGCGTGTGAATGTGCTGCAGCAGACGCTTTAACCGTATAGGCCGGTCTTCCATCAGCAGGCGACGGCGAAAGAACTCAATCATCTGTCCGACAGTTACCGTGTCTTCATCCACTTGCAGTACCGGACGGTCCTTGGCCCGTTCTAGAATTTGTTGGAACGTGCGGACCAGATCAATCACGTCCGCAACCAACTCCGGCTCGGTGCCTTCCGCGTCCTTGAATTCCCACAGCGCGGGATTGCTGACCACCGCATCTTCCACGTGTTGCTTTTGCATTAACATCTGCGCGGCATTCTTAAATTTTTCATGCTCCAAAAGACGCTGTACGAGTTCTTCGCGCGGATCGTCTAATTGTCCCGGGACCTCGTCAGGGTCTCGCGGCAGCAGCATTTTGCTCTTGATGTGAATCAACAGCGATGCCATGTAGATAAACTCGGCGGCCACGTCCACGTCGAGATGTTTCAGCGTTTCGACATACGCCAGATACTGCGCCGTGATCCGGGCGATGGGAATGTCATAGATATCAATATCCTGCTTGCGGACCAGGTCCAGCAGAAGATCAAGCGGGCCGTCATACACCGCGCCAACGGTCACGACGAAAGGAAATTCGCTGGTTTTGTTCTGGGCTGACTGTAGATTTTCTGCCATCTCAAGAGCACTCGGAGCACCCGCAAAAGTGCCCATTTCATATGATTCTAAATGTTATTCGCAACTCTTGCCGACGCCCGGTAGAGGGCTGAGTTTAACTCAGCCCTCTACCCGACGCCCAGCGTGATTGCCATTCTCTTTGGCAGCCGTCACAGCAACGCGCTGTACCCGCCCTCGTACTGCTGGATGGGTAAATCACTATCTTTAAGAGCAAGGGATGCACCATTTGGGTCCCTCTTAAGAACTATCAGAACAGTTGACCCGCCTTGGTGGATCTCCCGTTCAAAGTGCTTCCAATACTGTTGAAGAAAACTCTGAGGAAGTATGTAATCGTGCAGGTAGCGATCTCGATCTTCAGCCAATAACACCAAGACGTTCAAAGGCCGATCTTTGAGTTCGAAATGCCATCTTCCATCAGAACCCTGACACTCAGCATACAAGCCGACTTTCCTACGCCTCTGCGTGATAAAGAGGCGACGTGTGTCTCTGTCCGGCGTCAGAGGATAGTTCTTGTTCACCCGCTCTAGCCATGGCTCGGTCCGTATTTTCCATCTCTCTTCATTGCCAACTGCCTTGCCTATCGACGCCGGAACACGCAAGGGGAGATGCATATCTTGCCTCGCCGCAACGTCTTTCACCGACGCTCGGGGCAGAAGACCAACGGATTCACGCACTTTCTTCATCGTCGCTTCTGCCGCCTTAGCAGCTTTCTGCGCGCCCCCTCGCACGATCTCCTGCAATAGCTCGGGGTCACCGGCCAGCTGCCGCCTCCGCTCTCGAATCGGTCCAAGATGTGGTTCGATACTTCGGATGGCCCGCCTCTTGCAATCCTGGCAAGTAATAGAGGCAGTGGTACAGCCCTCGAGAATGGCCGCCTTTTCCAATGGGTCGCTAAAAATCTGATGCAGATTGCCGACAGGGCAGCGATCCGGAAATCCTGTATCGGTAAGCTTCGGTCTATCGGTCGTGCTGCCATTGATCTTCTGCTCGACTTGGGCGGCCTCGTCGCTTAAAAGAATGGTATTGCCATACGACTTCGACATCTTTCGCTTGTCAGTGCCCAGGAGCTTGGGCGACGGCGTCAGCAGTGTTTCTGGCTCAGGGAAAATCGGCTTGCCCTTAAGGTCATAAAAGTTGTTGAAGCGGCGCGCAACTTCGCGCGTCAGTTCCACGTGAGCGGCTTGGTCTTCGCCCACCGGAACGAAACCCGGCCGGTAAATTAGAATGTCTGCCGCCTGCAGCAGTGGATAGCCGAGAAAGCCGTACATATGCAGATCTTTGTTTGGCATTTGTTGCTGCTGCTCTTTGTAGCTGGGAACGCGCTCGAGCCACCCCAGCGGTGTAATCATAGAAAACAGCACGTGCAATTCAGCATGTTGCTTCACATGGGATTGAACAAATATGGTGCACTTTTTCGGATCCAAGCCGGCACCGAGGTAGTCCAAGACAACTTCCTTCGTATTGTCTGCGAGCCGGGAAGTATCATCGTAGTCCGTGGTGAGAGCGTGCCAGTCAGCTACGAAGAAAAAACACTCGTGCGTATCCTGCAGCTTTACCCAATTTTGGAGGGCACCAACGTAATTGCCCAGGTGCAGCTTGCCCGTGGGACGCATGCCGCTGAGGACGCGCGGACGTGAATTTGCGGGGTTATCTGCCATGATTTTGTGACGGAAAGGCGGTGGCCGTTCTTATTAAAGATGGTATCACGCGCCGCTCTTGTTCTCCGGCGGTTGCGGCGCAATCGATTTCACCTTGACCGGCCTGGCCGGGATGCCCACGGAGATGGTGTACGGCGGAATATCTTTGGTGGCCACCCCCATCGACCCGAGCAGACCATGCTCGTGCACGCGCACGCCGCTCATGACCGTGGCGTGATACGTGATTCGCGCCTTCGGGCCGATTTCCGTCCGCGTGTTGGTGACAATCATGCCGTCGTTGAGGTCATGTTCGTGGGAGTAAATATTGGCGTAGTCGGAGATGGAACTGCCTTCGTGGATGATGATCTCGCCCCGGTCATCGAGCAGAACATACTTGTGGATGGTGCAATTGTCTTCGATGGTGAGGTTGTAGCCGTACGAAATCTCCACGCCATGGAAGATCTTCACGTTCTTGCCGATATGCTTCAAGATGTGCCGGCCCAGCATGTGACGAACGCGAAATCCCAGCCAGTGATTCAGCCCCAGTGGGGAGCGGTCATACATCATCCAAAACCAGATCAAGGGCTTGCGCTCGGCATATTTTTCGCCGTTGATGTCCCCGTAGTGCTCTGGTTCAAGCGTGCCGTTGCGCGGGTCGAAGTTGTGGACCATCGCCTGTTCCGCCAACGGTGCGCTCTGCGACGGCGTATCCCACGGACGCCCGAGAAAGAGTTCATGCAGCGCATTGCGCACCACCAGGCTGCGGTGCTCCACGTCGCGAACGGAGAACTCCTCGTCTAATTTATCGATCCACGACAAAAAAGCTTCTTCCACCCCTGGCAGTGGTCGCAAATTGCGGTACTCGTAACGCGGCATAAGAACCCTCGATTTCCAAGATTGCTGAACGGTCAATGATATAACGGCGGCGGCCAGACGATTGGATTCAACAGAATTGCGGCGGGAAGCAATTTTTGTGGATTATCGGAAAGCGTTGAGTTTCTAAGAAGCGAGGGACTCAGGCTAACTTTTACGTGGAGCAGGCGCACCGCGCAGAAGGCCTTCTGTGCTCAAATCTTCATCCAGGTCCGGCCAGTGAATGCCATAGCCGCCGCCGGCAATTTTCCAGTTCTTTCTCTGATCCGGTGACGCTCCGAGCAGTTTGGGATACCAGGCCAGTGGCACTGTGATGGTGCGGGCATCTCTCATCCGAACACTTAGCGTTTCGTCTGTCAGATCGACGTCAGAAACTCGCTCATCAGCGCTCATTTCTGCGACACCGTCAGTTTGTGATATCCCACAGTGGCCACGTCGATGCGGTTCGGTAATTTGAAGGCAGAATCAATCCCAATCGTGGGGTACTTGGGTGTAATAAACTTGGCCACGAAGAGCTCCAGCAAGAACCTGGGAACTTCAGAGCCATCAAGGCTCACGCTGCGAACGTGGACTTTGCCGGTGCCTCCGCTGCCGACCGCATCGGCTTCGACGTGTACGCTGTGGACCCCGCTGAAGATGGACAGCAGCGGATTGGAAGAGCGTATGCCGGCGCGTATCTCATCAAAGTCCACGGTGAGTTGCCCGTTGACCTGTCCGGACTGTCCCTCCAACCGCACTCTCTTGACGCCTGCGGGAAGCTTGATTCCTCCGGAAGCGATGTAGTCGTTGATTTCTTCTTCGGTCATCACGGTCGGTGCCTGATCGGGATGCGGGCGCTCTCCGTTTTGTTTGATATGGTCGAGCTTGTTCTGCATGCTCGAGACCAAGCGGTGTTCAGGGCCCGGACGTGGCTGCTGCGCAGTCAGGGCGGCAGAGCATAAAAAGGCGAGAGCGGTGATAGTCAGAGCAATCTTCATGGTGTACGGGCTTCCTTGGCCGCTGCCGGCCGCGCGACGATCTTCGGCTTCTCCAGCGCGCCGCTGATGTTCCAGGTTGCACTGCCCGCGCTGGCGTTAAGCTTGGCTTGTTTGTCAGCCAGGGAAACTGTCCCGCTTATCTCATAGATGCGTTTGTCGGCCCGCAATTTGCCTGGAAGCAACTTCAAAACCTGGTGATCAAACTCCAATGCTCCCTGCAGCGACTGGAATTTCAGAAGTTTTGTGGAGTCCAGAAGCAGAGCGTGGGACGTTCCATTCGTGACGGTGACCTCGGCTTTGCCGCTCGCGCTGGACCATATTTCGGCTTCGTTCTTGCCGCTCGACGTCAGCGAATACTTGACGTTGGCTTTTCCCGTAACCCAGAACGCGATTAGTGGCGCACCGGGTCCAGCGCCAGCGAGCCGGTCCATGGAGACTCCGGTGAATGTGCCGGTGCCGCTGTAGCGCGGCGGCGAAACGCTCCAGTCGGCGCGCCAGTCGCTGGTAGCTGTGCCGCCGGCGACGATCGCGGTCATCTGGCTGATGATCAGCGCGTGGTCGCCAACTTCCACGTGCGCGTTGAAATCGTCGGCGGTCACATCGCCTAGCTTCAGCGAACCAAGAGACACCTTGCCGCTGGCCCGAAAATCCGGCAAGCGGTTCGAGGGCTCATAAAAAAACGGCAGGCTCCAACCGCTGGACTGTCCCAGCCCCAGCAGCGTGCCGGCGTCCGCCGCGCTGAGTGAGTCGGAGTGCAGATCAAATTGCAGCGGACAAGAAACTTCGCCCTGGCAGTTCCATGCGTGACTGGTGGAGCCGGTGAACACAATGGCTGAATTTCCAAAATGACCGCTGATGTGGTCCAGAACCAGGGCCGCATCGGTGAATTGCGCGTCGGCCGCAGAAATCAGTAGTGGCTGCTTGACGCCGGGTATCGAGGCAGTCACGTCTTGCAGATGCGCGTGGCCGTTCAATTTCGGTGGAGCAAAACTTGTCCATGCGCCGCTGACGGCCAAATCCAGCGTTGTAGCGCCAGTGGTGTTGGCGATTCGCGTAGGCAGACCAAGCGACTTCCCCAACTCCAGGAGCCGATCTNNCGCCATGCCGGCAACTTGCAGCCGGTAACCGGTCCAATCGGCCTCGCCTTGTGCCTGCAATGTTGCTGACTTATCTAATTGAATGGAAAACGGGCTGACGGCGAATGTTGCTGGCGTTTTCGCCGTAGCCAGTTTCTTAAGAGCGGCGCGGCCCGATTTTGTTGGTGAAGCGACTGGCTCGGTNNGTGCCGTGCCACTCGGTCGGGCTGCCCTGGTGGTATTGGCACGTGAATTCCGCATTCACTTCTCCGGTTGCGGTCAGGGCGTCTGGCATTGTTCGCTGGGCGTGGCGCGCGAACGTAGCCACGGTTGCGAGAGGAAGATGCTTAGCAACGAGAGAACAGTCACGACCATGTCCTCCGGGCATCACGTGCCCACTCACGCGCACTCCGCCGTTTCCCACAGGCGTGTTGCAGTCCCAGGCCAGCGTCGAATTAGTATATTGGCCCTGGCAATGAGTGTTCAGGGCCGGCATGTCGTCGCGCTTGATGTCATAGCGGCGGACATTCCGCAGGCCGGCATCAACTGTGATGTGCAAATCAGCCGGCGTACCGGTTAGTTGCACGTCCAGATCCAACCCTCCGCGCCATCCTTTGTCCTGACCCAGGACCAGGATCGAGACCTGGCCCAGTGGCGCTTTTTTCCACTCCGCCTGAATCTGGACGGGAAGGTCGCGCAGGTCTTGCGAGCGTTTCAAGTCTCCTTCGAGCCTGATGACGCCGGTGTCCGTCAGATTCATGTCGGTGCGCATGGGCTGTCCTTCCAGGCGGACATGCCATTGGTCTTCCGACGGCAGCCAGAAGGCGAAGTCCGTGTTGGTAAGGACGTACGCCTTTTTCTCGGGTCCGATTTTTAAGTTGATTCTCCCGCCGCTGGCCTCGATGTACGGAAAGCGCGGGCGCCCTTCGGCCCGTTTTTTCGACGTAGGCGCACTGGGAATCTGACCAGCGCGCAGCAACAGCGGCTCCAGGTTCCAATGGCCGTTGGCAAACACCAGATTGAGACTGGGCGGGCGGTCACCGTTCTTCAGGGTCAGGTTGGCAATCTCGAGGCGTCCCTGCCACAGCGACGTCAGCCGGAGATCAGCGCCGACTTCCCCGCAAAACAGCAAAGGCTCAGCGCTGAAGGCGGGATCATCGACAACCTGAAAGTCGTAGAGATCGAAGCCAGGACGGGGAAACAGGCGGAACTTGACTTCGCCAATCTTGACTTCACGACCCAGGGCCGCGCTCAGCGTGGCAGCAAGGCGTTTGCTGAAGCGGCTTCCGTTGATATTAGGAGGCAGAAAGATCCCGGCCGCCAGCACCAGCACGATGGCCAGCGCAACGATGATTTTTTTCCTGCGCGAGCGCGCCGCCATTAATGCACCCGACGGAACATGCGTGACCACCGGGTCTCACTTACGAAATGGGAGACAACGTGGAGCATAAATGCAATGCGGTCCTGCGCTTTTGTGCGCCTGTACTGGTCTTCCGGGGTCACAAACGACCAGTAAATAAACAAGGGACGGCCGATGACATTTGCCTGCGGAATGAATCCCCAGAAACGGCTATCCAGACTGCGGTCGCGGTTGTCGCCCATGCCGAAGTAGTTACCCGGTGGGACCACCAGGTCTCCACCCTGGATGTTCGCGGGCAGAGCCGCAGCCCACTTGGGATCGACTTGATATCTTGGGTCCGGCGCGACCGCGGGGAAATTATCACGATACGTCACGTAATCAAACGGATCGTGGGGCGCGAGATAAGGCTCTTGCAGCTTCTCTCCGTTCCGGTAAACAACTCCGTTCAGCAGATGGATGCGGTCTCCGGGAACGCCGATGATGCGCTTGACCACGTGCATGCCGGGTTCAACCGGCGACATGAAAACAATGATGTCGCCACGTTGGATTTCCCGATAGGGCAGGAGCGGCCCCATGTACCCGGCTTTGTTGGCGGGCGCGACACGGTCGACAAATACGTGATCGCCGATCAGCAGCGTCCGTTCCATGGAAGACGAGGGAATCTCAAAGTTCTGAAAGACAAATGTAATGATGAACAATCCCGAGACAAATACGCTGGCAAACCCGGCAATGGACTCAGAGAGAGTCTCGTGCTTCCTCTCCGGCTTGGGCGGCGTAGGCGGCGTAGGTTCTAGGACTGTTGTGTTCAACTGATTTTCCCCGGGCAAGGATTTTCCAGCGGGTCAGCGCACTGGATGAAACGATCTCTTCCATCTGGTCTTATCAAAGAAATGACGGATGGCGTAACCAATATATTTCGCCCGATCTCCCAGCGTCTGGCTTGGCCCGCTGCCCGGCGTATCCAGCGACCACAAAACAAAGAGCGGGCGGCCGACAACGTTGGCCCGGGGAACAAAGCCCCAAAAGCGGCTGTCCAGACTGTTGTCGCGATTGTCGCCCATGACGAAATAGCTGTCCGCCGGAACAACCAGATCTTCGCCTTGAATGTAGCTCTTGATTTCCAGCGGCCAGTCCGTCGCGCTGGGGTCTCTTCTCAGACCAAGCGGATCGGAAGGGAACTCATCGCGCGCAGCATCGATACTGCCTGGATCATGCGAAGTGTAGGGCTCGGTCAGTGGCTGCCCGTTGCGATAGACCACGCCGTTGTGGAGGTGTATGCGGTCGCCGGGAAGGCCCATCACTCGCTTTACCAGATGCAGGCCGGGCTCCGACGGTTTGAGAAATACAACAATGTCGCCGTGTTGGAGTGGGCGGTATGGAATCAGCGGTCCTACGTAACCTGCTTTGGCGGTTGGCGTGAGACGGTCCACAAAAACGTAGTCGCCAATCAGCAGCGTCTGCTCCATGGAACCGGAGGGAATCGTGAACAGCTGCATGATGAACGTAATGATGAACAAGCCGACCACAAAAGTCGCGGCAAAGCTCGCGATGGTCTCCGAGGGAGTCTCTTTGCGCTCCGGCTGCTTGTCTTCTTTTTGTTTTTGTTCTGCTTTTTCTTTTTCCGCCACTCGGTTTTCCCCCGGCATTCAGTACGCGGTCAGCGTATCAGGAGAAACGTGCGTTTCCACCGCGGCGTGGGCAGCAGATGGGTAAGCATGTTTCCCGAAGAAGAGAGTTTATCACCTGCCGCGGGCGCTTGTGATGTTCGCCGGTCTTGCAGCGATAAATAGACCATCAAGACGTGGCCCACAATATTTTCACGGGGAACGAATCCCCAGTACCGGCTGTCCAGGCTTACGTCGCGATTGTCGCCCATGACAAAGTATTTCCCCTCCGGCACCACCAATTCACCGTTGGTGATGTGGTGAGGCAACTCGGAACGCCAGCGTGTATTCACGGCCGCCGTCGAGAGCCCTGCGGGGAAGTTGTCGCGGTAGGAATCACGGGTGCCGAGCTTGTGGATGGCGTAGTCTTCCTTCAAGGGCGTGCCGTTCACGTACACAATGCCGTCGTGCAGGCGTACGTGGTCGCCGGGGACCCCCACGACGCGCTTCACAAGATATTGCGAAGAAACGAGTGGAAAGTGGAACACCACGATGTCTCCGCCGCGAATGTCGCGGTAGGGAAGCAGCCAGCTCCCCACGCCGCCATTGCCAAAGTGGAGCTTGTCTGCCAGCAGGTAATCTCCCACCAGAAGAGTGTTCTCCATGGATTCAGTCGGGACTTTGGACGCCTGCACAACAAATGTGATCGCAAATAGAAAGATGACCACGATCTCCACCAGCGCCTTGAAGCGTGAGTGAAACTCCGGCCGGTGGCCAGTGCTCGGGCCGACTTCAGGCTGAGGCGCAGGCGCGGTCATTCGTTCCCCGGTTCGAGGTCTGCCGGCTGCGCCCGCAAGTACTCGAGCGCTTGCTGGGCTGCGAGCTTCTCAGCTTTTTTCTTGGTGTCACCTTCAGCACGGGCCACGTAGTCGGACTTGTTTGTCCCTCGCGGGTTGACGCGGACTTCTACAGTGAATATCTTGCGGTGGTCCGGTCCTTCTTCCTTGACCGTGACGTAAAGCGGTTGCGCGCCGCCACTAGACTGGAGCAGCTCCTGCAACTCGGACTTGTAGTCAGGTACTGTGAAATCGCCGTCGTTTTCCGCTCCGATGCGTTTGAGTTCGGGTTCCAATACCTCGGTGATGATAAAGGCCCGGGCTTTCTCCAGCCCCGCATCCAGGTAAAGGGCGGCAATCACGGCCTCCATGGCGTCGGATATCAGTGCGGACCTGGCGCGCCCACCGCTGCGTTCCTCACCGCGTCCAAGCCGCAGGTATTGTCCCAGGTTAATGCGCACACCGACGCCCACCAGGTGTCTTGCGCTCACCAGATGCGCCTTCAACTTGGAAAGCTGGCCTTCGTGCCAGTTGGGAAAACGCTCGAACAGGAGATGACTGGCGACGAGTCCAAGTACGGCATCGCCTAGAAACTCAAACTGTTCATTGTCGAGCGTCTCGACTTCCTCTTGCCCGGTGGCTTTTGCCTCCTCGTACGCACGCGAGCTATGGGTGAGGGCGAGCTCCAGCAACTCGGGACGGCTGAACTGGTGTCCCAAGGCGGATTGAAGGGCTGTGAGGTCTTCGTTCATGCTGCCAGCGTTATTTACGGTTCGCGACGAGCGAGTTTTTGCAGATGGTCGTGCTCTTTTTCCGCGAGCTGTTGCAAGTCCGGATTCGAACTGGCCAGCTGCATCGCTTGCTCCACGGAAGCCAAAGCGTCGGAATACTTCTTCTGGTGGTCCTGCGCCAGAGCGAGATGGTAATAAATGGAAGGATCGCCACCCAGCCGGTTCAGGCTCAGGGCTGTCTTCAAATCCTTCTCCGCTCCGGAGTCGTTGCCGGTTTTCAGCTCCATGATTCCCAGGGCCGAATGCACCATGGATCCCAGCGATCCTTTGTAGGCGACAATCTCTTCCGGGGTAACTCCCGGAACCAGCACCAAAGATGAGTCCATTGTTTTAAGAGCGCGCGCGCAATCGTGTCGGATCTGGGCGACCTTTTGGTCGCGGTCAGGATCATTGTCCGTGATGCTGTCCGCCCGGGCCATGGCAGTGAGCGCCAGAGCAATCGAATTATCGGGATCCAGCGCTAGTACCCTCCCTCCGGTGGCCAGAATTCTGGGCGCGTTGCCTTCGTTTTGATACACGTGCAGCGCATGAGAGTACAAGTAGACGCACAACTCGCTCTCCGGATACCTGGCGGAAAAATTATCGGCTGCCGCTTCCAGCGCCGCACCTCCGATGGCGGCACGCGCCGCGTTGTAGTCGTTGTATTCCTGCGTCGTCCTGGCCTGGGGCAGAGGCCGCAAGCCCGATTTGCCCTGCGCAGGCATCCCGGCGCACGACGCAAGCGTCAACGCGATCGTCAGTAGCACTCTCTTCGTCATAATGAAACCAATAAGCCGCATTACGGCGGAGGCTTCTGTCCGGATGGTGGCGTCCCGCCCGTCAGTTGCAACAGTCGTTCGCGCTCTCCGTTCGCCAGCTTCGCCAAGTCAGCGTTGGATCCCATATTTTGCAACGCCTGGGTGATGGAAGCCAGCGCTTCGGGATACTTGTTCTGTTTGTCCTGGGCCAGCGCCAGATGGTACCAGATGTAAGGATCGGGTTGGGTCTTATTCCGATCGACAGCAGAGCGCAAATCCCGCTCGGCGCCAGGGGCGTCTCCGGTTTTCAATTCCATAATTCCCAAAGCTGAATACGCCATGGATTGCAGCGTGCTTTTGTACGCCGCAACTTGTTCCGCTGTTGCACCGGGAGGTGGGATGAAACTGCTATCCAGCGTCTGCAACGCGCGATTGGAGTTCTTTTTTACTTCCGCGATCTTTTGTTCTCGATCGTGGTCGCCATCACTCAAGCTGTCAGCCAGCACCGTGGCCGTTAGCACTAACGCGATGGAATTGTCCGGATCAAGCCCCAGAACGTTCTCTCCCATGGACAGCATCTTGCCCGGATTGTTTTCGTTCTGGTAGTCATGCATGGCTTTGGCATACAGATAGGCACGCAACTCACTCTGGGGATGTTTGGCCGCAAAGTCACTGGCGGCTTTTTCAGCGGTTGCCCCGCCGCTCAGGGCGTAAGCGGAGGTATAGTCGGCATACTCCTGCTGGGTCTTGGCCTGCGGGGGAACCTTAGAGGGAGGTGATGCTTGTTGCGCCGGCAGTATTCCGGCAACGAGCAGAACACCAAGCAACCCAGCGAAATTCAAGATGGACTTCTTCATGAGAGCTTCTCGCTACTACCGCGGCGCCCGGGCCGGCGGCTGATACGGAGCTGCCAGACCTTTTTCCGCTGCGGTCCTCGTGTCTGGCGTGGGATCTCCGGCGGACAGCGCTGCGCGGTAGTGGTCCAGGGCCGCGTCACGGCTTCCCTGTAGATCAAGAATTCTGCCCAGGTAGATATGGCTCCAGGCCAGGGTCCGCGGATCGTGTGCTGCGGAGGCGGCGCGATCAAAATAGGCGCGAGCGGTCGGCATATCTCCAGTGACGGCTGCGGCGCGGGCCATGATAAACATGGCCCGTCCCTGGTCTTCCGAGGTGTTACGGTTGTTGAGCACCTGCAACGCCAGCTTCTTTGCGCCCTCGGCATCTCCGCTGGCCAGTTGCTGCTCGGCAATATCCAGCAACCTTTCTTCGCGGTGTCCGGGTTTGGACGTCACAACCACTTCAGGCGTGGCTTTCGCCGCAAATACAAGATCATGCAAGCGCTTTCTTTCCGTGTCCAGGCTGATGTTGTACAGCAGGTTTCCATAGGCGTTTTTCATGCCCATGGACTCCTTTTCAAACGGCCCCAGAGCTTCATAAAAGTAGCGCGTGAGAATAAAGCCTTCCTGCATATAGTGCTGGACATATTCGTCCCGGGCCGCCGCATTGGATTTACCCGCCAGCAGAGTGCGCGCTTCAATGGCGCGAATCAGAGACTCGTTCACCAGCAGCCCAAAATCATATTGGTACGACTGGTCCAGCGGCGCGGTCTTGATAAGTTCCGCCAGGGGCTCCAGCCGTTTCAAACTCGTCGTGTGGGTCATGGCCAGCGGATCGAGCACGGAATGAAGATACGTGTGGCGGATTTCCGTCACGCGCAGAGCGTCCGGCGAGTCATCTCTCCCGGGAGACACCACAATAAAATAATTGTCTCCATAGTTGCGCGAATTGACCTGCCCCGGAGACAGCATAGGCTCCAGATAGATCACGAAACGCCGCCCGGCGTACCCGCTGAACGGCAACTTGAGGTAGAGGTCGGTGCCGGTGAGCGCGTCCGCCACGACGTTATGAAAGCGCGTGACCTGCGACTCATATTCAGCGTGGTGCTTGTGCCAGATATCGTGCAGCCCCGCGGCCGCATAAAACTTTTGCAGCAACGGAGCAAAGCCCTGCACGTGGGCGGCATCGGGCGGCAGGTCGGCGTCCACGAGGGTCGGAGTGAAGTCGGGCGGAGGCCCCAGATCGATCGCCAGCGAAATGTATTGCGAAATATCGCGGCTGACGTCCGCAGGTTTGTGTTCGAGCTGAAACTGGCACAGAGCGGCTTGCAGAGTTGCTGCTTCAGGAGATTTTGCGACGGCCTGCTGGACCTCCGCGCGCACCGTCTGCCGCAGAGGAAGGGAATTCTCCAGTCCGGCGTTATACCCGCAGCCATTCAGGGCCACAGCCATGCTGAAGATGGTTTCGCTGACTTCCAATTGGGCCTTGGTTACCTGACCCTGGGAAGGCATCGTGACAACAAGCGCAACCAGGCAGATCAGAAGTAATTGAGATTTGGCCTTCAGGTCTCCTCCAGAGGGGTGGGAAACTCAAGTTTAGGCGAAGACACGGGGAGAATCAATGCGCGACGCATTAGCAGGGGAATTGCTCGGGCCTTATCCGTCCACATTCAGCTGGGAGAAGGAGATCACCGCTATTCCCGCTACGTGGTGACCAAAAACCTGCGCCGGTGCAGCCGGTGCATGTCGTGGCGCTTACATGCAGACGCGTGTCGAAGAGGTCGGCCTTGGCGATGCGCTTGCCTCCGGCGAAAATGTAATCCGTCCAGAATAAATAATGCCCGCGTTCAGGCTGTCCCCTTTCCCCCCCTTGCCGGGACTGAAAAGACCGCGTTCTTGGGCGGCAAGAGGGCGCTTTGGATTTCGTCTCAATTGCCGGTGCACTGGGCCATCGACCCGCCACTTCAGCCTCACCATCCGCCCGGAAGTGTATTGGGACCGCGATGGCCGCACCACGGGATTCGCGCAGACCATCAAGGCCAACACCACCACGCTGGAATATCGGGTCCCTTACAAGCAAGCCGCAACAACTTTCAGGCTGGAACACAGGATTGACGATTCGCGCGGTCCTGCTGGTGGCTTTTTCAACCGAGAAGTCCGGCCTGGAGTGCCCGGCCTGACGCCGACACAGAACCTTCTGATATTCGGTCTGATCGTAACGTTCGATTCGCAATTTCATCCCTGCCAGGCGGACCGATTCTGAATCTTAGTTCTACCGGCCAGACGCTGGCCGAGAGCGCCCTCTATATACCAGGAATTGCCACCCTCAGTGACGACGATTGTCCAGGCGGTCCCACTCTACGCACTGGTGTTCAGCCGCAGGGAACTTCGTTCAATTCGCACGTCGCTAACATGTTCAAAAGCCGTTTGTCGAACCATTCGTGTAAGTCTTTCTCCCAGCCATGTTTCAAGATGGGTACGCCGTTTCCCCGGCGACAGTTTTTCGATTCCTCTCCTGATCTCGCCGAAAGTCAGGACGCTCGCATAGAGCGAATCAGGATTGGCGGCTTCCAGCCATTGCTGCACTCGCGGATCGGGCTTGTTGTCCGGCCGGGCGAACTCGGAAATTACATTCGTGTCGAGTAAAAACCCGCTCATAGCTCGATATCGCGGCCCTGATCTTTGTCTCTTTCCAAGTCCAATCCAGAACCGGCGAGAGGGGATTCCATGAGGAATTGCGCGAGATTCTTGCGGGGTTTCTTCGGCTCAGATTTCAGGGAAGAGTTTTTTTCGCGCAAAGCAGCCAAAGCATGGTCCACGACTTCTTCAGCACTGTGAAAATGGCCGTTCCGGATTTCCTCCCGGATGATCCGTTCCTGTTCGGGTTTGAGTTCGATGGTCATGGGTAAACCTTCGCTTCCAAGTTACTGACAATATAATACAGGAGTTCGATCCAACATCTTTCCCATCTTCGTGCCTTCATTTTGTTCTTAACTGGAAGCAAACAGGAACGAAGGGGCGCGGTCTGTCGCAATGATCGACAGCTGCCCTAGTCACCTAGTTTTGATACAAAGCGATATCTTCCGTGCCCAAGAAACTCGATAATTTTCAGATCACGAAGGACTTGGAGCTGCTGACGGATTTTTGCGCGGATGTTCCAGTTGTGAGGATGGAGTTTGATCAATTCGGCCTCCCACTTGTACACCTGGTGCAATGAGAATTCCTCAGCGCCGATCTTGCGCGCCAACCTAAGGACGTCGACTGTCCAGCCTCTAATATTCCATGCCACAGATGCCAGCTTTGTGTATTTGCTGTACTTTTCGCGAACAGTGTGTGCAGGTAAAATTTCGTCATTAGACACGAGCGGGATTCTTCCATCGGGAGGAACATTGCACAAGAGGATGTTGCATCCAATCCAGCCTGCTCTTCTGGCGGTAGGGCTCAATGGATTGCGTTTTTCAAGGACTGATTCAGTGAAGAATACCGAGGGTACCAGGATAAGATTATGAACCCTCCATTGTTCACTGTAGTTCATGACCAGGAGGTTTGGGGCAACATTCTGCTGCACGGCAGCAAGTAACACTGAATAAGCCCCGTCCGCAATTCGGTTCAGATTTAAATGCCGTTGGCCCTTGACTTGATAAGTTTCGAAACAGTTGCGACACCTGAAATCAAACGCTTTTGTGTTCGGGGAGAACTGTTCAAGACTGTTCGCCGAACACGCAACGCAGTACAGGTTTTCGGCGCACCAGTTCTCAGTAACAACGCGTGCAATTTGCGTCGGCCCTTTGTATCGAGATGCAAGCTCGGTTTCGCATTGGAGAGAATGAATCAAAACGGAGAGCCATTTCTAATTGAGGAGGTAACTATAACATGACACCAAATTGTCCTGATCTCGCGGCTGCACTAAGGAATCTCTTAGATCAGACGCATCAAATGCGCGGCCTGTTTCCTGATGAAGATAGAACCATCGCCAGCGTTATTGAGGATGCCGAAGAGGCACTCAAAGAGTACGCTGCCAACGCGGCTATTTGAACGCAGAGCCAAGACGGGAAGCACCCGGGCCAAGGGTTCAATCTCTGGCGGGGAGCAGGTGGCGGCAAAGAATTTCAGCATGAGCCCGCAAACCGCTTCGTCCAGTTGCGTGTAGTTCATCAGCAGGACCCGCCATCCCCGAGAAACCAGGGGACAGGAACATGTGAAAAAATCGATTTTCGGAAAATGACGAATTCGTACGCGGAAAAACTTTGCGATTAAACGCCCTACAAGCGATCTTTGGCCTCCGGAGATACATTTTCGGTCAGCCTAAAAAGGTCTAAAAGTTGCGGGAATCAATTTTTTCACACGTTCCAGACGGGACGTTGTTCGTGATTTTGTCCTGCCTCGGCCCGTCCGGCTCGCGTCACCATGGACGAACACCTGACTATTTGGGAAGCGTCCCGTCTGAGTCGTCCGCGGCACCGAAACTGCCGTAATCCGCATCGCTGTTTGATCCATGCGTGCGGGAACTCGGCGACGCGCGAGCGCTGCGCATAAATCTTCCATGCTTCCTGGGTCGCCATCTTGGCTTTGAATGCGGTTGTCGCAGCGGGTTCTTCGAGCCGGGTGATGGAGCGCACCCATAATCGGTTTCCGACAGTTTGTTTCATAGTATCCTTAAAACCTTACACCCTTGCTTGTCCTCGCTCTTGATATGGCAACTGTCACTTCGGATCCTTCGGCGGCTTCGGATCCGGTGGAGGATCCGGAGCCGGAGGGGGCAGCGTACCGCCAGAGTAATGTCTTACCACCGACAGAATGAAGCTGGCCGCCGCCTGTTTTGTTCCTGTTCTTTCCCTGTTACTCCCTGTTACTCCCTGTTCGTTCCCTGTTACGAATGAGCTCCGTCCAGGAAGAACGGTCTTAAAATGCCCATGGAATCGAGGGTTTGAATGCCTGCGGGAACCAAACCGCTGGAATTTCCCCTGTATTTCTCCCTGTTAACGGGAATTTAAAGCAGATATGTTTCCCTGTTAATGGGAATTTGGAGAGACGAGCTAAGTCCTTTGGAAATCGAGGGGGGAGAGGACTTTTCTTCAGTCTTATCCGCCGACATTCACCTGGGAGAAGGAGAGGACGGCTGTTCCCGCCACTCGGTGACCAAAGGCCTGTGCTGGAACAAACTTGGCAAAGAGAAGATCGCGGTTCAACTGCTGGCGCGTTTCCTCATCATCGCGTCCGGAGAGAATGCGGTAATCCTGCACGCGACCGGTGGCATCCACGTCCACTTCCACGACCATGGACGAATCCAGACCCAGCAGAGTATTGGAAGAGGTGGACGCTTCCAACCGAGGCGGCGTGATGAAGCCGCTGGGAACGTCATTCGAGCCTTGCGCGCCCGCCGGAACAAATGCGCCCATCAGAATGCCAAAAAGAAATATCGCGGCGACCAGACCCGCGGTAGCTGGGAACATGAACGCATTGAGTGAGTTCTCTGCGCGTACCATGAAAGACCGCAACAGACTGCGGAATCCCTGGGCACGCTCCTGAGAAATGGCAACGCGAATCTTCAACGCCAGATTGGGCGGCGGCTGTCGACGGCCCAGCGACGCCAGCAGGGAGCGGGTATTTGCCAGGATCTTATACTCCGACTGGCATTCGGGACACTCCAGCAGGTGGCCGGAAAGCCCGTGCATCTCCGCGCCGGTGGCGGTGCCATCGAGATACGCCGAAAACAGGCGGCGAGCTTTTGTGCATTTCATGACTGCTGTACCTCCACTGCAGACCGTACTGCCGGTGCTTCGTTCGCTTTGCCCTGGCCCTGCTCGCGAACAAATGCCTCCAGCCGTTTCTTCAATGCTTCACGTCCGCGGATGAGCCGCGACTTCACTGTCCCCAGCGAAATCTGCAAGACCTCCGCAACTTCCTCGTACGAGAGTCCTTCAATGTCGCGCAGCACGACCGTGGTGCGATACGGTTCCGGGACCTGCAGCAATTCCTGTTCGACCCGTAGGCGCATTTCTTCATGCGCACAGACCTCAAGAGGCGACTCGCCCTGGTCAACCAGAATGTCGCACAGGCCAAAGGAATTGCCGTCTGCGTCCGGCTGCGCTTCCATGGAAGTTTCGCGGCTCTTGTGCCGGAACCACCAGCGCCTCTGGTTGGAGGCCTCATGCACCGCGATGCGATACAGCCAGGTTTTTAGACTGGATTCGCCGTTGAAACGCTTCATGCCGCGGAAGGCCTTCAGGAAAACTTCTTGCGTGGTGTCGGCCGCATCCGCCGGGTCATTCAGAATGCGGTACACAAGGCTATAGACGCCCTGATGATAGTGCTTAATCAGCCAGGCGTACGCGTCCTCTGAGCCTGACTTAAGCTCCGCGATGATCGAGGCTTCTTCAGCGCGGACTGCGATCGCACTGGCGATGTTGCCCAATGTTGCTGCTCCCGCCATTCTTCGCATGGCGTCACCTCAACAGTATCAAGATTCGGGCGACAGCTACAACCATTCCCGAGAGTACCGCGGTAACCCAGGTCCACGGCTCCTGTAAGCAATAGACTCCGTGGCGGCACAGAAGGTTCCAGCAGGGGATCGCCGAAATTGCCAGAATTGAGAAAGGCTAAGAACTAAATTCGTGAAAATCGTTTCCAATCTGAAACAAAACCCCTCCTTCTTACGTCTATATACATGTAAGGCAACGTGTGGGAACGGCTTGGTATAGTTTTTGTGGGTCTTCATTTCTTAATTTTCATTTGAGGTGGGTATGAGTTTTCGTGGTCTGATTCTGTCTCTATTTTCTCTGGTGGCGGTGGGCGGTGCAGCAGCGCAGTTGGCTTGCGAGCTCCCTGTGGATGTTGTCGGTGTTGAAAAGGGCAAGACGAACGGCGGTGTGATTCGCGGGCTGCGGGCGAACAATCTGCTGGTGACACTGAGCAGCGGCAACCATGTGCCCATTGGTTCGCTGACGTATGATGCCGGCCCCCGGCGCATTGTATTTGTGATCGACGCTCCGGGCGCGTTGCCGTCTGACGCGCGCAAAGCAGAAGCCGAGATTGCCGCGAACATCCTGGACCATGCCCGTTCCATTGATTCGTTCGCCCTGATCACCGCCCGTGGACCGGCCCGGGAAGTGAAGTTCGACCAGGGTGTTAGCGCGGTCAAAGCTGCCCTCCAGGACCTGAGCGGCGACCCTAAAGGGAAGTCCAGTGGTCTGGGAACTCTCGATGCGGTGGAGCGCGGCATTGAGTGGCTGGGAAGTCCTCGGCCCGGAGATGCAATCTTTATGCTGGTCATGGATAGCCAGGACAACCGCAAAGCTACTCTCAAGAAGGTCGCTGAGGACCTGGAAGACCATCACATTCGTCTGTTCAGTATCGCACTGGGTTATGTGAATCAGAAGAATCCCACAAAGTCCAATCAAACCATCACCGACCATGGATTGGCCCTGACCGAGCCCTTGGTGGGAGAAATTGTGTACGAGAATGGCGACCAGGACCTGTCTCCGCTGACGCTGAATAGCGGCGGCTATCTATATGGAGAAAACGCCACGGACCCGCACAGGGTCTTCAAACTGGCCGAGAGAGGGCCCCGGCTGCAGCAGGTAGGAATGCAGTTTTACCAGCTGATTGCCGAAGTCTATTTCATGAAAATCAATCTTCCCGGACGCGTTTCGAACTGGACGGTTGGCCTGTCAGAAGGCGGACGGGAACAATGGACCCCGGTGTGGTCCGTGTACCCGCGAGCTGTGAATCGCTGCTCGGGTACATAGCCAAACGGCGCCGCTCAGCTTGCGTCCATGAATTTCGCAAGACTGGCGGCTTCCTCTTCAATTTTCTCGCGTACTGTGGCGGAGAGCTTTTTGAACGGGCGGATGTCCACTGCGGTCCGCCCCCGGCTCCCCGAGTAAGACCATAGGCCCGCGACTTTTCCGTCAACTAAGATCACCGCGGATATCCATCCCTGGTTCCGGTAAACCTGTTTGTAATTAGCGGGTTCCACGAGATGGTCCTTGATGGCGTGGCCCAGAAGATAAGAATCAAAGCCCGGCAGCAGCCGCACGCTCAGGCCGCCAGGATCGCTGTCGATAAGTTCCTCGTAATCTTTCGCGAGCAGTAAGTGTCTGCTGTCATCAATGTCAAATTGCACTATCTCGTCTTCGCGCAATAATTCCCGAAGCTCGTTGACGCGAGACATCGGAATGCCGGACCAGCGGGAGAAATCCTGCAGAGTAGCCGGCCCATAAGCCCGCAGATAACGGTGGAGCAAAGTGGTCTGGGCTTTTTTGACTGAGATTTGCTTCTGCTTCGGCAACCATTGGTCCACGCGTACCAGTGTCGCCTCAGCGCCGCGGGACGGCCCGTAGCAGATCAGCCCCTCAGCAATCGCGGGCCGGAAACCATTCCACATTTCCCCCATCCACGTCCTGAGCTTCTTGTTCAGTTTGGGTCTTATGGCGGCCGCCAACTGGCGCAGCGTCAAGGGACCATCGGCCAGCGCGTCCAGGACAGCATTGTTCATCGGATACACTTCATTGGGAGCAATTCCGAACCGGGCCATGATTCGCAGGATAGCTGCCATCCGGCTGTCGCGCTCAGCGGTGATGAAAGCAGGGAAGTCGTCCGCCGCGAGCAAATGCAGCGTCTGTCTCATGCATGAGGTCTTAACCAGGCTGCGTTTCTCCCACAACGCGGCCTGGATCGCGGCCCGCGTGACGTTGGGTACACGGGTCCACAGTGCCAGTTGGGCTGACGACATCACCTGGGCCTGAACGCCGCAGATGTCCGCGCACACAGCGACCAGGTTCGGGTCCCGGCGCTCGAGTAGATGATGACGCCGCAATCGGAAGGCGGCAATCTGGGCCGGGGAAATGCTTTTGGATTTCTTCACGAAAACCCACTTTCATCACAAACCACTGCTCTTCCGGTGAACCCTCCAAGTAAACACCATAGCTGGGGTTCGGCCCTTCTCAATCCCCCTAGGGTTCGCGCATGGCCTGTGCGCTCCCAGTGTGTAACAAAAATACTCAAAATAACTGTTGACACGTGACGATTAAGGTTTAGGATGTGGTCTGAAGTGGTACAAAGTAGAACGAAGTGGTAAAAGCGTTCGTCGATTTAGGGCTTTGTGGTCCAAAACCAGAAGAGTTAGGGACATGAACAAAGAGCAGCCCCAAATTGCGGTGATCGGGCCAGAGATTGAGCAAGCGGTCACCATTTTCTCCTTCTTCGTAAGATTCGCGGCAAAAAGCTATGTTTCGCGGCAGCTATACAACTCGGGTCGACGAAAAGGGACGCATCAAAGTCCCCGCGGAATACAAGCACCTGATCGACGAGAAGTATGGAATCAAATTTTACATCACAAGTGTGGACGGCAATGTTGCTCAACTATATCCCCTCGAGGTCTGGGAAAAGATCGAGCGCAAGCTGGCGGAGATACCGAACTTCACTCCGGCCAAGCAGAAGTACCTGGACCGCACCAATTATTACGGTCAGCTGGTGGAGATGGATGGGCAGGGGCGGTTGCTGATCCCGCCGAAATTGCGCGAGTCCGCCGCCATCAAGGGCGTGGACGTCACGGTGGTGGGCCAGCAAAGTTATCTGGAAGTGCGCAACCAGGCGGCTTACGAGCAGGAAGTGAAGGGTCCGCTCACCAGTGAAGACCGGACAGATTTCGGCAAGTTGGGAATCTAGTTTTGGATGGCGATTTAAGTTTCAACAAAGCCCCAGACGGGGCGCATGGCGGGACGGAAATACAAACGGCTGGCCATGTAACGGTTCTTTTACAAGAAGCGATCGACTTTTTAGCGGTGCGGCGCGGCGGTACTTACATCGACGCGACCCTCGGTTTGGGCGGCCACAGTTTAGAAATCGCAAGGCGCCTCGGCCCACAGGGTCATTTGATTGGCTTCGATAAGGACCCGCGAGCGCTGCAACTGGCCCGTGAACGGCTGCAACAGGCCGGGGCAGAGAGTCCGGTCATCACGCTGCTGCAAGGCTCTTACGCAGAAATCGGCAAGCATGTGCGGCCCGCAAGTGCGGACGGCCTGCTGGCTGACCTGGGATTGAGCTCGATGCAGCTGAATGATCCGGAACGCGGATTCAGTTTTCAGGCGGAAGGCCCACTCGACATGCGGATGGACCCGCGGAGTGAGCGTACCGCCGATCAAGTGGTAAATCGCATGCGCGAAGAAGATCTCGCGAATGTGATTTACGAATTCGGTGAGGAAAGGAGGTCGCGGAGAACCGCCAGAGCCATTGTCCGGGCGCGGCCGATAAGAACTACCGCTCATCTAGCACAAGTTATATCGGCTGCGCTCCGGCCAATGAATAAGGCCCAGGCGCGGATTCATCCGGCGACCAAAACTTTCCAGGCAATCCGAATATTCGTAAACCGCGAGTTGGACGACCTGAAGGCGCTGCTCGAAGCAGCCCCTCAGGTAGTAAAGCCGGGAGGCAGAGTGGTGGTAATCAGCTTTCACTCCCTGGAGGACAGGTTGGTAAAGGACGCTTTTCGCGACGGAGCCAAAGCAGGCGTCTACCAGGTCCTGACGAAAAGGCCGGAAGGCGCCAGCGAAGAAGAGATCGGTCGCAATCCACGGTCGCGCAGCGCAAAGATGCGGGCCGCGGAGAGGACCTAAAAGTTTCGGTTTCCCGAAAAGGGAAGCCAAAAAGATTCCGGGGAGGCGCTGCCTTCCTAAAAACTTGGGCGAAATACAAACACCTACCTTTTAACGGTGCCGCCCCGGAATAAGAATTTTAAGGAAAGAAGGTGCAAGAACATGTTTCAAGGAATGACGATTGAAAACTTGATGGCCAGCGTGGAGCGCGCCGAGCAGCATGCGCGCGAGCAGCAGGCAGCCGCCACCTTTAATCCCGCGCAGGAATCGCAAACGCGCACTGAGTGGCATCCGATGATGGGAGTAGCGTAAATGGCAGCCCGGGCAATGAACATCACGGGAATGATCACGCCGGTGCGGCGCGCCTCAGCCGGCATCACGCCCGAATTTTATTTCGAGAAGGCAATCGACAATTCGCGTGTGGTCCGGGCAGTCGATCCGCGGCGTGCGCGGGAGATGCGTATGTTCTCCGGGTCGGTGCTCGCTTTGTTCTTCTTGCTGATGTTCTATGCCCTGCAGCATTTCAGTGCTCTGCAATATGGCTACAAGATTGAAGCGCAAAAGTCCGAGCGCGACCGGCTGGTGGAACGGAGTAAGTCGCTCCAGGCAGAAGAGGCAGGACTGCGCGATCCCGGACGCATTGACGTGATGGCCCGGCAGATGGGATTGGAGTCGCCGCGTCCCGGGCAGGTGGTCCGTCTGGATTCGGAAGGTTCCAGCACCCAGGTTATTGCCCAGCTAGGGACGATTGCGGTAATTCCAGCGCAATAGAGATTCTCGCGCGAGGACGCCGAATGTCCTGAGCGCAAACGAAGTTTTGGTTGGTGGTTAAGGGCCGGGCAGCTCCGGCGCTTGATGGCGGGACCCTGGAAAAACAGCCAGGGCCGCCATGTGTTTTCTCGGGTCAAAAAAAACTGTGCCGAACAAAGTCCTGGCTACGTCTTCTGGCAGCTCCAACCGCCGGCTTTATTGCCTGGCAGGGCTTCTGTCTGTCTGGTTTCTTGCGATTTGCATTCGTTTATTTTGCCTCCAGGTAGTCGCATATGGCGACTACAGTCAGCGTGCCGCGCGCCAGCAGCAGCGCAGCCTTGAGGTCTCCGCAGTCCGCGGCAACATCTATGATCGCAACGGCAATGAACTGGCGATGACCGTCAAATTGGATTCGGTCTACGCTGTCCCTTCAGAAATTGTTGATGTTTCGCAGACGGCCAAGGCCCTGGCCGGTGTGCTCAAGATCGACCACGCGGAACTGGAGAACCGTTTGACCTCCGCACGCGCCTTTGTCTGGGTAGCGCGCAAAATCGATAAGGACACCAGCTACCGAGTTCACGCGCTCGACCTTCCGGGAATCCGCTTTGAAAAAGAATCCAAACGCTTCTATCCCAAGCAGGAACTCGCGGCGCAGGTGCTCGGATATGTCGACGTGAACGACGAAGGCAAGGGCGGAATCGAACGCGAATTTGAAGAACGCCTCAAAGGCAAGCCGGGCAGAATGCTGATTTCCATGGACGCCAAGCGCCGCTGGTACAGCCGCGCGGAGAAGAACCCTGACCCCGGGGAAAACGTAATCCTCACCATTGATGAGAACATCCAGCACGTAGCCGAGCGCGAGCTCGACCGGGCCATGGGCGACAGTCATGCTCAGACCGGGACTATCATCGTGGAGAATCCGCATACCGGAGAGATACTCGCATTCGCCACTCGTCCCGCGGTGAATCCCAATAATTCCAACAGCAGCGCCGCCTTGCAAAACCGGGCAGTCATGCAGACTTATGAGCCGGGGTCCACTTTTAAGATCGTCACTCTGGCCGCAGCCCTGGAAGAGAAGCTGGCGAGACCGGAAGACGTTGTGGATTGCCAGATGGGTTCCATCACCATCAATGGACTTCTCATTCACGATCACAAGGCCTATGGCAACCTGACGGTCGCACAAATTCTGCAGAACTCCAGTGATGTAGGCGCCATCAAAATTGCCCTGCGTCTGGGCGAGCAGAGATTCGACCACTACATTCGCGCTTTTGGCTTCGGTTCACGCACAGGCATTGAGCTGCCGGCAGAAACCGTTGGCCAGACCAAGCCCGTGGCCCAGTGGTCCAAGGTGAGTATTGGAGCTATCTCCATGGGTCAGGAAATTGGCGTGTCGGCCTTGCAACTGATCTCCATGGGCTCAACCATCGCCAATGACGGTGTTTACGTGCCGCCGCGAATCGTGGCCGGGGTCACGGCGCCGCTCAGCACGCGGCAGTTGATCCAGTTTCATCCCGCGCAGGGACGGCGGGTGATTTCGACCATGACGGCTGCCCAGATGAAGTCCATGATGGAAGGCGTGGTCCTGCGTGGCACAGGCACCAAGGCCATTCTGGATGGCTACACGTCCGCCGGAAAAACCGGGACCGCGCAGAAGATAGATGCGAGCGGCGCGTACTCCCACAAATTGCATGTTGCCTCGTTCGTTGGTTTTGCGCCGGTGAATAATCCGGCCATTACCGTACTGGTTGTTCTCGACGCGCCAGTAGGCGCGCAGGACGGCGGCGCAGTTGCCGCTCCGGTGTTCACGCGCGTGGCGCAGCAGGTGCTGGGATACCTTGGAGTGCCGCACGATGTGGCGTTCCGCGATCCCCAACGCCTCATGCTAAGGGCCCAGGCCAAAGATGCAGACATGGCGGAGGGCTCAGCAGACCGTATTGCCAGTGAGTCTGAACCGGCCAACGCGCCGTCGGTGGTCGCGACGCCTTCGCAGCCGCAAGCTGACGCCAATGTCGTTCCCGCAACGTCCACGCCGGCTCCTGCTCCAGTGCGCCAGCAGGAGACGCCGGCGCCTGCACGGCAACCCGCCGCAGCACCGCCAACGCCAGCCCGCGGGACCGTGGTGCTCGACGTAGGTGGCGGCACCACCGTTCCAGACTTTCACGGTAAGCCGTTACGGACTTGTATGGAAGAAGCGCAGGCAGCAGGAATTGAACTTGAAGTCACCGGCAGCGGCGTAGCTGAATCACAGTCGCCCCCGGCCGGCTCACGCATTCCCCATGGCGGGCACGTGACCGTGCGGTTCGGACGTTAGCTTACTCTGAAATCCCGAATCCCGCGGAGCGGGAGAGGATCGCTACCTTCTGAAGTCCCACCGGGCAGAGAATAATCGCAACGTAGTCAGAATGGAACGACCGACTCCGAGTTCGCAGCGACGTGGGTTACGCTGTGAATCGGAAGAAACGCAGTGCAGAGCCACATGCGAAAGGAGTCGGTCTATGAGCAGATTACGATTTGTAGGTTTTGATGTCCATGCCGAAAGCATCACGGTAGCGGTGGCGGAAGCCAGCGGAGAGGTACGGTCGCTGGGGAAGATAGCCAACCGGGAAGAGTGCATCCGCAAGTTGCTCAAAAAGCTGGGTCCGGTGGAGCAGCTACGGTGCTGCTATGAGGCCGGTCCCACGGGATATGTACTGTACTGGCAGTTGACCAAACTGGGAGTGGAGTGCGCAGTGATCGCACCGAGTTTGGTTCCTAAGAAGCCCGGGGATCGGGTAAAGACGGATCGGCGCGATGCCGAGAAGCTGGCACGGAGCCACCGGTCGGGAGATTTAACGGCGGTGTGGGTGCCGGACCCGGAGCACGAGGCGTTACGCGATTTAGTGCGGGCGCGGGAAGCCGCCAAGAAAGACCAGACGCGAGCGCGGCATCGGTTGAGTAAGTTTTTGTTGCGCCATGGGCGGCGGCCAGGAGAAGGAGTGCGGGCCTGGACGCAGAAGCATTGGCAGTGGGTGCAGAGCGAGGTGCAGTTTGGGCCAGCGGCCCAGCAGGTGGTGTTGGTGGACTACCGGCACGAAGTGGAACATTGCGGGTCTCGTTTGCAGAGGTTAGAGAAAGCGATCCAGGAGGCGGTGCAAGCGGCGCCTGCGGCCATGCGGGCAGTCATCGAAGGTTTGCAGGGGTTGCGCGGGGTGGGAGAGATTACCGCAGCCACCATCATTTCAGAAGTGGGACAACTATCGCATTTCGCAACGGCGCGGCAACTGATGGGATACAGCGGAGCAGTGGCCAGCGAAGAATCCAGCGGAGAGCGTGTGCGGCAAGGTGGCATCACCAAGACGGGGAATGGACATCTTCGACGAGTGGTGGTGGAAGCCGCTTGGGCCTATCGGCACGGGCCGGCCATCGGCAGCACGCTACGCAAGCGGCAGGAGAAAGTCAGCGCTGAAGTCCTTGAGATCTGCTGGAAAGCCCAGCAGCGTCTGCACGGTCGCTACCGCAAACTGCTGGGGAGAGGCAAGAACCAGCAACAGACCATCGTAGCCTTGGCTCGGGAGTTACTGGGATTCATTTGGGCCATTGGAGTTGCTGTGGAATCGAAGATGCAGGCGCGGCCTCCAGCTCCAGGTTGGTCCCGGACCGGCACTTAGGAGAGGGTGAGAGAAAACCATTCCTGGGGAAGAGAAAGACAAACTTGCAGCCTAGCCAGTCACATTCGCTTTAGAAGTGAACAAGTATGAACCACATCACATCATCAGGAAGCAGCGCGGATAGCAGTCGAGGGGGACACGGAAAGGAGAACCCTCGACGTCTCTATGTGGTAGGCCGCTTGGCCGAATCCGCGCTCGTAGTCCGAGGCAGCTCCCGACGGATCAACACTCTGCGGTTCCGACCCGCGCATATCAGATTGATCAACCGTCGTTATAACCGCCTCGACTGCTACCCGTGCTGCTTCCCCAGGGCTCCCAACGAAAAACCCAAACCTGGTCCTCTAGCAGTTGACAGGTCGTTCCATATCAGAGACGTGGCACTGCCACGTCTCACTCTTGGATCCGACGATAATCGTCAGGTTCACAATCCATCTCATAAGCAGTCGCGCGAGCCAAGCATTATTTTAGAGGCGACCAGCTAGACGCGGCAGTGCCGCGTCTCTACGTCGCGTGTATTCATTGTGGCTGGCGGACTGGTTGATTACGGTTTCTTCGGACTCAACCCACAGGCATGAGACACTCTCGCCAAATCCAGCCCGGCGGGTGAGAACTCCGCGATTTCAGCGCCGTCGCGTGCTCCAAACTCGACTCGGAAGATCTGGGCCCCGAGCAACTCGCGGGTTGTGTTTTTGTCCATGGCCAGGAAGCGGCCATTCCAGTTCCAGCCGTGATAATCGTGATGACTGTCCACGCGGACCATGACTTCCATCTGTGGCTGTCCCCAGATACCAGGACGGTTCGGAGGCGCAAGCCGAAGAGAAGGAGTAAATTCGCTGCCTTTGTATTTGCCGTTCTCGCAAAAAATTTCAATCTTCGACCGGGCATAGCGGTCTTCGCGCGAATTGTTGTCGGACACAAGTTCAAAGGTGACTCTCTTGGCCGCGGTCATCCGGTCTTCGGAGTCAAATACCTTCCAGTTCCCACCGGCGTTCACGCCCTGGCCTCGGCTGTCGTCGTTGCGGGCGCCGCCATCGTACTGGGCGGACACCGGCCTGGCTCCTGCAATCAGGATGCAGAACGTAAAAACAGCGCTTACAGCGAATCGTTGACGATGATTTTTCAAAAGGAACGGTAATGCTCTCATAGGTCTCCCCTGTGCGCTAGATGATGATAAGGTACTACGGGTTTGATTCCCGAAGCCAGAGGAGAGTTGCCCAAAGGCATGGAGTAGAGGCAGCAAGCGGGCGCAGGTAGTTTTCAGACATGGCATATCTGCCAGCCTTATTGCGGCTAGAGCGTCGGGCTAAACCTTCTTGAGCTGCGATTGGGGGAGTCTCTTGCGACCGTCATCATCCCATTTGACGACTGCGTCCTCTTCGTTCGCTTGCTTCACTGTGCCGAATTCGTCATTCGGCTTTCCGAAGATGCCTCGGCCCTCGACACGGTCTCCGGGCACCAGTTCCTCGTCGGTGCCAGGGGCCTGGGCGAGCGGTGGCCTCTGGGCACGGTCTGAGTCGGGCGCGGCACCGGGGTATGGCAGGGGCGGTTGGGGAGCTTTCTGCAATTTGGGTATCGGCTTATTGTTGGTCGGCATGTTCCACTTTTCTTTCCAGGAGGTCGGAGCAGTTCTCGCTGCGACTGTTTATCTCCTCGTATAGATACAGCATAGGCTGGAGAGAATGGTTAGGCTGCTCCAAACAGCACAGTCGTGGCAATTAATTTCGCTGCTCGCGATCCCCACGACGGATCAAATCGAATTCTCAAGTTGGTCTAATGTGACCAGACATTCGTAATGGTCCCTTCTATCATTGTGTGTGGTGAGCCAGCGAGACGGCCGTTACAAGGACCGGTCCAGCTTGCTTTAGAAATGAGGTACGACATGGAAACCGTATTGATTGTTCTTTTGGTTCTCTTTTTGATTGGTGGCGGGGGCTGGGGATACCGTCGCTGGCGCAGCTAGCGCGAGAACGCTTCGACCACGCCGCTTGATCCTGTTGCGGCATTTGACGAAGGGAAGTGCGGCTCCGCAGATAGAGCCGCGAGCCCTCTTTTCAGGTTTCCTGAACTCAGCCTACCTGAAGTTCTATCTTCATTAAGTTCCCAGGAAAGCCGGTAACCATGCCTCCAAATGCGATCTTGCGCGAAGTGCAACAACTCCACAGTGTGAGCGAACGTCTTGACACGCTGGCGGAACAGAATCCTCTCGTCTCAGAAGCTCTCATGAGCATCTCGGGAAGCGTTCGCAGCACGGCAACTCTGTTAGAGGTGCTGGTCGCGACAAGGATGACGCCAACGGTCATCTGACTTGCTGGTTGCTTGTCTTTTCGACTGTGCCTTGGGAACTGCGCCGCGGAAGCTAGTCGTGGAGAACAACGCTGAGAAGTGAATTATGAACTTGCAACCCGCTCTCGCCATAGTCAACGAAACCTAATTTTCTGAACCGGTTCATGAAAAAACTCACCCGCGACCGGGTAGTGCCAATCATCTCGGCAAGGACTTCCTGACTGACCTTGGGGATTACAGTCTCTTTCGCGCCTTCCTTGCCGAACTGGGCCAGCAACAGCAGGGTTCGAGCCAGCCTCTTTTCGCTGGAATTGAANNGAATTGAAGAGTTGGTCAACCAAGTCTGCTTCATATCGGATGTTCCGTCCCAGGAGATACGCTACGAACATGTCCGAGAACGTGTGTTCCCGGTGCAGGGCAAGCATCATTGCCTTCTTTTCGATTCGCATGAGTTCGCAATCGCTCATAGCAGTTGCCGATCCCATACGTACAGCCTGTCCCGCCAGGCCACCTTCGCCGAAAAAGTCTCCGACATTCAGTATGCCCAGGGTCGCTTCCTTGCCACTCTGGGATACGACCGTGAGTTTGACTTTGCCGGACTGGATGTAGAAGATCGCGTCCGACGCATCCCCTTGCGTGAAGATGGTCCGTTTGCTGGGAAAGGTCACGACTTTCCTGCCCTCACCGATTGTGGCGAGAAACTCCTTAGGGTCGAAATCGCGCACTTTTTTGGCCAGTTTGATTGGCAGCGCCATAGGCCTTCTCCCCCCGAGATAGAGCTACCCCTAGGGGAATTCTATCAGGCGGGCGGCCACCAAGGTGTGCACTTTTGCTCATAATTCGGTTATTTTTCGCAAAGTGAGACAATGAATATCGGCTGGCTCCAGCCTTCATTTATACCGGCGCTGTGTTCTACTGTTGCAGTCGAGAATCGGTCCACAAAGAGAGCTGCGTGTCCCTGAAAGACTCCATTTTCGGAAAGCCCTTGGCCACATCGCAGGAGCGGGCCGAGCAGATTGGCCCGGCAGCGGGCATTCCCATCTTTGGCCTGGACGCGCTCAGCTCCGCGGGTTACGGGCCGGAAGCGGCACTCACCATCTTGCTTCCCCTGGGACTGCTGGGCGCAGGCTATATCGTGCCCATCAGTACCAGCATTGTGGTCCTGATGGCGATCGTTTATTTTTCTTATCTCCAGACCATCAAAGCTTACCCCTCAGGCGGAGGATCTTACACCGTAGCCCATGAGAACCTCGGCGAATCCGCCAGCCTGTTGGCCGCGGCCGCGCTGATGATCGACTACATCCTCACGGCGGCAGTTGGAATCTCCGCCGGCGTGGGCGCGTTGGTCTCGGCACTGCCGCAGCTTGAGCCTCATACTCTCTCGATCTGTCTCGGGATTTTGATAGTCATCGCGCTGATTAACCTGCGTGGTCTGCGGGAAGCAGGCGCCCTGTTCATGTTGCCGACGGTGGTCTTTGTCGGCAGTCTGCTCGTGACCATCGGTCTTGGACTGTTCCGCGCTCTGACGCACGGCGGTCACCCAATTCCCGTGGTGGCGCCTCATCATCTGGGTGCGGCCATGGTGCCGGTGACCGCATGGCTGCTGCTGCAAAGTTTCGCCAGCGGCTGCACGGCCATGACCGGAGTCGAGGCCGTGAGCAACGGGGTGACGGCCTTCCGCGAACCGCGGGCCAAAAACGCCAGGGTCACCTTGACCATCATCATCGGCATCCTCGCATTGCTGCTTCTGGGGATTGCTTATGTGGGCCGGTTCTATTCGATTGGCGCCACTGACCCGGGCCAGCCGGGATATGAGAGCGTCATCTCGCAACTGATTGGCGCGGTGGCCGGCAAGGGCGTGTTTTACTTTGTCTCGATCGCGTCGGTCCTGCTTGTCCTCTCTTTGTCGGCCAACACGGCATTTGCCGATTTTCCCCGGCTTTGCCATGCCGTGGCCCATAACGGATATCTGCCGAAGTCTTTTGCAACGCGGGGAAGAAGGCTGGTTTATTCCTATGGTATTTACGCCCTCACTCTCGTTGCCGGCGGCTTGCTGATAGTTTTCAAAGGCGTGACTGACCGTCTGATTCCGCTCTACGCCATTGGCGCGTTTCTCGCTTTTACGTTGTCCCAGGCCGGAATGGTGGCGCATTGGAGAAAAATCAAAGGCCGGCACTATGCGAGCATGTTTCTCAACGGGCTGGGGGCCGTAACGACTGCGATCACCGTGGTGGTGGTGCTGGTGGCAAAGTTTGTGGAAGGAGCGTGGATTACCCTCGCGCTGATTCCGTTGCTCTTTGTCCTGATGAAATCCGTGCACCGGCAATATGCGCGGATGGAAAAAGAAATCGCACTGGACAAACCCATGACCTTCGCCCATCTGGCCAAACCGCTGGTGATTGTTCCGGTCACCGGCTGGAACCGGATCACGGAAAAAGCGTTGCGTTTTGCCTTTGAAATCTCCCCGGAGATCCAGGCCGTCCACGTCCATGCGGAAGAGGATGAGTGTGATTATCTTCTGAAAGCGTGGAAAGAACTGGTGGAAGCCCCGGCCAAGCGTGCCGGCTATCCGGTGCCGCATCTGGAAGTTGTAACGTCTCCCTATCGTTTTATTCTGCAGCCGCTGCTGCAGTACATCAACGAGCAGGCCAGGAAGCATCCCGACCGGCCTATTGCGGTCATCATCCCGGAAAAAGTGGACAAACACTGGTACCACTATGCTCTCCACAACAAGCGTGCGGCGTTGCTCAAGGCCCAGCTCTATTTTTTCGGGAACCACCGAGTGGTGGTCATGAACATTCCGTGGTATCTGGGAGAAGGGCGTTAGCGAAGGCCGTTAACGCGGGCGATGCCAAATGGGGTCAAGAAAACCGTGTGGCACAGCCCTGATCCCCGGCAAGCCCGGGGTTGGCTTGCTGGGGTGGAGTCGCCTCGGCTGTGTATGTTTCGGACGAACAGGCGAGGGTGACTATGTCCAGGTTTGTATCAGGCACCGGCTTTCAGCCGTGCCGTATGAGTATCCAAAATTATTGGGCTTCAGCCCCTGCATACCGTGCGTTTTTTTGTTTCTTGTCGCCCCAAAAGCGAGTATCGAACTTGCATTTTACCAAGCGGGAGTTTCCCAAGTTTAGCGCACTTGAAAAACCAAGAGCGTGCAGGGGCTGAAGCCCGATGATGTGTGCGCCCTTGACGGCATGGCTGAAGCCGATGCCCTGATACAAACCTGGAGCATGTTTGGAAGAGCTAAGACTTTGTGTCCTTGGCTCTGGGATGATCGGTGCAAGCATGCGATTTGAACGCCATGTCGCGCTGCAACTCAAAGTTGTGTATCAATTCCTCGAAGGATTTGCTCGGGAGCTCGCCGGTAGAGTTGAAGACCCAGGCGCAGGCGGAGCAACCCCAACCTTCAAAACGATCTTGTTCAATCCATATCAAATCCCGGCTCATGGCGGCCCTCGTCGCTGTAGAAGTTTACAGGCGGCCCGCGTGAACTGTCGGTTCGATATCCTACATACGTAAAATGTTTTTCTTGTGCGAACTCTGAAGCTTCGTTTCTGGGGGAACACCGTATAATTTTCCGACTCACCGAATATTCAGGTCCCGTCTTCCGTATCCGGGAAAAGTCTTCGGCTGTGATTCCAGTATCTTTTAAAGGACCATTTGTGAAAAACAAAGATCTCCAGGTCGCGCGGTCTGGCGAGCGCACGAATACCGCAGGGAAAGCCGTGAGCAACCTTTTACTCCTAGCGATCTCCGATAGCGACTACAGCTCACTTCGTCCTCATCTCGAATACGTCAGCCTGCCCAGCCACCGGATCCTTCACGAGAGCGGTGAAAAGCTGGAGTTTGTCTATTTCCCGAATCGTGGTTTGATTTCTCTTGTAGTCGTGATGAAAAATGGGAAGAAGGCCGAGGCCGGCATCGTGGGCAATGAGGGCTTTTCCGGCTCACCGGCTTCGGTTGGCCTGAGCCGCGACCCGCTGCAAGCGGTGGTACAAATCACCGGGGATGGGTTCCGGGTAAAGGTCGCAGCTTTGCAAAGCACTTTGCAATCGACTCCGAACTTGCGACTGATGTTGAGCCGCTATGCCGTGGTTCAGGGAATGCAGGTTGCACAAACCGCCGCGTGTAATCGGTTGCACGGTGTTAAGCAGCGCCTGGCCCGGTGGTTGCTTATGACTCAGGACAGAGTGGATTCCGGGTCGCTGCCCATCACCCATGATTTTATCGCAACCATGCTGGGGACAGACCGGCCCAGCGTGAGCGTGGCCGCTGGTGCCTTGCAGAAGAAGAAGATGATCGAGTACACCCGTGGCGCAGTGAAGATCGTGAACCGCAGAAAACTTGAAGCCGCCGCCTGTGAGTGCTACGGGATTACCCAACAGTACAATGGCGAACTGGGTTTGAAATAATCCGCAACAGGGATCCCGCCGCAAAACCCAATGAGGCAATAAGAGGATCGTGGAGCACAGCCGCCTCGGCTGTGTCTTTCCTTTTAAGCCCTGCGAGAGTGTCTCCTCGCTCCGTGGGAACACTTTCGCAGTCTTTGGTATAAGGGCAATCATTTGCCTACGACAGAGCGTGCCACGACAGACTGTGGACGGAAGCGGAGTTTCCATCGATGTTAGAGGGAAATGCAAGACCCGGCAGAGTTCAGGCAAAGACTCGGCGAGCGCGTGTGCCAGCTTCGAAAAAAGCGCGGCTGGAGCTAGGAGAGGCTCGCTTATGATGCCGGTTTTGCCCGGTCTTTCATATCCGCCATGGAGCGAGGCAAGAAAGACATCCGCATCAGTACTGTCCTCAAGCTAGCCCACGTTTTTGGTATTAGCGTCTCCAAGCTATGCAAAGGTAGCTAAGGTCCGCAGCCGAGGGCGGCTTCTCCACGGTCATCGCACGTTATCCCCGTGATCGGGTAGGACTAAACTTAGGCTGTCGGACAAGAAAGTGAGCGTCACATGCGTGGAAAAACAGTGGTAATTACCGGGGCGACCTCGGGCATAGGACAAGTTGCGTCAGAAAAGCTGGCTAGTATGGGCGCGCGCATGGTGCTGGTAGCGCGTGACAAAAACCGGGGCGAGGCGGCGTTGGGCCGTCTGCGCGAGATTACGCCCGGGGTTCAGCACACTATTCACTATGCCGACCTTTCGCGGCTGGCGGAGATGAAACGCGTGGCCGCGGAGATTGCGGCGCGGAACCGCGGATTGATGTTCTGATTAACAATGCCGGTGCCATTTTTGCGGACCGTCATGTGACCGACGACGGCCTGGAACTGACGTTTGCCTTGAACCATATGTCTTACTTCGTACTGACGCATGGCTTACGTGAACGCCTGCTGGCTTCCGCGCCGGCGCGTGTGGTCAACACTTCGTCCGATGCGCATAAAGGCGCGCGGCTCGACTTTAATGACTTGCAATCCGCCAACGGATACAAAGGCTTCAAGATCTACAGTCGCTCCAAGCTTTGCAACATTTTGTACACCAGCGAACTCGCGCGGCGGTTTGCAGGCACGGGAGTTACGGCAAACTGTTTGCATCCGGGCTTTGTCGCCTCGCGGTTCGGGGACCAGAGTGGAGGCCTTCTTGCTTTCGGAGTCCGCGTGGCGAAATTGTTTGCCATTTCTCCGGAGAAAGGCGCGCAGACCATTATTTATCTTGCGTCTTCTCCTGAAGTTGTCAACACGAGCGGCCAATATTTTTACAAGTGCCGTCCTGCGACGCCGACCAAGGAGGCACGTGATGAGGAATCTGCAAGACGGTTATGGCTGGAGAGCGCCAAGCTGGCGGGGACTCCAGACTGACTCGGCGTTGATCGGCAAAGTAAAGTCAAGAGCCACAGCCGAGGCGGCGTTGCCAACACGGGCATGGCCGGAATCGGGAGACGAAGCAATTAGCACTTGGCTTGCAGTTTCCAGAGAATCTGCCGAAGCATGCCGAGCCAGAGTGCGGCGTCAGCGTCAGAGAGTTTGAGGCGGCGGACCATGCGGCGCATCTTGTCCTTTTCCTTGGCGGAAGCCGAAGATTGAGAATTCAGATAGCCACTGGCGAGGAGTGAATCAAGCAGGAGTGTGGTGATGCGTTCGCCCTCGGCTGAAGTCGCTGGCGTGGATGTGGTTACGCGTTTTGTGGCGGCGCGCTTGCTGCGAACCAGTTCATATAAGCAGACAGCGACTGCCTGTCCCAGGTTCATGGAGAGATGCGCTTCGCGTGTGGGAATATTCAGGAGCCAGTGGCAATGGCTAAGATCGGCATTCGAGAGTCCGCGTTTTTCCGAACCGAAAAGTAGTGCGACACGGCTGCGGTCTGCGCTGTGCAAATGCGTGCGGACAATAAGTACACTGGCTTCCAGGCCGCGAAGCGTGTGCTGGAGCTCACGGTTATGGCCTGCGGTAGTCCCGATGACGAGCGTGCAGTCGGCAATTGCGGCAGCGACTGTCTTATGCTCTTGCGCGTTGGCCAGCAGTTCCGGTGCGCCAACCGCGGAACGCGCTTCACGAAACGCCAGGTCGTAAGGATTCACCACGCGCAAATCACGGAAGCCAAAATTGCTCATGGCCCGCGCCGCTGCGCCAATGTTGAGCGGATTGCGCGGAGCTACCAGGACTACGCACAAACGGTCGAGTTCAGATGGAAAAGGCAAGACCAGTTATTCTAATGAATGTCGGCGTGACGTTTTTGAAGATCGAAGATGAATGTTAAGATAACTTTCGGCAAGAATCGACCATGACCTGGGCCCCTCACACAAAGATTAAGACTGCGTTCGTCATGATGGCTGGTGTGGCCGCCATTGTTGTGTGCTATGGCGTGGTCCGCGCGCAAACTCCCGCAGTCCCGATGCGTTCCGTTTGGGAAGGTGTTTATACCGACGCGCAAGCCAGACACGGCGCCCAAATCTACGTGAGTGATTGCGCCTCGTGCCACGGCAAGCAATTGAACGGCATCGACGACGCGCCATCGCTGGCCGGCAAAGAATTTATGGACAGCTGGGATGGCCGCACGCTTGGCGCGCTGTTGGCCCAGATGCGCAAGATGCCGCGCGATGCTCCCGGACGTCTCAGCCCGACGGAATACGCCGACACAATGGCGTACATTCTAAGCGTGAATAAGTTTCCGCCGGGCAAGAACGATCTTCCGCAGGAGAATGAGCCATTGCGGAAAATCCGGTTGGATCTGGCGAAGCCAGGGCCGAAAAAGTAAAGAAGTAAGCGAAAGAAATAAGTGAACACAGAATCGGCGCGCAACGCAAGCGGCCATGTTTCCTAAAGTCTGGAGTCTTGCAGTAAACTCGTGAGCACAATGCCTCAACCCAAATTACCTATACAGGATATCGCCCGCAAACTCCGCCTGCCGGATGACTACGTCGAGCCCATCGGCAAATATGGCGCCAAGCTCAAACTCGACCTGCTGTCCGATCCGGCGTTTCCGCGCCGCGGCAAGCTGATTCTGGTCACGGCCACAACGCCCACCGCTTCCGGCGAAGGGAAGACCGTTACGTCCATCGGGCTGACGCAGGGACTGGAGCGCATTGGCCGCAGGTCCATCATTACGTCGCGTGAGCCTTCTCTGGGGCCGGTGTTTGGCATGAAAGGCGGTGCTGCGGGCGGCGGGTTGTCACAGATCGAGCCGAGTCAGAAAATCAATCTGCATTTTCACGGCGACTTTCACGCCATCACCACGGCGCACAATTTGCTCGCGGCGTTGCTCGACGCCCATCTATTCCATGGCAATGACCTGGACCTTGATCCTGATCAGATTACCTGGCCGCGAGCGATGGACATGAATGATCGCGCGCTGCGCCGGATCACGGTAGGCATTGAAAAGAACAATCCTGGCCGCCCCAGCGGTTTTGTGATTACAGCAGCGTCCGAAATAATGGCGGTAATGGCGTTGGCCAGCAGCCGTGAAGACCTGCGGCGCCGGTTGGATTCTATTGTGATTGGCGTTTCGCGCAGCGGGAAGCCTGGGACGGCAGCCGACCTCGGCGCTACCGGCGCCATGCTGGCCTTGCTCGATGAAGCGATCCTCCCCAATTTGGTCCAGACCACGGAAGGCACGCCGGCCATGGTGCACACCGGCCCGTTCGGAAATATCGCGCACGGCACGAGCAGCGTGATATCGCAAGCCATGGGCATGCGTCTTGCTGACTACGTGGTGAACGAATGCGGCTTTGCTTCCGATCTGGGCGCGGAAAAATATATGGATATCGTGCGCCGGTCGTCGGGCATCGACCCATCGGTCGCGGTCCTCGTTACCACGGTGCAGAGCCTGCGCAACCAGGGCGAGGGCGATCTGGAACGCGGCCTGCCCAACCTGGGTCAGCATATCAAGATATTGCAGGGATTCGGACTGCCGATCGTCGTTGCCATCAACCAGTTTCCCAAAGATACGCCGGCGGAGTTGCAGCGCATGGCGGACTTCTGCTCGCAGCACGGCGTCGAGCACGCTATGCATGAGGCATTCACCAAAGGCGGAGAGGGCGCGAAAGCCCTGGCCGAGAAAGTGGTGGAAACAATTGAACGCAATCCAAATCCGAAGATCCGGTCCGTCTATCAGCTAGACGATCCGCTCGACAAGAAAGTTGAGCAAGTGGCGCGCAATATTTATGGGGCCGCGGGAGTCACATTCAGCGAGAAAGCGCGGACCAAGCTTCAGCGGTTCGCGGATTGGGGCTTTGCCAAACTGCCGGTGTGCATCGCCAAGACACAATACTCGCTATCGGACAACGCCAAACTGCTGGGCGCTCCCACGGGCTGGCAGCTCAATGTGACGGACGCATCGCTTTCCGCAGGCGCCGGTTTCATCGTAGTAATTGCCGGAAACATGATGTTGATGCCCGGGTTGCCCAAGGTATCTCGTGCCGCCAGCGTGGATGTAAATGACAAAGGAGAGATTGTAGGAATCTAAACGGTCTTTGTTCGGGACACTCTCTTGCGCAGGGGCCTTTGCCTGGTTTTGTCCTTTTTTTGAAATAGACTCGCGGCTGGAAAAAGGAAAAGGCGTGGTCTGGCTTCGATTGACGGGCCGGGACGGCGTGAAGCAATTTATCCGCGCTGCCTTTGCGCAGTGGTTCAAGCAGACTTTGTAAGAGCCGCGCGCGGTTGAGACTTGATCCTCACAAAAGGGATGATACGCGGGTGGATGTTACGCACTAGTATTCGTCTTATGTCGGCCAACATGGGCAACGATGAATTTTTCCTCTTTCTCGTCTGTGTAAAAATGGATTCTTAGGCAAGTATCAGGTCCGCCTTTGCCGACGGCCACGTGTTGCTCAATCGAAACCTTGCGACCGTGGTAGGTGGTTTCATATTCTTCTGCCCACTTACCTTTACTGGTCATAGATTCCCGAGGTTTGTAAACGAACCCTTTCGCGACAAAATGCTGCTCAAGCGGGCCGATAGCGATTTTGTCGCGGCGTGACTGACGCCAAGCTTGGCAAACCTCGTGCATGGCCAAAAGGGCTTGCGCCGCGCGCTTCGGCTGCTTGAATGGAGAATGTTGTGCGGAACTTGTGGCTGAGTCCAAAAACACCAGGGTACTGGCATAGCTCGAAGTGGCATTCCTTACAACGTCTTCGAGCGACTCCTGCTCGGTGCTCTCTTCAGGCAAGGGCTCAGCTTCTCCACGGTGCGGCCCGTCTTCATGCGCTTGCCACACCGCCCTGAGGTTCTCTTGAGAAAGCTGTAGCCTTGCTTTGCCATCTGCGTTCTCCTCCTGGAGCCTGTTAAGCTTTTCCCTCAAGAGGGCGTTCTCTTCGTCCGCAACGCTGAGAAGTTCTGCATAATCGCCACGTTCTTGAGCCGCTGCCTTGATTGATTCCAATTCGATCGCTTTTTGGTTCTGTAAAAAGTTTATGGCGTCGATAGCCACTGGACCTGGCACAAATCTGAAGGCAGAAATCGCCGCCAATTGGTTAAAAATGATCTCCACTAGCTTGCTGCCAAGCTCTCTCGTTGTGTCGGGAGTATAAACCGGAGAATAAGGCGAGGCCTCAGAATCAAAATCGGGCCAATATAAACGTACCGCGCCGTTGTAGCAAGAATAGATTTTACCGACTTCATCCGACAGGGCGAAACCGGACCACTTATCGTCCAATACATAAACTTCAGCAATGCCCGCGAGGCGATTCGCTAATGCCGACGGATCCACCAAGCACTGCTCAATGATCGAAGTCCGGCTCACTATGACAATGGGCAGTCGCCGATTTCTTGACAAAAGGCGATTGGCCACAAATTCAGGAACTTGCTGAGCAGAAAGTTCGCGAGGCTGATCTGAAAGGCGTGCATCTCCGTGTGAGCAAGCGAACTGGCGAAGTAATGTGGCGATCACTCGCGGTCTTCGCAGAACAAATTCTACGGGTGCTATATAAAACTGGATTGATTCCAGCAAGAGCTGAAAAGAGAATTCGGTGAGGCCATCAAATTTACTGATCTCGCACTTTGAATGCCAGAGGAGATTGCCATCTCTCTCATCCGGATAGGACCAGGATATCGTCGAGTGACTCACATCTGCTGAACGCGCCACGGTTATAGCGAGTTCATGGCCTTCGCAAGGGCTAAGGTCCCCGCCCGTCAACGGGAGAGCAATTCGGATGTTTTTTCGTGTGAGATACCACTCACTGATCCAAGAAGCAAGAACCACTAGGGTTTGATTCGCAACATCCAAGGGCGGGTTAGCCTCAAGTGAAGCAACCTCAAACTGAAGAGCGTAAAGAGGTCTCATGGTGCCTTTAGCTTGATAGGATCGAAAGCGTGGGAGCATCCTACCATAAATTAGATGGCTCGCGGCAATGGTACCACCGCATGTTACCTTCCGTCTGCTAGTAGCTTCACGCAATGGCAAGACTTCACCGGAAAAAAGTCCGGGATTCGTCAAAGCGGGAGAATGGTGGTCGTAAGGAATCCTGAGCGTGGCAGTACGGCTTTTACAACGCTGGCGCCCAGAAAAGTGAGGCAACCGGGCCGTTCTCCACTACGGTCCGCGGATTGCTCTCCACCAGTGCCGTCGCTACTTCTTTACCGAACTTGGCAGACAAAAAGTCGCGGGCCGCGGAAAGTACCGGCGGACGATGTATGAGATCATGTGCGTCCGTGGCGATGATGTGAACTAATTGTTTTTGCAAGAGCCACAGCGCTACGTCTTTGGCTTTGCGGCCCCAGTGTCCAGTGAGCGAGTTGGCTGTGACTTGTACCAGACAGCCGGCGTCCACCCACGGCGCCACCATTTCCGGATGCCGTTGCAGCAGCGGATGGCGCTCCGGATGCGTGAGGATTGGCACGATCTGAGCTTCAGCGCGCATGCGGAACAGAAGGTGATCGAACCGGGGCGGCAAGCCGTAGTCGTTGAATTCAATCAGCAGGTATCGAGTGCCTTCAATGAGAAAGTCGCCCGGATTGGCAAACAATTGTTCCAGGTTTTCATACGACAAATGGAAATCGCATCCCAGGCTTAGCGTTAATCCGGCAGGGCAGTGTTGCCGAAGTTCTTCCAATCGCAGCAGAAAAGCCCTGCGATCATAGACAAACTGCGAATTCGCATGGGGCGTCGCCACCATGTGCGTGATTCCATCAGCGGAGGCAGCATGGCACATTTGCCCGGCAATCTCCCACGAAGATGCGCCGTCATCAATCGCGGGCAGTATGTGGCAATGAATGTCAATCATAGGGAGCGGTTGAGCACTGTGGGGCAGGAACGCCAAAGCGCCGGACAAAAGTCAGGCGCTTCGAAGGAAACTCGATGTATGAGATAACGTTCAGAACATTACGGAGCCGACGGGCTCTTGGCGCCGGAAAAAGCTCCTTCAGCCCACAGACCGCCGAAGATCGCGCCAACCACCCCGAGGACTATCACCGCCAGGACCCAACCCGGGATGCCGGATTTTCCTGTGGGCGAATCGTCTGCGGCTGCCTCCGGTGCGCGGGTCATCATATAGCCTGCGTCCAGTCTCGCCGTGTGGATGCCATCGGTGATGTTGAGAGAACCGTCAATGGCTGCGATACGTTCAACGCCGTTGACGCTGGTCAACTGAAACTTGGCGGCGTGGCCGCGGTCCGAGGAGATGACCAGCTTGCCAAAGTGAGCGTCAATCCCTTTGGGCGCAGTCACCAGCACGCTGCNNCTACCACCAGCACGCTGCCGCGTTCAAAGTTCAACCCGTTGCTTTGATATTGGATGGACGAATCGCCAGCGATGGAAAGCACCGCGTCGGAAGATTTGACCACAGCGGATCCATTGGCGGCCGTTTCAATCCGGTCGCCCGGAAAAACAGTGTAGGAATTGGATGCCTGTGCGCCATTTACCTGAACCGCACCGGAACCCATCAGCATTGCGCCGTTGGTGGCGCCTAACGCAAGTGAACAGGACGCTGTTAATACTAAAGCAACCGCTGCGATTCGCATGAAACACCTTCCAGACTTACCGTCGCTAAGCGACTGAATAATAATAACAGGGTTCCAACCCAAGTCAAAGCATGTTTGTGCCTCATTTTGTGAAAATTTACCACAAATTAAGAAAGGCTAAGAACTGCAACCATACAACGCCCGTGGTGACTTTGCGCATCAACGAGGCTGTTCCCGCTTGCGCAACTCCCCTTTGGCGATGGCCTCGATATGCACCTCGTCCGGGCCGTCTGCGAGGCGGAGAGTGCGCACACTGGCCCAGGCGCCGGCCAGAAACGTATCTTGCGAAACTCCCGCGCCGCCATGTGCCTGGATCGCGCGGTCCAGCACCCGCAGAGTTACGACGGGCGCGACCACTTTGATCATGGCAATTTCGGCGCGCGCCTCTTTGTTGCCGACAGTATCCATCATGTACGCGGCTTTCAGCGTGAGCAAGCGCGCCTGCTCAATCTCCATGCGCGAGAGCGCAATGTCCGCGCGTATAGTCCCTTGTTCCGCGAGTGGTTTGCCGAAGGCAAAGCGAGATTGCACCCGCTGGCACATCATCTCCAGGGCGCGTTCGGCGACGCCCATGCAGCGCATGCAGTGGTGTATGCGTCCCGGGCCAAGACGTCCCTGGGCAATCTCAAATCCGCGGCCTTCACCCAGCAGAATGTTTGTCGCAGGAACGCGAACATTAGTGAATGTGACGTCGCCATGGCCGTGGGGCGCGTGATCATAACCAAAGACGGTCAGCATTCGTTCGCTCTTCACGCCGGGCGCGTCCATGGGGACCAGAATCATGGATTGCTGTTTATGTTTGGCCGCTGCGGGGTCGGTCTTGCCCATGAAAATGGCAATCTTGCAACGCGGATCGCCTGCGCCGGATGACCACCACTTATGGCCATTGATCACATAGTCATTACCATCACGGACAATACTGGCCTCAATGTTCGTCGCGTCCGACGACGCTACGTCCGGCTCCGTCATGGCAAAACACGAACGGATCTCACCGGCGAGCAGCGGTTTCAACCAGCGTTCTTTCTGTTCGGGTGTGCCGTATCGGGCCAGGACTTCCATGTTGCCGGTATCGGGCGCGGAACAGTTAAAGACCTCCGGCGCCATAAAACTGCGCCCCATGATCTCGCACAGCGGAGCGTACTCAAGATTGGTGAGACCGGCGCCGCCCTCCGCGTCCGGCAGAAACAGGTTCCAAAGCCCCGCGGAGCGAGCTTTGGGCTTAAGCTCCTCGATTACCTGGGTCGGCGACCAGCGGTTACGCTCAATTTCATCATGAAAGCGGCGTTCGTTTGGATAAATGTGCTCGTCCATGAACGCGGTGAGACATTTCTGCAGGTCTTTCGTTTTTTGTGAAAATTCGAAGTGCATGGAGACCTCAGTACTTACGGCGTTTCAGAACTTAATCAGGATCAATGCTATCGCAATCCCCATGAGTCCGAACCCGGCTATTTGAGACCAGCCCAGGGTTTCACCAAGGAACAGCCTGGCAATCAGAGCGACGCATAGCACACCCGATCCCAGATGCATGGCAGCCATTTGTGCGCCCGAAAATGTTCCCCGTCCCCAACGGACTGAGGAGACATTCAGAATGTACTCCGGCAACACCATGATCCAGCTCACCGCCAGGGCAGTCATGAAGTTCCAGGATTTGAATTTTAGATGACCAATCCAGGCAAAAGACATCAGCAGGCCAGCGGTAAGGAGCATCAGCGGGACGAGAACAACTTTCATGTACAAACCCCTTCGTGGCCAACTGCCAATTGTTCTTTCACAAGCGACCCACTAGCGTTGCTCCGCCGTCGACGACGATGGTTTGTCCTGTCATGTATGATCCGCCATCGCCGGCCAGAAGAACAGCGAGTTCAGCGACTTCAGCCGGTTGGCCAAGGTGCTGTATCGGCTGCTTGCTTACGATGTCGTCTTTCAGTTTTTCGTTTTTCCAGTAATACTCGCTCAACACGGTCTGGATCAGACCCGGAGCAATCGCGTTCACGCGTACGCCTTTGGGGCCGAGTTCGAGCGCATAAGATTGCGTCATCATGATCAGCGCCGCTTTGGTCATGCTATAGAGCAGTCCATGAAACTGAGGACGCAGCCCCGAAATCGACGCGATATTAATGATGGACCCGGACCCGCGCTCGCACATTCCCGGGGCCACAAGGTTGATGAAACGGAAAGTGCTCTTGAGATTGACCTCGACCATTTTGTCGAACTGGCCTTCGTCCATCGCAATCGCTGGTCCTTGCGCGACGTTCGTTGCGGCGTTATTAACCAGAATGTCAATACGCCCAAACTCGCGCGTAATTGAGTCCACAAGGCCCCGGACATGGTCCGCTTTGCCGACGTGGCAGGCCACTGGCTTTACGCGCTTACCAATTTCGAGCGCCACCTGGTCCAGCGTTTCCTGCTTGCGACCACAAATCACTACGGTTGCGCCTTCGCGGACGAAGGCCTCGGCAATGGCCCGTCCGATGCCGCGGCTGGCGCCGGTCACGATGGCGACTTTATCTTGGAGCAAGCTCATGTGTGTCGTCCTTCTGCCGTCCGGGATTATATATTGAATGAAATTGTGCTCCAGCACACGGTTTGGTAAAGTTGATGGTCTGAAGCCCTTCTGGAGCACGATCATGATCCGCTCGCTGCTAAAAACAGTTTGTAACATTCTGGTTCTGTTCACCATGAGCGTTGCCGCCCAGGCCCAACAGGCAAAAGCGCCTGAGACAAATCCAGCGCTCACGCCGGTTCCACCGGGAACCCAAAGTCCTGCTCCCGTAATTCGTTTTGACCGGCTGGCGGCTGCAAAAACCATCTATATCGAGAACAAGTCTACTAACGAGATTCCCTACAACGTGATCAGCACCTCGCTTGAGAGCTGGGGACGATACATCGTGGTAGATGATCGTGACAAGGCCGAGATTGTCATGGAAATCTCCATGACCGGAGGAGATTCTGAGATCAAGGTCTCCGACTCAAGCAAGTCATCAATACACGGCGGACAGTCGGGCCAACAGGACAAGAGCCAGTCCGCTACGAAAGAAGTTACTACCGAAGAGATCAAGATCATGATCTATGACAAGAACAAGCGGCCGCTGTGGTCCGCACGTGAAGAGCCCAAGTTCGCGGTGAGGCATAAAGCTGCGGAGAACAGACTTGTGGAAGCGTCACAGCGACTGTTTGCCAGATTTCATGACCGCGTCGAGCCGCCGCCTTTGCCAAAGCCCTAGCCGCGATTGTCAGAAGCAGTACGACTGAATCGCCATTCATTTTGCACTTCTTTGTGCTAGACTGCGGTTCGTCGTCGGGCTGCTGTCCAGTAATCAATCGTGACGGCCAAAGCATCTCCGCCTCGAACGTTGCACTTACCAAGGAGCCATCCGGATGGACTTGAATCTGACTGCTGAAGAGCTGAGCTTTCGCGATGAATTGCGCGCATGGCTCAAGGCCAACGTCCCCAAAGACTGGGACGAATTTCGCGAAGCGGCCATGGAACCGCGCTTCGAGTACTTGAAGATCTGGCAACGCAAGCTCTACGAAGGTGGATGGGCCGGCCTTTCCTGGCCCAAAGCCTATGGCGGCCGTGGCGCCAGCCTGATGCAGCAGGTGATTTTCTGGCAGGAAATGGCCCTGGCCGATGCGCCTCCCATGGCCAACGTTCTAGGACTTGGGCTGATTGGTCCGACCATCATTGCGTTCGGGACAGAAGCGCAAAAGACGCGCTTTCTTCGCAAAATACTAAGTGCTGAAGAAATTTGGTGCCAGGGTTTCTCCGAGCCGGACGCCGGGTCCGATCTCGCGAACCTGCGTTGTGAAGGACGCCTTGAGGGCGACCACTACGTCGTCAACGGCCAGAAAGTATGGAACAGTTATGGATGGGCAGCGGACTGGTGCGAACTGGTCGTTCGCACAGACCCGAATGTCCCCAAGCACAAAGGCATCACCATGCTGCTGGTGGACATGAAAACGCCCGGTGTGGAAGTTCGTCCGCTACGTCAGATGACTGGCGAAACTGAGTTCAACGAAATTTTTTTCCACGACGTGCGTGTTCCAGTGGAAAACCTGGTCGGCAAAGTGAATGAAGGCTGGGCTGCGGCGATTGGTACGCTGATGCACGAGCGCGGCACTTTCGGCGCCGGACTGCAGATCATTTATCAGCGCAACATGGCGCGTTTGATCGAACTCTCGCGCACCATTCAGCACAACGGACGTCCCGCTGCCCAGGACCCGCTCATGCGTCAAAAACTGGCGCAGTGCTACGCCGAGATCGAAATCATGCGTATGAACCAAATGCGCGCCTTCAGCCGCATCAACGCCACAGGCGTACCCGGTCCGGAAGGTTCCATTCAAAAGATCTTTTGGAGCGAACTGAACCAGCGTTTCCAGCAGGTAGCGCAGGAGTTGCTTGGGCCGTACGGACAGCTCGAAGGCGACGACCCGCACGCCATCGACAAGGGTGCGTGGTCCTACGGATATTTACGGACCCGCGGCAACACGATCGAAGCCGGCACGTCAGAGATTCAGCGCAACATCATTGGGCACTTTGTGCTCGGGTTACCCAAGAGCTATTGAGAAAAGCAATTAGAAGTTAGCAATTGGCAATTAGCCAGCGCAAGATGAATTGATTTGATCTTTCGATTTATCAGCGTCATCAGCGAAATCAGCGGTAAGATTTTTGGTTTTCTCCAGGAGCTTCGATGCAATTCGGATTAAGCGAGAGCCAGCAGATTCTTAAAGACAACGCGCGCAAGTTTTTCGCGGGGGAGTGCCCGATGGCCGAAGTCCGTCGTTTGATGGAAACGGACACCGCGTATGACGCCACACTGTGGAAGAAAATGGCCGAGCAAGGCTTTACCGGAATTATTTTTCCGGAAGAATACGGCGGTCTGGGACTCGGGAAAGTGGAACTCGCGTTGCTGATGGAAGAAGCCGGATGCGCGCTGCTACCCGGACCATTTTTCTCAACGGTGGCGATGGCCGGACCGCTCATTGAAGCCGGCGGTACGCCCGAGCAGAAGAAAAAATACTTGGAGCCGATCTGCAACGGGGAAACGCGCTCGACCGTCGCTTTGCTCGAAGCCAGTGCAAGCTGGGACCCGGCGGACGCACAGATGTCCGGGGCCAGCGGACGGCTGACCGGACAAAAGCTTTTTGTTCCAGACGCCGCTGGAGCGGCTTCGATCCTCGTGGTTTGTCGTGACGGCGTCTTCATTGTTGACGCCAAAGCGCCCGGCATTGAGATCAGGCCAATGTCCAGTATGGACCTGGCACGCAAGCTGTATTCCGTGCAATTCAGTAATCCTCCCGCCGAAAAGTTGGGAAATCCTGCCGCGCTCCCCCGGGCGCGCCAAGTCGCTGTCGTGGCGTTAGTGTCCGAAATGGTGGGCGGGATGCAGCGTACGCTCGACCTGACAGTCCAGTACGCGAAGACGCGCAAGCAGTTTGGGAATCCCATCGGCATGTTTCAGGCGGTGCAGCATCAGTGCGCTGATTCTTATCTGGAAACCGAGAGCTCACGTTCGGCGGCCTATTACGCCGCGTGGGCATTGGAAGAAAAAGCGCCAGACGCAGCTGCGGCCGTCTCGATTNNTCCAGGTCCACGGCGGCATGGGCTTTACCTGGGAAAGCGATTTACATTTGTATTACCGGCGCGCCAAGGCCTCAGAGACGATGTTCGGAGACGCAAGTTTTCACCGCGAACGGCTCGCGAGACTGGTGATAGACAGCGCAGCGACGGCGACAGCATAGCCAGATTGGGTAATTGGGTAAATTGGTAATTGGGTAATTGAAAACCTGAAGCGCAAACCAAATTACCCAATTACCAAATTACGAAATTACCCAATCGAGACAACCATAAAGCCCAAAAAGGACGTTCATCCCATGAGTGATCTCGTTCAACTGACAAAAGACAACGACATTGCAATCATCACTATCAACAATCCCCCGGTGAACGCATTGAGTCCGGGAGTACCGGAGGGAATTGCTGCGGCCATCGAGCAGATTGATAAAGACAGCAGCGTCAAAGCCGCGGTGCTGATCGGCGGCGGGCGTACTTTTATTGCCGGCGCCGACATCAAGGAATTCGGCAAGATCACTTCCGGCGAGAATAAGCGCGGCGTGGGGCTGCTGCCCATTCTTCTGCGAATAGAAGATTGCACCAAGCCTGTGGTGGTGGCTATTCACGGCACAGCATTCGGCGGCGGATTGGAAGTTGCCATGTCCGGACACTATCGCGTGGCCGTTGCTGGAGCGCAGGTTGGCCAGCCGGAAGTGAAGCTCGGGATCATCCCCGGCGCAGCAGGGACGCAGCGGTTGCCGCGTCTGGCGGGCGTGGCCAAAGCGGTTGAGATGTGCACCGACGGCAATCCGGTCAAAGCCACGGAAGCATTCAAAGTTGGAATTGTCGACAAGTTAATCGAGGGCGACCTGCTGACGGGCGCAGTGGCATTTGCACGCGAAGTTTCCGGGAAGCCCGCTCCCAAGACGCGCGAACGCAATGGGAAACTGGGTACCCCAGAAGAGAATGTCCCGATCTTTGCCGCAGCCCGCGAGAACGCGCGCAAGAAGCAGCGTGGACTCATGGCGCCGCTCGCGGCCATTGACGCGATTGAAGCCGCCACCAAATTGCCGTTCGAAGAAGGCTGCCTGGCGGAAGAGAAATTGTTTGCTGAGTGCTTGTTCTCCGATCAGTCGAAAGCGATGATCCATGTTTTCTTCGGCGAGCGCGAAGTCGCCAAGATTCCGGACGTCCCCAAAGAAACGCCGATCATTCCTGTAAACAGCGCGGCTGTGGTCGGGGCCGGGACCATGGGCGGTGGTATCGCCATGGTGTTTGCTAATGCTGGCATTCCTGTACTGCTTAAAGAAGCTGACCAAGCGGCACTCGATAACGGACTCGCGACCATCCAGAAGAATTATGCAAATTCGGTGAAGCGCGGCAGGTTCACGCAGCAGGTTATGGACGAACGCCTCAAACTGATCACGCCAACTCTGAGCTACAACGATTTTGCCAATGTCGACATGGTGATTGAGGCAGTGTTTGAAGGCATGGCGCTGAAGAAAGAAGTTTTCGGCGAATTGGACCGCATCTGCAAGCCGGGAGCGATCCTGGCGAGCAATACGTCCACGCTGGACATTGACGAAATCGCTTCGGCCACTTCGCGGCCACAGTCGGTGATCGGCACACATTTCTTCAGTCCGGCGAACGTGATGCGGCTGCTGGAAATTGTACGCGGCAAGGCCACCAGCAAAGAAGTCATCGCGACGTGCATGCAACTTTCCAAGAAGCTGGGCAAGGTCGGCGTGCTGGTAGGGAACTGCCGGGGTTTTGTCGGCAACCGCATGTTCGGACCGTATCGGCGTGAAGCGCAATTTCTGGTCGAAGAAGGCGCGAGTGTCGAGGCAGTCGACAAAGCGCTGTACGACTTCGGCATGGCCATGGGCCCGCTCGCTACCGGCGACCTTGCTGGTCTTGATGTCGGTTGGCGCATTCGTAAAGAGTATCGTCATCTGGAAAAACCTGGCGTTCGTCAGCCACTGGCGGAAGACCAATTGTGCGAGATGGGACGCTATGGCCAGAAGAAAAACGCCGGCTGGTACAAGTATGACGCCAAGCGCCGGCCTATTCTTGATCCCGAAGTTAGCGAACTCGTATCCAAGTGGGCGGCTGAAGCGGGAATCAAGCAGCGGCAAATTTCCGCGCAGGAAATTGTTGACCGGTGCATTTACGCTCTGGTCAACGAAGGCGCCCGCATTCTGGAAGAAGGCTACGCGCTGCGGGCCGTGGACATCGACATCATCTATCTCACTGGTTACGGTTTTCCCAACCACCGCGGCGGCCCGATGTGGTACGCGGACACAGTGGGCCTGAAGAAAGTCTACGAGCGCATTCTTGAATTTCACCAGCAGCACGGTTATTGGTGGGAGCCGGCGCCATTGTTAAAAAAATTGGCCGAAGAAGGTAAAGGCTTCGCTGATTTCGACAAGGCAAAGAGCGCAGGAGATTGAACCCCTCGCAGGCCAACAGGAATCAAAGGTAGGGGCGTGGCGCTGCCACGTCCTTTAGGTTCAACCACCGGAATCGTTGTTATCGGAGAATCATGAGAGAAGCAGTGGTAGTCGCCAGTTCGCGTACAGCGCTGGCTAAATCATTTCGCGGGTCGTTCAACATCACGCGGCCCGACGAACTTGCCGCGCACTGTATTAAAGATGTGCTGCGCAAGACGCCTAAGCTCGATCCCAACGAAATTGAAGACGTTGTGTTGGGATGCGGCCAGCCGCACGGCACGCAAGGCCACAACATCGCCCGCGTTGCCGCGATGCTGGCTGGCTTGCCGACTTCCGTGGCGGCCACGACCATCAATCGCTTTTGCTCGTCGGGTCTTAATTCCATTGCTGTGGCTGCGCACCAAATCATGAACGAAGGCGTGAATGCAGCCATTGGCGGCGGAGTCGAAAGCATCAGCATGGTGCAACGCGACAGCAGCCCGAATCCGACAGTGCAGGAAAAAATGCCCGGCGTGTACATGGTCATGGGCGATACCGCGGAAGTTGTCGCCAAGCGTTACAACATCAGCCGTCAAGCGCAAGACGAGTACTCGCTGCTCAGCCAGCAGCGTACAGCCCGCGCTCAGGAAGAAGGCTTCTTCGCCGGTGAAATCGCGCCCATGCGCGTGATCAAAGCCATCTTGGACAAGAAGACCGGTGAAGTGGTCGGCAAAGAAGAAGGAGAAGCCAATAAAGACGAGTGCAACCGTCCGGACACAACGCTCGAGGGCCTGCTGGCGCTGAAGCCGCATTTTGATCCCACCAGCGGACAGGGAAGCGTGACTGCCGGCAACTCGTCCCAGCTTTCTGATGGAGCTTCCGCCACGTTGCTGATGTCACGCGACCGCGCCGACGAACTCGGTATCTCGTACAGTCTGGTTTTTCGCGGCTTCCAGATTGCCGGTTGCGATCCCGACGAAATGGGAATCGGTCCGGTATTCGCCGTTCCCAAACTGCTCGCGCGCACCGGCTTGAAGATGGATGACATTGATCTCTGGGAACTGAACGAAGCCTTTGCCGTACAAGTCATCTATTGCCGCGACCGCCTCGGAATTGATCCCGAAAAGATGAACGTCAATGGAGGCTCGATTGCGATAGGCCATCCGTTCGGCATGACGGGCTCGCGCATGGTCGGGACCCTCGCTAACGAAATGGCCCGCTGCAAAGCGCGCTACGGAATTGTGACCATGTGCGTCGGCGGTGGTCAGGGTGCTGCTGGACTATTCGAGCGGGCCTAGTTATCGAACGAGATGCAGGTGGACTTCGTGAGTGAGCAATCCAATCACGGCGCCACCGAGTACCAGCCACAAAGAGTTCACTCGAAATCTCAGCAGTACGATCAGGGACGCAACCGCAAGCGCTGCCGTCTCCACGTCCACAAGAGACGCCCGGCCCAGTTGCCAGGTGACCACGGCCATCAGCGCCAACGAAGCAATGTTCACTCCATCGAGGAAAGCCGAAGCAATCCGCGACTTGCGAATTCTCGGCACCAGCGGACCGCTGGCCGCAACCAGCAGGAACGCTGGAAGAAAAATGCCAACCGTAGCGACAATGGCCCCGCGCACGCCGCCGAGAACGTAACCAATGAAGGTCGCGGTGGTGAAGACCGGGCCGGGAGTAACCTGACCCACGGCAACGGCGTCTGCAAGTTGAATGTCGGTCAGCCATCCTCGGTGTGCGACAAAATCGTTATGCAGAAATGCCAGCAGAACATAACCGCTGCCAAAGACAATCGCTCCCAACTTGAGGAACACGAGAAACAATGATCCCAGAGTAAACGGCGCTACAACCGCCGCTGCCCCAGCCGTGACTGTAGCCAAAGACGCGGCCGCAGACGACCCTTTTGGTGGAAGCAGTAAAGGCGCCGCACACGCGACTTGCGTACGACCGCGCCGGCCATTGATTTCCGAAAGCACCACGGCGAAGGTTCCCGCAACGGCAAGCAACAGCAACGGATGCAATCCAAAAAAACTGAGCGCGGCGATCGAAGCCAGACCAATGCCCGCAAGCGCTGGTGTCTTCACCGCTGTTTTCCCCAGTCCCCAGAGTGCTTGCAAGATCACGGCAATCACCAGCGGCTTGACTCCATACAGCACCGCCGAGGTGGCGGGTAGGTTGCCGAAGCGTACATACGCCCACGCGAGTCCGCACACCATCAGGGCTGCGGGAAGAATGAAGCAGATGCCCGCGACCAGCAGTCCTGGCCAGCCGGCGAGCAGGTAGCCAATGTGAATTGCAAGTTCACTGGAACTTGGTCCAGGGATGAGGTTGCTGGCGCCGAGCAAATCGAGGAACTGCTCGCGAGAGAGCCATTTGCGGCGGCGGACCAACTCATCTTCCATGATCGCGATGTGTGCGGCTGGTCCGCCAAAGGCCGTTACGCCGAGGCGCAAGAAGAACATCGCCAACTCGCGCAGAGGTCTTGCGTGTGCGGCGGGAGCGCCAGAAGATGTGATCATGTCCAAATTCAAACCCTAAGTTTGAGGGAATCACGCTGCGATTGCTATAATTAATTCGCTTTCGCCACGCTCACAGTCTTCACTGTTCCCGCCCGAAGCTCTCGCGTGTGCAATCAGTTCATTATGGCCAGGTAGCTCAGTTGGTAGAGCGCAGCCCTGAAAAGNNGAAAAGGCTGGCGTCGGCGGTTCGATTCCGTCCCTGGCCACCATTTTAATCCTTCTGAAATCAATAAGTTACTGACGGGTCCTCGGCTGTGTACCTCCTGTGTACCGCCGAACGGCCGGACTGCTCTTTTGGGAAGGACTTTGGTTCCGCGAAGTCTTCCGTCCCCTGCGTGACGGGATTGCCGCCGGTGCCATTGAGGAAGCAGTGGAATGTCCCCGGCCACCACGCTTGCCGAAAAAACCGCCTATGCGGAACTCGATGCCGAGCGGCTCCACGACTGGCGTAAGAGGGATAAAGCGCATTGGGCAGAGCTGCGAAAGGGAAGAATTGTTGAAACTCGTATCCGATTCACAAGATCGGTTCCTGGCGAAGTACATATATGGAACGCTTTGAAGCAGGCTGAAACGCCCGAAGAGGTACGCGCCGCGTATGCAATGTCGAAGTATTGGTTTAATCCGAAATGGCACGGAAGAGTATATGTGACCCGAATCTACGAACACGCCGGCCTTGTGATAAAAGCGAAAAATGATTCCCGTTACCCGCGCAGTGATCGCCCGTCAAGCGACGACAAGCGTCTGGAGTTCTTCTCGGTGGTAATGGCGGGCCTCACAGAAGAACGATCTCCGCTTACCGCCGTTGATTTGCTGAGGAAATACGAACACTCCGACGAGTGTTATTGTCGCCGCTGCTATGACTCGCGCCAACGTGAATTCTTTTCGCTTATTGATCTTTGAAGCTCTCGCAGCCTCAAAATTGCCTACAGCGGTGAGGATGGAATACCAGAAATCGCTGGTAAGTCATTGAAAGAATTGGTCGGGGAGAGAGGATTTGAACCTCCGACCCCCCTGGTCCCGAACCAGATTCCAGCCCTTATTGGAATGTGTTGAAATCTGTTGTTCCTAAGCGATTGATATTGAATTGGGGGGCCGACTCAAACCAGATTGTTGGCTATGTGACGCTCTTCAACCTCATCCGTTACAACGTCGCGCTATCCCGGAGATATGTTGGTCTTTGGTTTCCCCTCGGCATCGGCATCATTTCGATGTGGCAGGAAGAAAGATTTCAAAGCTTCTACGGCTGACAGAGAACGAGCTTGTTGATCTCTGAGGTTCTTGCAGCCTCAAAATCGCCTACAGCGGTGAGGACGGAAAACCAGAAATCGCGTGTAACTTATTGAAATAAATGGTCGGGGAGAGAGGNNACCAGATTCCAGCCCTTATTGAAGGCTGTTGAAATTTGTTGTTTTCTAAGTGATTGTTATTGAAACGTTTGCCTGTCGGTGTTTGAAAGCTGTTGAAGTTTGTTGAATTCGGATGCTTTGACAGCCTCAATTTTATCTACACTCGGCTCTTTTATTGGGTTTGTTTCAGCTTGAGCAAATTGGAACTTTGCCAAAAACAATAACTAAGGTCGAGCTGTCCCAAAGGGACAACGTTTGAGGCTCTTGCAAGCTTGTTGAATTGAACGCCCTACAACATTTTGGCGAACGACATGAGATTCATGTTTTCGCTCCTGCAAAGACTCTAGCTTCGGCGTTATTCGCAAGTTCCCATCTTGGTTGACGCTTTTCAAGAAAAGCACGAATCCCTTCCACGGGGTCGCCATGCCGCATCAATTCTTCAAGATATAAGCGCTCCAGGGCTGGAAGCTGATGCTCCAGAGCGTCAATGGTGGGCTGTCGCGTGGCCTGTGCCGCGTATTGCAAAGCGACTCGTGAACGCGGCAAGAAATCGGACAACAGCCATTCATCAAGTTTGGCTTCCAGATCGCTAGCCGGGACTACGCGGCTGATGAGGCCGACAGCGGCGGCCGTTGCCGCTGGCCAAGTTCCTCCCGTAAGGACCATCTCTGCCGCGCGGCTCGCTCCCACCCGCGGGGGCAGAAGTGCTGCACCAGCGGGAGGAAATACGCCCAGCTTGATCTCCGGTAGTCCGAAGGTCGCGGTATCATCGGCAACAATCAGGTCACAGGCAAGCGCCAGTTCGAAAGCTCCTCCCAGACATTGGCCGCGCACCACCGCGACGGTAGGAGCGGGCGCCCTTACCACTTCCCAGAGAAGACAGTTCAATTGCTGGAGCGTATCGGCAATGCGCTCCGGCAGATGCTCCTCAATGCTGGCGCCAAAGCTGAAATGCGAACCTTCGCCGGTCAGCAGGATCAGCTTGAGAGCGCTCTGTGCATGAAGTTGGTGGAAAGAAGCAAGCAAACCGGCCATCATCGCGCAATCCAGAACATTGGCCCTCGGCGCAGCAAGCGTCACGCGCGCTACCTGTCCGTGGTAGATTAGCTCAACCCGCACTTTTTCGGTTTTCATGTTTATACTTTCGCGGCCAGATCATGGCCGAC
>PLJN01000163.1 GCA_003140235.1 Acidobacteriaceae bacterium
GAGCGTAGCGAGGAATCTGCTTTTGAAAAGTGAGTGCAGAGAGAACGGCTTGGCCAGCAGGTCCCATTGCGTCTGCATCCTGTTTAATGTCCCTTGAGAGGATTTGGCGGACCGCGGGAATCCGCTTGAGCCGCCGATGCGGAAGTAGAATAGGGAAAGCAGATTCCTCGCTACGCTCGGAATGACAATTCTCTCGCAGGACTCCGGCTCGCTCAGGATGACAAGACATGAGCGGCAACGCCGCCCGATCAGAAGACTCACGAAGCGCAATCATCAATCCAGAAACCTCTGCGTAATGCCGCCGTAGCTGTCGATCCGACGATCGCGCAGGAACGGCCAGTTGCGACGGACATCCTCGAGCATGCGGAGATCGCACTGGCCAATCAGGATTTCTTCTTTGTCGTGCGAGGCTTCCGCAATCACGCGGCCGAAGGGATCGCACAAGAATGATCCACCCCAGAATTCCAGACCCTTGCCAGTGGCGCGGTTACCGCAAACGTTGCCGAACTCATGGCCTACGCGGTTGACTGCGGCCACAAATACTCCGTTGGCGATGGCGTGGGAGCGTTGGATGGTGCGCCAGGCGTCGTGCTGGGCTTCGCCGAATTCCGCTTTCTCGTCCGGATGCCAGCCGATGGCCGTGGGATAAAAAAGAATGTTCGCCCCTTGCAGTGCGGTCATGCGCGCGCCTTCGGGATACCACTGGTCCCAGCACACCAGTGTGCCAATACGTCCGTGCGGCGTATCAAAAGCTTTGAAGCCGAGATCACCGGGAGTGAAATAATATTTTTCGTAATAAAGAGGATCGTCGGGAATGTGCATTTTGCGGTAGATGCCCTGGAGATTGCCTTCGGCGTCGAGAATTGCGGCCGTGTTGTGATACAGGCCACGCGCCCGCCGCTCGAAGATTGAAGCAATAATCACAATTTTATTTTCACGTGCAACGGTAGCCAGTGTCTCGGTCGTTGGTCCCGGAATCGGCTCAGCGAGGTCGAACAAAGCAGTATCTTCCCGCTGGCAGAAATACTGTGCGCGAAAAAGCTCCGGCAGGCACACGATCTGCGCGCCCTGCTTCGCCGCCTGGCGGACTTTTTCCACTGCCCGACGGAGGTTGTCATCGGGGTCGGGCGAGCAGGACATTTGGATCAAGCCGACGGTAAAAGTGTCAGAAGGCAAACGGTTCTCCAATCGCAGGCTCTCTAGGCCTCGACACCATTAGGATAACAAACCGCATTTGTTCACGGACTCCGGCGCTTGTGCACAAGATGCCTGCCCGATTCAACACACACGGGCTGCATGCGTCCGGGAACGTGTTTCTTGTATGGACAAACCACAAAGTCGCCGTAAACTTCGTCATCAAAATCCGGCATCAACTTGAGGAGATAGTCCGGCATCTCAGATTTTTCCGACGGCACGTCCAGCATGTGCTCAGTCCCAATCACCCAGAGGCGCGCAGACGGAGCACCGTTATAGAAGGAAAGCCTGCCATGGACGCGGAAACACGCGCCTCTGACGAGGGGATCTTTCCGGCACGCGCCGCCAAAGGCCGGAACAAATGTCGCGACCAAAAACACAAGAACGATCATCTTCTTCAAGCAGCACCTGCGATGTTGCAACGTATCCTATCAAATGTATTTCGGGAGCATCCAATTTTGGGGATCCCGTCGGTTCTGGCAATTTCACTGGTTTGACTCCCGCCCACACAACCGTTTACTTTTTGAGTTCTCATAAATCAGTAGAGGTGAAGCGTTGGCCAAGAAGAACGAAGGCGCAGGAATTGATCGTAAGCTCCACGATCCCGTAAAAGACAAGCTTTCCCCCGTATTCCCACTCGACTTGTCTAAAGCCAAGACCATCAGCGCACTGGTCCGCGGCATGGCGGATACCGCCTTTACCGGACGACAGCTCGGCGAGGCCGTGGACGTGCTCGAAGCCATGGCCCGCGACAAAGACTGCTTCGTGGTCATGACCCTTGCGGGCGCCATGACCGTGGCCAAGCAAGGGCTGATCATCTGTGATCTGATTGACCGCGGGCTGGTCAATGCGGTTGTCTCTACGGGCGCCCTCATGGCGCATGGCCTGGTGGAAGCCACCGGGTGCAAGCACTATCGCTATGATCCCCGCATGAATGACGTGGAGCTGTACGAAGCCGGCTACAACCGCGTGTATGACACGCTGGAGCCGGAGCAGAACCTCGACCATGTTGAGTTGGTGATGGAAGACGTGCTCGGCCATTGGGACACGGGTGAGACCATGTGCTCGTACCGGCTGAATCAGGCGATTGGACAGCACTTAAAGAAGAAGACCAAAGGGCGGGGCATTCTGAAGTCGGCGTATGAGCGAGGTGTGCCGGTTTTTGTGCCTGCATTCACCGATTCCGAAATGGGTCTCGACGTTGCCCTGAACAATCGTATGCGCGCACGTGAAGGCAAGCCGCTGCTTCGCTACGATCCGTTCCTGGACCTCAACTATTTTGCCGAGACACTGCTCAAGCAGAAGCGGCTGGGCATTTTCACCGTTGGCGGCGGCGTGCCTCGTAACTGGGCGCAGCAGTTTGGTCCATATTGTGAACTGCGCGTGCGTCGCGCCGGAGAAGATGTGGAGTTGAAGCGCTACCACTACGGCGTGCGCGTGTGTCCGGAACCGGTCTATTGGGGAGGACTCTCCGGTTCCCCGTATTCTGAAGCCATTTCCTGGGGCAAGTTCGTCCCACCGGCGGAGGGCGGACGTTTCGGCGAAGTCTTTGTGGATGCCACTGTTGGCTTGCCGATTATGTGCGCAGCGTTGCTGGAGCGGCTGGGGAAGAAATATAAGAAAGCCTCTTTCTAAAATCCCGATCCCGCAGAGCGGGAGAGGGATCACTATAGCCGCGAAGAACCGTGGCCGCGAACGGACGCAAAAGAACGCGGAATCAACAGGGAAGAATCAGATCCGTGTCTATTCGCGTAAATTCGTGGCCAAGCCGTTCCATGTGGCGACGAACAGGTTCGTATCAGGGCTTAGCCTGTCCTGAGCCGTGGACCTTTATTGACGGTCAGTGGTGGTCAGAAACTTCGGAGAGTGTCAGACTGATGGTGGCAGGTTCGGCAGCTAAGACCGACATCACATTGGTGCCTTGAGTGCCCGTCCCTGAGCCTGGTTCCGGTTTCTTGCGATCAGTGATTTGGTGGCAGCTTCGCTGGAGTCATCAGCGAGTTCGACCCCGTTGGAGAGTATTGTAAACACTTCGCAACCGGGCCGAACCCGCCGACTTCATTTAGGAGAAGCCAGTATATGAATCGACCCTCCAAGAAGCAAAAGCACAAGCCGGATCCGACCGAAGGACTGCCGGTTTTGAATCTGCATGCAGCTGGTATTGACGTTGGCAACCGAGATCACTATGTGGCCGTGCCTCCAGGACGCGATCCCCGTCCGGTACAGAAGTTCGGTAGTTTCACAGCCGATTTGCATCGCATGGCGAAGTGGCTAGAAGCGTGTGGGATTGAGACTGTCGTGATGCAGGCCACAGGCGTGTACTGGGTAGCTCTGTTCCAGGTGTTGCAGGACTACGGATTTCACGTGCAGGTGGTCAATGCGCGGCACACCAAAACGCTGCCTGGGCGCAAGACGGATGTGCAGGAATGCCAGTGGCTGCAAAAGCTGCACACCTTTGGCTTGCTGAACCCTTCCTTCCGGCCCGCGGAAGATACGCGCGTGTTGCGTTCCTATCTGCGGCAGCGGGAAACCCTGGTAACTTCGGCCAGCATCTGCGTGCAGCACATGCAGAAGGTGTTGACCGAAATGAATGTGCAATTGGCGAATGTGATCAGCGACATCACCGGAGTCACGGGGATGGCCATTTTGCGGGCCATGGTCGAAGGAGAACGGAACCTACAAAAGCTGGCGGAGTTGAAACACAAACAGATTCATGCCAGTGGAGAAGAGATTGTGCAAAGCCTGGAAGGCAATTGGCGTGATGAACTGATCTTTGTTTTACGGCAGAGCTTGGATCTGTACGACTTCCATCTGGCCAAGATCGGAGAATGCGATCAGCAGATCGAGACCCACATGAAGGTCATGGAATCCAAGGTCGATGCCTCGGCCCATCCCATGCCTAAATCGCGGCAGGGACAAAAAAGACGCAAGCATGGTCCTCGGTTCGACGTGCGGCAGGAACTCTATCGCTGTGCGGGAGTTGATCTGACGCAAATCGATGGACTCGATGTGCAGACCGTACAGACGGTGATTTCTGAAGTGGGTGTCGATATGAGTCACTGGCCAACGGAGAGTCACTTTGCTTCCTGGCTGGGATTATGCCCCGACAATCGAACCAGCGGCGGCAAGGTTTTGAAACGAGGAACGCGCCGGGTGGTCAACCGCGCGGCCACAGCCCTGCGTATCGGCGCCTGGAACCTGATCCGTAGTCAGAGCGCGCTGGGTGCTAAATTCCGCCGCCTGCGCAGCCGACTGGGAGCCCCCAAAGCAATTACCGCCATGGCCCACCAACTGGCCCGACTGGTCTATCGCATGCTGAAATTCGGTAGAGAGTATGTCGACAAAGGCATGGAATCCTATGAAGCAAAATACCGTCTGCATCAGATGAAATGGCTCCAAAAACAGGCTGCTGCTCTCAATCTCCAACTGATTCCAGCAACAGGAGTTCCTCAATGAGTTTCTGGAGAGCTGTGGCGAAGGAACTTCAGCCGTGCCGCAAGAGCGTAAATAGAAATCGGGCTTCAGCCCCTGCACGCCGCAAACTCATACAAGATGGTGGCTTGAGAGAACCGTCAGCCTTTTTGCGCGTCGAGAAAGAAATAAGGAAGAATCGCTTTTGTCATGTCGCTCCGCTAACGCTGCACTCCAGCCTTCGGCAGATCGGAGTCAGATCTCTTCCGCGCCTTACGGCACGAGTACGCAGGCCGTCGCGTTTGCTCCGTCCCGCTAAACTTCCTTCGGCGCTTACCTCAGGACAGGCGAAACCCTGACACTCCTCTTACGAGCAAACTGTCTTCACTCGCGGCGAGTTGAATGCGCGCGGGGACTACGACACCCTCAAACCTAACGAAACTCCAGCCCCATCGGGGCGGCATAAAGGTAGCCCAGGTGCGTGACATATCGCCGCGCGGCACGCGCGGTGATATGGCTAAGCCCTGGGTAACGAAAGAGAAGATTCACTTCCTTACTGCCGTAGGCCGGCGCACATCCCGCAAGGCGGGAGGAGCGCCCTAAGAATGCCTTTCGCCGGTAGCTTGAAAAATGTAGCTCTTCGATTAGCGCTGGCCGGCCTGAACCCCGCGCTGGTAAGCATTGTCGAAACATCAAAACAAATCTTCAAATTCGAAAGCCTGCGCCCTTTCAGGGATAAAATGTCGCTGAGGAGGGACCCTGAACATGGCCAGCTTACCCGTTCAAGATGATTACACCGAGATGCGGAACCTGAAGTGGTCGCCCACAGAAAAGGCCATCGCCCGGAAAGCCTTCGAGCGGGCGCTCCAGCGGGAACTGGAAGCGGTCATGGCCGAGGCCAAGGACAGGGCTGGGAAGATTCAGCAGCCGTCCGACCTGTGGGAACTGGAACGCTATCTCACCGAACGCCGCAAAGAAATCGACCGCCAGTACGATTATCGGTACTCGATGCTGGTCATCGTCTTCGGCAACCTCCTCCGCCAGGGAAAGCTCTCCGAGCAGGAGTTACACGGCTTGGGCGAAGACAAGCTCGACCCCATCCGCCGCTGCGCCCGCCTTTGACCCATGTGCAGGTTACAAGCGGACCGTGTCTCGGCGTTTTCCTCTTTCGAAGGCCATGAAGCAAGAGCAGGTTTTTGGGTTTTGCCTCTGTTTTGGCTGATTGCTAAATGCTAAATGCTGCTTTCTATCGAGGCTGCGAAAAATCAAACCCGATTTTCAAAATCGAAAACATGGGCCGCCCGTCAGGCTATGAGCTGCGTGACGTGTTCCACATGACGCTGACGACCCACCAGCGCGAGTCGTCGTAGAACAATTGCATGCTGTTGGCGCCGCGCTCGAAAGGCGGCCCCTTCGGGTCTCGCAGCGATTCGTACGTGCTCAGCACGTGCGCGATGCGGCCGAAGGTCTCGGTCTGGCGGCTGGTCTCGCGCTCCCAGAAGTCCTCGACGGCAAAGATCGGCTCGACGCGCCGGATATAGTCCTCCAGGGTGAGTTGGTGCGCACGTGGCCTCTCGTCGGCCACTGCAACCACCACGATCAGACGGGCGCCGTCCATGAACAGCGAGCGGTAACGTTCCCAGTCGCGAGGCTGTCCGGCGGGTCCGGAGAGCACCTCATACAACGCATGCAGGATGCCATCGAGAGTGGAAACGTCGGACTCCAGCGCGGGCTTCATGGTGGCGATTGTAATGTATCGTTGGACCGTGGACCGTTGGAACCGCCGTAAGCACGCCTGCAGCAGATTGTCCTTAGCGCAACACTCTGGCGCAACTTTGGACTCGCCGGCGGGTGGCCTGCCCGTTCTTTTTTTCCCCGCTCTCCTGCACATCACGATAACGAGAGTGTCCCAAGGTCGTGAAACAAAAGCAGGTTCCTCTGTTTTGGCTGATTGCTAATTGCTAAACTGCTAACTGCTTCTCTCCGAGGCTGCGAAAAATCAAAACTGATTTTCAAGTCGAAGGCCAGGACATCCGCCCAAGCCTTGTTACTTCAGCGCGAACATGGCATTCACGTGCGCGTTGACGCTTACAGTTTGCGGTGTGAAGTCTGCGGTCGGCGGCGGTGGCGCTGCAGTTCCGCCGGCCATTGCGGCTCGCTGCATCATGGGTTGGGCCAGTATGACGGGCTGGGTCACGTCCACGGAGGCGTAGAGTAGGTCGCCCAGGGTGCGTCCGCCGGCGGTCGCTACGGCATTGGCTTGGTTGCGGGCTTTACGGAGCGCGTCTTCCGCGGCTTTGGCTTTGGCCGCGTCGACATCCTCGAGCACGTAGTTGAGAGACTGGTTCTGCATGGCTTCAATGTCGGCGGTCTGTTCGATGATGCCGCCGATCTTCGCGAAATCACGCAGCTTCAAAGTCAGGTTGGTGGTAACGCGGTAGCCCACTACTTTGTGCTTGGGATTCTTCCAGTCATATATTGGCTGCACGGAAAAATAACCGATCTGCAACGCCTTGGGATCGAGACCATTGTTCCGCACCGCCTGGCGCACATGCTCGGCGGCTGCTGCGGCCTGATCGTAGGCCGCTCGCGATGTGTCTTGCTGCGCGGCAATGTCCAGGCGAATGACCGCCGTGTCCGGCGCGGCTTCAAATTTCCCGTCCCCACCGGCGTAGATGGTATTGACTTGCACGGCCACGGCAGGCGTCGGGCTTTGCGCGTGGGCGCAGCATAGCGTCAGGAGAACGGCGAGCAACAAACAAAAAGAGATTCTCATAGCAGCTCCTTGGCAAGAATGGTAACAGTTCTGCCGCTCGAGACAGAAAGGCCCACGTTGACTCTATCCTGGCCCATGCCTCGCCAGGTTTTCGTTTTTGGCTAAATGCTAATTACTAATTGCCAACGGCTTGTTTCTCATCGAGGCTGCGAAAAATCAAAACCGGATTTCAAATTAAAACCCGGGCCACCCGCCCGATCTTTTGCCAGACTCATCTCAAAGAGTGACTATTTGCTGCCGGGAAATTCACTCGAGCCCACGCCGCGAACTTGGTCGGTTGCGCGCCTGCTATTTTGTTCGCGAGTGCAATTCGGCCGGACGAATCCGAACCTAAGTACGTATGAGCCTGGAAGTAGCTGAGCATCTCTGCTATCTCGGCGGCCCCAGG
>PLJN01000049.1 GCA_003140235.1 Acidobacteriaceae bacterium
GGATAGTAGCCGATCAAATACTGCGTGCGCAGCTCTTCGCTGACTTGGCGAAACGCCTGGTCGAGTTGCTGGATGCTTTCCGCGTAGTAATACTTTCCGCCGGTGTCTTTGGAGAGCTGGATCAGCGCGTGCTCGCCGCCGGTGTTGCGTCCGGCGTCCGCCGCGACCGGAACCACGATGATGCTATAGATGATGGCCTCGGCTTCCTGGGCACGGCGCACGGCACTTTGATAGTCGGTCTTGCTGGTGGTGTCTCCGCCGTCGGTGATCAGGACCATGACTTTTCGGCCTTGCCGCTCGAGCAACTTTTCGGCGCCCAGATAAATGGCGTCATAGAGCGACGTACCAGCGCCCGGCCAGAGGCGGTCAATAGCGGAATCAATGGTCTTTACGTCACCTGTGAATCTGGTGAGTTGGTCGGTGTCTTCCGATACCTGGAAGACAGACAGCCGGTCCTGCGGACGCATGATGGAATGCACGAACTTTTTTGCCGAACCAATCTCCAGCTTTAAGTCCTTCCGCGTGCTCTCGCTGGTGTCGATGGCCAGTACCACGTTGAGCGGTAAGTCCGATTCCCTGTCGAAGATGGTAATGGTTTGTGGCACGCCGTCTTCGAGCACGCGAAAGTCTTCTTTATTAAGACCATCGATCGGCGATCCGTGCGTGTCGGTTACTGTGGTGAAGACGCTGACCAGCCGGACCTGGACACGCAATGTGTCGTCAGGATTGCGCTGCGATTGATTCTGCGATTGCGCCGTGCCCGGAGGAACGCGGTCGCCCTTGGCTGGGTCTTGCGCTTGGGCTGCGCTCGCGACTAGCGCCAGCAGGCACACGACCGCACAATTGCACACCAGGCCGGGTTGCGGTCGTTCGAGTTGCATTCTGTTTTCGGGGTAGCCGACTAATTAGATGCAAACGCCAGACAAAGGTTATTTCGCGGCGCGAATTTCGTCGGGAAACTCCTCGCCGTCCGCCCAAACGGCGCCGTCTTCGAAATACTCCTTTTTCCAAATGGGAACTGTCTTCTTTAATGTATCAATGACCCAGCGGCAGGCCTCAAATGCCGCGCCCCGATGCGGGGACGCCACCACGATCAGCACACTGGTTTCACCGATCTCCAGCCTGCCGAGGCGGTGGACAATGCGCAAATCACGCACCGGAAATTTATTAAGCACTTCTTGAGATAATCTCTCTAACTGCCTGATAGCCATCGGTATATAGGCTTCGTAATCCAGATACAAAGTGCGCCGTTCGCGGGTGTGGTTGCGCACGATCCCCTCGAAAATCACCACCGCTCCGTCTTCTCCGGCCTTAATGCTGTCAGCAATCTGCTGTGAAGCAATGGGCGCTTGCACAATTGCGTAACGTTGCGGCTCGGTTGGCGCGCCGCTGCCCCCGCTGACGGGCGGTAGCAGACCAATTTCGTCGCCTTCCTGCAAGACGGTCTCGGTGGTGGCGTATTCCTGGTTGATAGAGCAAGCAATCGACGCCGCAAAAAGTTGGAATTTAGGAAACCGCGTGCCGTAGCCGGCAAGCAACGCGGACAAAGTTGTCCCCGGCGGAATTTCCTGGGTGTCTTCGCTCTTGCCAATAACGTCTTTGAGCTGACCGAAAAATAAAATGCGAACGCGTACGCTCATCACGCTCATAAGAATACAGGAATCCGTTTTCGCACGCTCCGCTCACCGGACTGAAACTAAATGAGCCCGTGCAGGCTCACCAACCGCGATGATCGCGGTCTATTACTGCAAGTAGTCGCAGAACTACAAGTGTACAGACCATGGGAGTGGGAATCGTGCACCCACTCCGTTTTTATTTTGCAGTATTCATCCGCTTACGCCGTGCTTAACACCCGCTCGCGAGTCTCAGCGTCCTGGCGCTCCTCGTGGTGCGATGTGGGCAAAGCAATCTCGAGCACCGCTTCAATCGTACTGACATAGTGCACCTTGACACCGTCCAGTTGCTCGGGCGTGAGATCTTCATCCACATTCATGCGATTTTCCGCCGGAAAGATGATGTCCTTGACACCGGAACGTTTCGCCGCGAGAAATTTTTCCTTCACACCGCCAATCGGCAACACGTTGCCGCTGAGTGTGATTTCTCCCGTCATGCCAGTCAGTGGACGCACCGGAACATCCGTGAGCAACGACACGAGCGCAGTCGCCATGGTCACGCCGGCAGACGGTCCGTCTTTCGGGATGGCGCCGGCCGGTACGTGGATGTGAATGTCGTGGTCCTTGAAGAAATCCTCTTCAATCCCAAGCTTTTGCGCGTTCGACCGCACCCACGTCAACGCGGCCTGCATAGATTCCTGCATGACCTGGCCGAGCTGTCCGGTCATGGTGAAGCCGCCTTTGCCTTTCATCTTGTTGGCTTCGATGAAAAGGATATCGCCACCGGCAGGCGTCCACGCAAGACCCACCGCAACGCCTGAACGCTTGGTGCGCTCCGCGATTTCCGTGTCAATGCGGATCTTGATGCCGCCGAGAAATTCCTGTACCGTTTCGCGCGTGACGACCAGCTTTTTGTCGCTGCCTTCCGCAATGCGCCGTGCTTGCTTGCGACACATCGTGCCGATATTGCGCTCGAGATTGCGCACGCCAGCTTCACGCGTGTAATGCCGGCTGATGAACCGCACCGCGTCTTCCGGAATCTCAATCTGCTCGGGCTTCAAGCCGTTCTCTTCAATCTGCTTCGGCACAAGATACTTGCTAGCAATGTGAACCTTGTCATCTTCGGTGTAGCCTTGGAGATCGATGATCTCCATGCGATCACGGAGCGGCTCGGGAATCGTGTCGAGCATGTTGGCCGTGCAAATGAACAGCACCTTCGAAAGATCAAACGGCACATCGAGATAGTTGTCGCGAAACGTGGAGTTCTGCTCGGGATCCAGCGTCTCCAGCAACGCTGAAGACGGATCTCCGCGAAAATCACGGCCAAGCTTGTCGACTTCATCCAGCACAAAGACCGGATCGTTCGTCTCCGCGCGACGAATGCCCTGGATGATTTGTCCCGGCAGCGCGCCGATGTACGTGCGACGATGGCCGCGAATCTCGGCTTCGTCATGCACGCCACCAAGTGAAAGCCGCACAAATTTACGATCAAGCGCGCGCGCAATACTGCGCCCCAGCGATGTCTTGCCCACGCCTGGAGGCCCGACGAAGCAAAGAATCGGTCCTTTCATGCTGGGCTTGAGCCGGCGCACAGAAAGGTAATCGAGAATACGGTCTTTCACTTTCTGCAAGTCGTAGTGGTCTACGTCGAGCACGGCGTGGGCTTTGTTGATGTCCACTTCCACGCCGCTGGACTTGGCCCACGGCAACACCGCAAGCCATTCAATGTAATTCCGCGTAACGGAATAATCCGCAGCCATCGGAGACATGCGGGCCAGCCGCGTCAATTCTTTGGTTGCTTCTTTCTTGACGTCTTCCGGCATGCCAGCGGCTTCGATTTTTTGCCGCAGTTCGTCCACATCGCGCTGGGCCTCGTCTTGCTCGCCCAGCTCTTTTTGGATGGCCTTCATCTGCTCGCGCAAATAATATTCCCGCTGCGATTGTTGGACCTGATCTTGCACCTCAGTCTGAATTTTTGTGCGCAGCTGCTGGACCTCAAGTTCTTTGGCCAGGTGACGGTTGATGGCCTGAAGCCTGCGTTCCACGTCCGGGGTTTCGAGGATCTCCTGCTTGTCTTTGGTGGAAAGAAACGGCAAAGACGACGCAACAAAATCCACCAGCCTTCCGGCCTCGTCGATGTTGATGGCCACGGTCTGCAATTCGTCGGAGAGCGTAGGCGATCCGGCCACAATCTGCTGAAACAGGGTCAGCACGTTGCGCTGTAGCGCTTCGATCTCGGGCGAATGGTCGGGCTCCTGGTCGGCAAGCGACTCAACGTCAGCGCGCAGGAATGGTGTGAGCTGGGTGAACTCCTTGAGCTTGGCGCGTTCCAGTCCTTCGGTGAATACAAAGAGGCTCTGGTTCGGCATCTTGACCACTTTGTGGACAGTCGCCAGGGTGCCGATGTTGAACAAATCGGTGGGCTGCGGGCTGTCTACTCTGGCTTCACGTTGCGCCACCACCAAAATGGTCTTCTCTTCCCCAAGTGAATTAATGAGGTTGATGGAGCTTTCCCGGCCCACGGTCAGGGGCAATACCGCATGCGGAAACAGGACGGTGTCGCGGACCGGCAGCACCGGAATCCCGCTCTTGGGTGGCTCGGCCTGCGGGCTCTCGCCCAAGGCAATCCCAGTTTCAGTTGAACTACGCGTTTCAGACGCCATAATAATCAGTCCTTGATAGTAACTCACTCATATTGATGCCATATTGATGACGCCACACCGCAAAAAGATGCATCGAACCCAATTTTAGTCCTTTCGCATGCGGATTATGTCCCCAATCTCCAAATAAAGCAACGACCCGACGCTCTGCCGAGCGCCGGGCCGTTGTCCGAGTAAGGGGGGTTATCTTACTCAAACCGTAATGCCTCAATGGGATCGAGCATGGCCGCTTTCCGAGCCGGATAGAAGCCAAAGAAAATACCCACCGCCATGGAGAACACCACAGCCGACGCAATCGCTGTCGGCGAGATCAGAATGTTCCAGCCCAACACCTTAGTTATGGTCATGGACGCCGCAATCCCAAACATTATCCCCAGGATTCCGCCGGCCAAGCTTAGCACCACGGACTCGCTCAGGAACTGGCGCAGCACGTCAGACTCTGTTGCCCCAATGGCGAGCCGTATTCCGATTTCACGCGTGCGCTCGGTGACGGACACCAGCATGATGTTCATAATGCCGATGCCACCGACGATCAGCGACACTCCGGCAATCGACGCCAGCAGCAGCGTCATCACCTGCGCGGACGCGTCCGCGAGTTGTGCAACGTCGGCCAGGTTTCTCACGGTGAAGTCATCGTCCTGTCCCGACCGTATCCGGTGACGATCGCGCAGCAGGACAGTAATTTGTCCTGTAGCGGCAAAGCTCGCCGGTTGCGAAGTTGCAGACGCCATGATGTACTGCAGCCAGTTCTGCCCGGAGATTTTTTTCTGCAGCGTGGTGATCGGAACATACACGCCGTCGTCCTGGTCCTGTCCGAGTCCCGATTGCCCTTTCGCCACGAGCACTCCCACCACTTGAAACGGCAGCGTACCAATGCGGACCGTCTGGCCCACTGGGTTCGCTGTGCCAAACAGGTTCTGCTGTACGGTCGCACCGAGAACCACAACGTTCGTTGAGCGGGTCACATCGTCCTGGGTAAAGTTTCCGCCCATCGCAAACGGCCAGTTGCGAATGTCAAAGTACTGGGGCTCGGTGCCAGTCACACGAGTGCTCCAGTTCTGATTGTCGGAGACAACCTGCACGCTGGCGCTCGCGCCGGGTGCAGCCTGGGCGATTGTCGCGAGAGACTGCTGTATCGCAGTCATGTCGTCATACGTAAGCGTTTTCGTTGCGCCGCCGCCCAGGCGTACGCCACCTTTGTTCACGCTGCCGGAACTGATATACAGCAGGTTCGTTCCCAACGACGCGATCTGGTCCTCAACTTGTTTTTGCGCGCCCTGGCCCACGCCTACTGTCGTGATCACCGCGCCAACACCAATCACGATGCCCAGCATTGTCAGCAGAGAGCGCATCTTGTTCCGCGTTAACGCTCGAATTGCTATTCGTAAAATCGCCAGTAAATTCATAAAACCCCCTTGTCTTACTGTCCATGCTCACTCATTCATCAGTCATCAACAGCCGGCATCGTCTTCAGCGCCTCAGCAGCGCGCGGACGGTCGCGCACCGGATCGTCATGCCGTATCTTGCCGTCGCGAAAAATCACAATGCGTTTTGCAAACTGCGCGACATCGGGCTCATGCGTAACCAGGACAATCGTCAGCCCACTGTCATTCAAATCCTGGAAAATCTGCATGATCTCTACAGACGTTCGGCTGTCCAGGTTGCCGGTCGGCTCGTCGGCCAGCAGAATCACCGGCTTGTTCACCAGCGCGCGCGCAATCGCTACACGCTGCTGCTGCCCGCCGGAAAGCTGAGACGGAAAGTGGTCCATGCGGTCGCCCAAGCCCACCAGTTCCAGGGTGTGTTTGGCGCTGGCCAACCGCGCGTCTTTATCCATGCGCGCGTACAGCGTGGGTAACTCCACGTTTTCGAGCGCCGTGGTGCGGGCCAGCAGGTTGAAACCCTGGAAAACAAATCCCAGCTTGCGGTTGCGTATGGCCGCCAGTTGTTTCTTGTCCAGACTGGAAACGTCCGTGCCTTCGAGAATATACTTGCCGCTCGTCGGCTTATCCAGACAGCCCAGCATGTTCATGAAAGTTGACTTGCCGCTGCCACTGGAGCCCATGATGGCTACAAACTCTCCCGGCTCGATCGTCAGGTCCACTCCGCGGAGAGCGTGCACCTTGGTTTCGCCAAGGTCGTAATCCTTGTGCACGTCTTCCACCTGGATCACCGGAACAATCGGGACTTCCCTTTTCGTCACCGGACTTGCATTCATCTCGACTTGAGCTATGGTTGCCATAATCTTCTCCGATCTCTGCGTCCGGGGCTGAGGCCCCGATTCAAACTTCCTTTCTCTCACGGCCTTGAAAGGCCGTTCTTCCACCGTCCGTACAACTCTGCGATGGCAATTACCGTCCTACCCTAATGCCACCAGCACCGCCAGCGCCGCCGGCGCCGCGTCCAGCAGTACCGGGAGCGGCCGTGGGCGCGCTGGCGGTCTTAGCTGCTGTGGCTGCGCCTGTTACGACCTGGTCTTTCGGATTCAGAGAACCTTTCACCGCCTGGACTACTTCAGTCGTCGTGTGGTCGGTGATTCCCAACTTGATCTGCACCGGCTCGAGCGACTTGTCCGTGTTCATCTTCCAGACGACCGCTGTCGTTACCTGTTGTTGTGACCCCTTCACTCCCTTGCTCCCGCCGCGGCTGGTTGCCGTGATCCCGTACTTCGTGTACAGGTCGGTGAGTTGCTGCGCGGTAAGATCGGGCGTGTAACGCAGCGCACCGTTCGGGACTTTTACAACATCCGTCGCTGTAGCTACGGGGACGGTCACATACGCCGTCATTCCGGGAAACAGCTTCATTTCCGGATTATCAAAGTCCACCACGGTGGTATACGTCACCACGTTCTGGACGGAGGTTGCGTTCAATCGCACCGCGGACACCTTGCCGGTAAAAGTCTGCGTAGGAAAAGCGTCAACCTTGAAGGTGACGGACTGCCCCGTGTGGATTGTGCCCACATCGCTTTCATCCGTACTTACGTACACCTGCATCTTGGTCAAGTCCTGCGCAATGGTGAACAGGGTTGGCGCTGAGAGCGACGCAGCCACCGTCTGGCCGACATCCACACTGCGGGCAATCACCGTGCCGTCGATCGGAGAACGGATCGTGGTGTGCGCCAGATTCGTCTGTGCCACCGTCAGAGCGGCGGAGTTCTGCTGTACTTGAGCCCCAGCTTGCGTCACCTGCGCCTGGCTCGCGGCAACCGCGGCGTCCGCGCTCTGCGATGTCGCCTTCGCTGCATCCAGTTGTTGCGCCGGGACCACGCCATCAGCGGCCAGCGTGGTGTAGCGGCCAAGATCCAGTTTGGCCTGCACGGCGGCGGCTTGGGACTTTGCCAGATTCGCCTTGGCAACCAGCAGATTCGCTTGCGCGTCCGCCACGTTGGCCCGGGCCTGAAGCACTGCGCCCTGGAACAAGGACGAATCAATCTGCGCCACCACCTGGTCCTTCTTCACGTGGGAGTTAAAATCCGCACTCAAAGTTTGGATGGTCCCGGAAACCTGTGACCCCACCTGCACCGTGGTAACGGCGTTGATGGAGCCGGTGGCCTGCACCACGTTTTGGATGTCGCCCTTCTGTACAGCCTCAGTGAAATATTGTGGCGCCGCTTTCGACTCATACTTGAATGCCCCAAGGACGACGATGGCAGTCAGCACGACCACTATGTACGTCCATTTGCTCTTTAGGTATTTCATTGCAACCCCCTACAAGGCTTTTCGGCCTCTGTAGACTCAAACCCCTGGGTGGAAGGATGTTGGTAAGGAGTTGTCAGGGTTGCGTAAACATTTGTAGGGCGGACTGATGAAAACAAAGGGCTTGCAGCCCGAGACGACAGATGATGGAGTTTCCAAGCAGTCAAGGGCGACCCAAACACTTGTGGCATAGCGCGACAACCCGACTGGTCGTGCCACCAAGAGTAGACTCAGCATTCTCGTTCGGCTACGAGTGAGACGGGGCATGCCACGTCTCTTCAGCACTTTTATTTCGTAAACCCCACATTTAGTTGCTTCGCAGGGGGCAGTTCAATAGAATACGCACCGAGTTTCACCAACAGTCGTAGAGCTGTCTGATCAGGCGGCGTGTCGTTAGCGCGGCCGGCGTTATGTCCTGGAGGGATACGTGCGCGGCACCGTAGCTGATTCTGCGACTACCACTCTGCCTGCCAACAGGCGAGCGAAGCAGAAGCATCTCTTCATCCGAATCGCCTGCTTTGCGCTGTGCCTCCCCGGCGGCGCGGCATTGCTGGCAAAGTGCTACGAGGTCCTTCCCCTGCGAACGACAGTGTTGGAGATCTGCCTGCCCAGCACAATCCTCCTGCTGACCATGGCAGTGGTTTTTCGCAAGAGACTGCCAGACGTGGCGGCGGATATTGGGATCGGGGCCGTTGCGGGTTTGATGGGCACTGTTGCTTATGATCTGGTGCGGGTTCCTGCGGTGCTCGCGGGTTACCGTGTTTTTGGCACCATCAGTGTCTTTGGCCTTTGGGTGCTGGACGCCGGTCATTCTACGCGCTTCACCGAGATCGCCGGATGGTCGGTCAACTATTACAACGGAATCACCTTCGGGATCATGTACGCGCTCTTGATGCGCCGCCGGCATTGGATGTGGGGCGTGGTCTGGGCGCTGCTGCTGGAGACAATCGGAGTCGTCACGCCATTTGGACGGATTTTCAACATCTGGGGAAATTGGCCGGTGCTTATGATTGCGTACGTAGGGCACCTGTTTTACGGGTATCCACTGGGTCGCGCCGTGCAGCGATGGCAAGACACGCGCACGGCCCTGGCCGAAATGCCGCGCGTTGTCCGGGCCCTGCTTGCAGCCCTGGCCCTGGTGGTATTGCTTCATCCTCTTCTTACGCCGAGTGCGATCGATGCTGACCACCGCGCCCGCGATGGGGCGTTCCGGGTCGAAGGGATCCGGCTGAATCCGGAATGGCTGCGTATTCAGCAGGGCGAGAGCATTCAAATCGAGAATCCGGAAAAATCGATGGTGAACATCGTTGTAAAAGACCGAACAGAGCCGATTTCCATCGCGGCAGGCGGGTCCGAAAGGACGTCCTTTCCCGCGGCAGGGATCTTTCAGGTGTATGTGCAGACGCCGAAGCGGACACACAGCAGCTTCGTGGTGGTCGAGCCGGTGAAACAAAGCGGGAGGATCTAGGAGCGGCCTATGGCGCAATGCGCAAAATGCGGGACCATGAACCGTCCGGGCGTTTCTTTTTGCAGCCGTTGTGGCGGCGCGTTCGGCGGTGTCGCTCCAGTACCCGCTGTTGCGGCCGCGCCTGCTCCTATTCCGGCAACAGCCGCGGCGCCACGGGGAGCGGCGGCGCGCTTGCTGCCTTATGTGCTGAAGCGCTTACCGCTCATGGCGCTTTCGTTCTTTGGCTCGTGGTTCGTGCACACCTACCTGGTGTTCCTGAACGACGGCTGGGACAAAGGCAAGATCAGTGGGTTAACGCCTTTTATCAATGTGCTGGAGAACGATCCCATGTCGGCGATGATGCTCTGGGGCGCATGCTCGGCGTTGGGCTGGTCTTTTATTGCAACCATGTTTTCGCAAGGCCCGGTGCGAGCAGTGACGTCTATTGTGATGCAGCCGGTCAACATGGTGAAGCAGATCGCCGGCTCCACGCGGCGCGAAGGCGCGTGCTGGGCTCTCGGCGCGGGCGTCGCTTTGCTGGGCAGTGCGGCGCTCAATACCAATCGCCCCGCGGGCCTAAGCTTCGCACTGCTCGGCAGCATGTTCGGCTTGTCGGACACCGGGCGAATGATCGCCCAGCAACTCGTCTCGTTTCTCACAAAACTTGGCACGGGCATGGCGGGGACCAGCGTCAAGTATGTCCAGATCGTTATGGCAGCCCTGGCGCCTGGCTTTGCCGTGGCCGGCGCGCTGAATATGCAATCCGTCAATGCGCTGCTGGGAATTCTCGCCATTGCCGGCGGTGTGTTTCTGCTTCTGCGTCACGACGATAAAGGTAAAGGTTTGGCCGCGGGACAAATCCAGGGATTGTTGCTGATTGCTTCCGGTGGCGCGGCGCTTTACTCGCTATGGCAGCTTTTATGGCCGCGGATCGCTCACGCGGGCGACTTTGGCGACTCGGAGAACCACGGAGACTTTGTCGGCGCGCTCAACGGAGAAGGTGGGAAGAAAGCGATCCAGCTTGGATTTCCGCCGTCCGCAGCCGCCGGCCTGGGCCCGCTTGCGCCGGCCATCAAACCTCCCAAAAAGTATGACGACGGACCTAACGTCTGGGACCCTCCGCCGGACGAGCAGACCAACCGCTGGAACAAGGACCACGTGGTTTGGGACCCCAACACGCTCTCGTGGCGCCCTCCGCACGTGGACGAGTTCCCCCCGCCACCGGTTGGGCCGGAGGGACCACCGCCGTACGAAAAACAACACCCTGCTGATCAGATTCCTGATTCATGCCGCGATCTGTACAACCAGTACGTGCAGGCGCAGGCCACAGCCAAGAGTGGCGACGACGCAATACAAGCCGCCGGCGTGGAGTATCAAAGCGCGGTGGATGCCATGCTGAAGATGTACGCGAAACTGGTGGCGCTGCTGGGATTCGAGGGCGGGCAGGCAATGGCGCCGTACGCTGAGCAGGGCGCGATGGGAGCAGGCCGCAGCGCGCTGGGGACCGGAGAATCTTCGGTCCGGGCGGCTACCCGCTCTGGACTTTCCGAGATCGCAGACCGCGCCGCTAGTGAGGCCGACGCCGCAGCCACGGAGGTTTCCACCCAAACAACGTTGTTGACGCAACTGCGACAGGCGTCGCTCGACGCAACTACCGACGCGACGGCAGCGGCGCAGTCCCTCTCCGCGCTCAAGACGGGCATGACTGGAACTACCGAAGCGGAAGGCGACGTGGAAGCGGCCGCAGCCAACGTTGAAGCTTCTGAACGCGCCATCACCGAGGCCGAGGAGGAGATCGTCGTCGCCCGCAATAGGCTCCAAACCGTAAAGAACAATGTTGCTCTGGGACAAGAGTGGACGGTCCTGGACTCGGAACTAAAACAGGCGGACGCGGACTTCGAGCAGGCAAATGGCGACCTCTATAGGACCGACCAACAGATCGAAGCGGCCGGCAAGAGAGAACTAAAAGCCAGGATAGACGAAAAGGTTGGCAAGGCACTGGAGGACCAGTTCAAGTTCCAGGAGAAGGTCGATCAACTACAGGCACAAAGAAGAGTGATCCAGAAAAAGGCAGGAAAGACTTTGAAGCCCGGAGATCTGTTCTGGGATGACTACCAGGCTGTTGACCAGGAGTTTCGAGGAGCCAAGATACAACAGCAGGATTTGGCTTTGAAGAAGAATCCAAGCTCAGGGTTTCGCGACGCCATGGAGGAAGAAGCGAAGGCCGAAATGGCCTCGGGAGCCGGAAAGAGTGCGGAATTGCAGAATCTGGAGCAGCAGCGCCAAATAAAACAAAAGATACGGGACGAAAAGTACAAAGTACAAGTTCAAAAAGACGCCGCTCGCGACAAGGTCGCTCGTCAGATCGATCCTGCTTACGACGATCCGGGCTTTCTGGATAGAGCCAACCAGGATCTCGAAGAAAAACAAAAAGCTGCGGAGACGGCGCGAGAAGCGCGAGACACCGCGAAAGAATCCCTGAGAACCGCCAAGGGGAAACTTGCCGACGCACAACAACAGACCGCCGACTTACAGAAGCAGATTGCGGACAAGGAACTTCAAGTTCAAAAGAGCAATGAAAAGGTCAATTCGCTGGCCCAGCAGGAGTCTGAAGCCAGCAAGAAGCTCGATGATTTAAAGCGAGCCGCCGAGCAAAAGCGGGATGAGGCGAAGCGTCTGGGGCAGGCAGCGCTCGATAGCGCAAGTCCAGCGCCCGATGCCGGTGGCCCAGGCATCGGTGGGCCGGGAATCATACCTCCGCCCGGCTCGAGGCCCCGTGGCCCAGCCGATCGCACTTACGATCCCTGGCACGATTCCGCGCAGAACTGGAAACCTGACTGGGCCTATTGGGTCGAGGAAAAGCTAGGGCAAGCCGGTGGCGTCGTGCAGGGCGCGGTCGGCGGCCCGGAGTCGGGTGAGGAAATGGCGCAAGCCTTGACCACAGCCAAGCAGCGCGTAGCAACCGCGCGCGAGAAACTGCAACGCCTGCAGAATGAACACAGCAACGCTTTCGACACCATGAATCGGGTCAAACCGCAGTTAGACGCGTGTATCCAGGCAAACACCGTCTGGAAAGGCGATGATGGATCTTCCTGAGAAAGTCCGCATTCCCGCAACTTCCGGCGAGATACAGCGCCGTCTCGACGCCCTACGCGAAGGCTACCGGCACGGCATCCTATCGGCCGCGCAATTCACTACCATGGCCGCGCAGTTCCGCTTCGCCGACGACGTCGCGTCGGCCATCTGTGGACGCCGGGTGCGACCACCAGCCACTGGTATCGTTGGGACCGCACTCAGTGGACCCAGTCTGAGCNNGTCGACGAGCGACTGGAAACCTCAGCAGCCTGGATCACTACGGAACCGGCAGCAATCCCCGCGCCAGCGAAGGCCTTGCCTCCTGCTGCTTCCCTTTGCGTGTGCGGTGCGCCGCTGACCGGTACTCCATTCTGTAAACGTTGCGGCAAGCCGGCGCCCGCTGCCGCATCCCCAGCCAAGTCTGTCGACACAGCACTCTGTTCAAACCAAGCCTGCGGAACCGCGCTCACTGCGGAGCAAAGTTTCTGCCCTAAGTGCGGCTCTCCGGCTGCCAAGCCGGCGAGTAAACCCGTTTGCTCGAATCGCGCCTGCGGATGCGCGCTTGAGCCGGGCCAGAGTTTCTGCCCTAAGTGCGGATCTCCCGCCGTCAAGCCGGCGAATAAGCCCGTTTGTTCGAATCGCGCCTGTGGATGCGCGCTTGAAGCCGGGCAGAGTTTCTGCCCCAAGTGCGGTTCTCCCGCCGCGTTGATGAGCTGAAAGGAGTTTGACATGAAGAAGAAACTGGGCGCATGGGGCGCAACGCTTCTGATCTTGGGGCTTGGTTCCTTCGTACTGCCGCTCATCGGCATGCAATTCAGGATCTTCAGCATCTTCGGCGCGGCACAGCCCATTCTCGCAGGCTGTGCAATCGTCGCTGGCGCGATTATGATGATCGTGAGCAGAACTGGCGGCACACCGGCGGCAGTCCCAGTCAAAGCGTCGCCCACAGTTACACCAGTCGCTCCAGCCGTATCTACATCTATGGCGCCAATCTCAGCCACGTCCGGACCAGGTGCATCGTCGCCCGCATGTCCTGCTTGCGGTCGCGCGGAATGTGTTGGCTCGGAATTTTGCGGCTACACCGGACAGCGCATCACTGGAGTGTCAGCAAGCGCGCCAGGCACGTCTGTGCAAACGCCTCCGGTCGTCGCCACCGCACCACCCGCACCGGCAACACCCGTACCAACTGCCATACCGGTCGCCAAGCGACGCAGTCCTGTTTTGAAGATTATTGGTATTACTGCTCTCGTGCTGGTCCTTGCCGGGTTCGGCTACTTTGGGTACAGCACGGGAATGTTCAAGCTCAGCGGGAACAAGCAAATGCCGCAATTGCCCCAGCGGGTTTCTGGAACACTCTCAGACTTTCCCGTGGATTCAAATGGCGCCAATCCCTGGAAGCCGGCCACCGTGAGCACGCAGCCACTTGGACCGGGCGCGAGCCTGAAACTGCCCGCGAAGTCGCTGCCGCCCGGAATCACCTCGCGCACGCTCAACCCGATCGGCACTTCCATTACGAATTCCGACTACAAGCGGCAGCCCGCGGACACGCCCATCAATATCAGCGTGATCACCGCCAACGGCCCTTCCGCGCCCGCCGTGGACTCTTTGTCACGCACGGTTGCGGCGAATATTCCGCAAGTGGCCGTGACGACCGTACGTGTGCAGAGCCCGCAAGGCGGACAGTACACAGGCTATCGTTTGCGGAATTCTCAAATTGAAGTTTTCATCATAGGCCATGCTCAGTCCAGCAACGTGATCATCGTATTCGCGCCCGATCCAAGCGTGATGCAACCAGCCGAGCAACTGGCGTCCAGTGTGGGCAATGGAAACGGGGTCTATGACTATCCTGAATTCAAAGCCAATTTCTCTTCGCTACCGGCGCAGCTTCCGGCGGGAATGGAGTTGCTTGAATTCCAGACTTTTACCGCAGCGGAGCTGGGCTTGTCTTCGCAGCAGCTCACGAATTCGCTCGGAGGGAACAGTAACAATCCCCAGGCAGCGGAGTGGAATGCCCAGGTACAACGCTTTGTGCCGCAAAGCTTCACGCTAGCGCGCTATCGGGACGCCAGAAACAATTCCTATCGCGTGATCGTCGGCGAGTACAGCGGCACGGTCAAAGCCTGGGGCACCTGGATGCTACTCCGCACCATGGCCTCCACCGCCGACAGTAAATCAGTGTCCATCGGCAGCAATTCTGGAATCGCGTTTCGACAGGACGGTCAGTACTATGTGCTATTCCAAACCGGTCCCCATCTTATCGCGATGGAAGGCCCCGACGGATCAGCCCAAACCTTAATCCAATTGGGACAGTTCATCCAGTTGTAAGAGAACACCGACCCGGCTTTGTCTTGTTCCTGGATGAAGCTGGTGTCGGGGAACGATGTCGAGGTAGAGACGCGGCACTGCCGCGTCTCACTTCTCGCGCATGCACAATGCGCGCGTTCGCGATTGCCCTACGCGATTCTTCGAGAGCGCAACCATCGTCATTGAGCTACGAGTGAGACGTGGCATGCCATTCTGACTACATTGCGACTCTGCTCTTCTCTTACTTGCCCTTGGCCTTGATCTCCTCTTTCAGCACTTCAACAGCTTTTTCAAGCTGAGCATCGCGGCCTGCGAGGAAATCTTCTGGAGTGTTGTCCACGTCCACATCCGGCGGCACACCGTAGTTTTCCAGGTTGTAGCCTTTCACGTTCCACAGTCCCGTCCCCGGCGTACGGACAGACGATCCATCCAGCAACCGGAACGCGCCGGTGCCAATGACTGCGCCGTATGTGGTCTTACCGACAACTTTGCCGAGACCAAGAGTACGGAAGCCATCGGGAAAAACTTCAGCGTCGCTGGTGGAGCGCTCGTTTTCCATTACCACCATGGGACCGAAGAACGCCTGTTGCGGGCGCGTGATGGCGATCGAATCGCGGCCCTTGGTGTACTGATACTGGTGCTGGCTCAGGATCTCAAGCAGTTCCTGGTCAATACCACCGCCGGGATTGAAACGCTGGTCAATGATGAGCGCTTTCTTGTCGTGGTTCTCAACCAGATCACGCTCAAAGCGGCGAAGCGAAGGCGCGTCCATGGAGCGTATGTGCAGATAGCCGATCTGGCCGTTGGAGAGTTTATCGACGATGGCTTTGCGCTGGGCCACCCAGCGTTCGTATTGCAGCGTAGTGTACGCGGCGCTATTGATGGGCGTGATTTTCACCAGACGGGCGCCGGCGGCTTCGGGTTTGGAGTTCGCGGTGAACAGCAGTTTCTCGCCGTGTGCAGCAGTCAGGTATTTCCAGTAATTGTCGCCAGATTTCACATCGTGGCCGTCGATGGACAAGATGTAATCTCCCACGCTCAAGTTGACGTAATCTTTGTCCGCGGGGCCGGTCTTATATATATGTGAGACTTTGTAGTAGCCGGACGCGTCGGGTTCCATGTCGAAGCCGGGGTAACGGGTCTGAACAATGCGGTCGCGTTCTTCCGGGCTCTGCGTGGCGCTGATTCCGGTATGCGACGCGTTGAGTTCGCCGATCATCTGGCTTACCACGTTGTGCATTTCTTCCTGGTCGCCTACGTATTCCATGAGCGGTTCGTAGACGTCTTTCATGTGCGCCCAGTTCACGCCGTGCATTTCCGGATCGTAGAACCGGTTCTTCATCACACGCCAGCTCTCGTTGAATACCTGTTTCCACTCTTCCCGATGATCAACCTCAACGTGGACGGTAAAGTTGATTCGCCGCTGACGCGTTGTCGTCGCTGCCGCGATGGCGGGCGCTGCCCCGGCGCCGCCTGCTCTACCACCTCCGCCTGCTGCTGCACCGGCCGCGCCGCCGCCGAGATCAACTGCGTAAATGCCGTTGCCTTCCATGAAGTAAATCGAGCGTCCGTCTCTCGCGAATTTCACAGCGGTGATCTGGCGGCCGCCGGGACCTCCTCCGCCTTCTTCGCCATCGGCGGCGCGACTGGCGGTGGCCACCGTGGCGAGTTGCGTGCCATCTTCGGCAATGGTATGCAGCGTGGCCTGGGGACGTCCGTCTTCGTCGGCAACTGCCACAAACGCGTAGAGCCTGCTGTCGGGCGAGACCGTCACGCTGGTCACGTTGTCACCTAACCGCGTAACTTGACGAACGCGCCGGGCGAGTCCTTCAAAATCAATCTTCACTTCAACAGTGGCCGCGTTGCCACGGGCTTGCGCATCACGCGCGCGGTTCTGGCGCTCCGCTGCCTGGGCTTGTTCTTCGTCATCGAACCCGCGGTCGCCTATGTTCTTTTCCTCTTTCTGTAGTCCTACGCTGTAGACCTGCTCCGTTCCGCGGCGCAAGACTGCGCTGCCGGACTGGGCAGTCCCCGACAGAAACACTAGACGCTTTCCATCCGGGGTCCACGCCGGGCCAGTCTCACTGAACAAGACGTCGGCATTGCCTACGCGGTGCTCCGCGCCTCCGGTGGAAGACACCACGTAAACATGGGGACGCAGATCATGGTCTAGCTTGGAGAAAGCAACCCACTTGCCGTCAGGCGACCAGCGCGCGCCCTGTATGTTGCCGGCCTCGCCGCTGGCGATCACCGCGCCTCTGGCCACTTCCAGGTCGTAACGATAGAGCTTGTGGTCGGAAGCGGAATAAATCAGCGATTTGGAATCCGGCGCCCACTGGATATTTTGTTTCTCACCATCGTCCTCGGAAAGCTTCTTCAAGCCGGTGCCGTCCTCGTGGGCCATCCAGACTTCGTCGCGCCCGGACTTGTCGGACATAAACGCAATCCACTTGCCGTCAGGCGACCATGCAGGATCGATCTCTCGCGAGTACGACTGGGTCACGCGCTGAATATCGCCGCGATCGGTGGCGATGGAAAAGATTTCGCCATGCGCGGAGATTGCCGCACGCCGGTTGCTGGGTGAAAGATCATACCCATCGGCATCATTGCGGACAGTAATCATCTCAACCGGGTTTTCTTTATCGTCGGAAACAATGTTGATCTTGATGGGAGTGGATTTGCCGGTCCGCGTATCGAACTTCCAGATGCCGAAATCTTGTTCGTAAACAATGGTCTTGCCATCGCTCGAAATCGACGGGAAAAACATGCGGCCGCTCTCATGGTGCGTTACCTGGACGGCTTTTCCGCCGTGCTCAGGAATCTTCCACAAATTATTTGTGCTCTTGAGGACTTCGCGGCCTCCCGGCTTGATGTGCGTCTCATCGGGCAGGCGGTCGGAGACAAAATAGATGAAGCCATCCGAAGCGTACAGTGGCCAGAAATAATTTCCTTTGTAGTCACTATCTGAGAGATGCGTGTACTTCTTGGCGCTTACATCCAGCACCCAGAGATCGGCGGCGTAGCTGCCGCGGTAATGCTGGCGCCACCACACCATCGGGTGACGATTGAACGCGAGTTTGCTGCCGTCGGGCGAATAGCTGCCCCAGTATCCCCAGTCGGTGGGAACGGCGCGCTCGAGTCCGCCGTCGATCGAGACTTCATACAGGTTGGGAATTCCCGGATACATCAGCCCGCGCGAGGATTGGAACAGGATCTTCTTGCTGTCGGCAGTCCAGCCAACCACCAGGTCCTGCGCCGAGTGAAACGTAAGCTGCTTCACCGCGCCGCCTTCGGCGGGAATCACAAAGACGTCATAATTGCCGTAACGGTTGGAGGAGAAGGCGATCCACTTGCCGTCAGGAGAAAACCGCGGATAGACGTCGCGCGCCTTGTGGACAGTCAGCCGCTGCACGTTGCTGCCGTCTTCGTTGGCCACCCAAATGTCACCCAGATAACTGAAGGCGACTTTGCCATTGTGGTAACTGGGATGACGCAGCAGCTTCACTTCGGTAGCGGCGCACCACGTTGTCAGCACCAATAACAGAGCAAAAATGATCTTTTTCACGGCAGCCTCCTGGGCGTCTGGAAATGATATCTGGGGAATTCGAGCAGTGCGCGTGGGCGGGTGAGCTCCTTCGGCGGACAGTACCCCGAGCGGAGTGAAGTATAAGACGCGCACACTATCTTGACTAGGGTCTTTACGTATCTTTACGAGCGCGTTGGCGGGTGCTGGACAGTAGGGTTAACTACAATACCCACATGAAATCGAGAAAGTCAGAGTTCTTCCTTGTTCTTGCCGCCGTCTGTCTCATAGCGCTCGATGCCGGCGGCGGTTCTCCAACGCCTCCGCCCGAACTGATTGGCACGTGGAGTTATACATCACTCACTGCCCTCAAGAACGGCAGGCCGTTCGGTACCGCACATATTAAGCCGGGACAGTTAAAAATGACTTTCAACCCAGACGGAACTTGGATATTGCATCCCACTTCTGCGAACCCTCAGGGTCTGAATGGAAGCTACGAAATACATGGGCGGGACTTGGAGATGAAGTTTGCTGACGGCAAGCCTTACGATAAATGCCGGTTCAAGTTTGAACAGGATGGGAAAGTGCTGGTCTTGACCGGCGCAGAACAAATCATTACCGCCATCCGCGAGTAGACCCGCATTGCCGAAGCCCGCAGAAACGTGCGCTCGGTGTGGTCACCGGCCTTTTGTTATAAAAGCGTGAAGAATCCACGATATAAAGAATCTTTCTCCCCGCTCGCGTGCCAGACATAGTAAATTAATTGAGTCAGTCCCCCATGGAAGCCATCCAACATAAAGACGAGGATATTTTCGACGAGTTGACACTCGTTCAGGCCGCCAAAAAAGGCGACCTGGAAGCGTTCAGCCAGTTGGTGAAGCGGTATGACCGCAATATCTTTCGCATTGCGCAGCACATCACGCACAACGAGGAAGACGCGCAGGACGTAGTCCAGGAAGCGTTCCTCAAGGCGTACCGCAACCTGCAGCAGTTTCAGGGGAATTCAAAGTTCTATACCTGGCTGGTGCGGATCGCGGTAAACGAAGCGTTGATGAAGCTGCGGCGCCGGCGCGCCGACAAGACGGTTTCCATCGATGAAGACGTGGAGACCGAAGATGGCAGCATGCCGCGCGAAGTGGCTGACTGGAGTCCGAATCCAGAACAGCTCTATGGACAGTCGGAGTTGGGCGATATCCTGAAAAAGACCATTCAGGGCCTACCGCCGGGGTTCCGAACAGTGTTTGTGTTGCGCGACGTGGAAGGTATGTCGACTGAGGAGACGGCGGAGATGCTGGGATTGAGTGTACCTGCGGTAAAATCCAGGCTGTTACGGGCGCGCTTGCAATTGCGTGAGCGCCTGTCAAAGTATTTTAAGTCCAAGCGAGGCGGAGACAAGCAACCGTGAAATGCGCTGAGTTCTTAAAAGAGTTGACCGATTACCTGGACGACGCCATCAGCCCCGGCGTAAAGCGTGAGTTGGAAGAACATCTCCAGTGGTGCCACGATTGCGAAGTCGTTCTGAATACCACGCAAAAGACCATCGAGATTTACCGCAATAACAAACTGTACGAACTCCCTGAAACACTGCGCGTCCGCATCCATTCGATCATCATGACCAAGTGCAAAGGCAGTCGCCAGAGCAAGAAAACCTCTACATAGAACACTGTAGGCTGTTGTGTCTTCTTCTTTTTGCGTTTCTACAAGAAGACCTGTATGACCTCCCGTGAACCTTTTTCGCCAACTCTGAATCTAAGCTTGTGAGTGCAAGAGATTTTTGCACTTGGCTTTCTTCAAAGACGAACCCACGGAGGTGGTAGTGATGGCGAATCTGATGGAAATGCTGTTCGGTTGCTGGCATAGCAATTACAGTTTCCCCCTAACCCGCAGACGCGGTCAGCGGAAGTCTCCGGCGGCCGCCGTTACCGGCACGTATGTGGTTTGCCTGGAGTGTGGCAAAGAATTTCCGTACGACTGGCACGAAATGAAAATCGTGAGCGCGCAATCTGAGCACGCTGAAGCAATCGCCGCCAAAGTCGCGGCCTGAACCGTCGGAGCCAGCCCTCCCCAGAAGGCCCTCCCAGAAGAAAGACAGGCAGCCTGTGTAAGGCTGCCTGTCTTTTTTATTTCTAAGAACGTTTTCTTCTCAAACTTACTGATCGCGCCGGTGCAACGTGGGACGATCGTCTCCGCTCTTGTCGTCCTTACCGTCTTTGCCGTCCTTCGAGTCATTGCTCGACGTGCGGCGCAGCGTGGGTTTCTTGCTATTGGAGTCTTCTGTCTTGTGGCGGTTTTCAATCATCGCCAGCCGGGCTTTGACCTGGTCAAACTCGGATGTGCTCACGATGTACTGGTCGCGCGGCGGCAGAATGGTGGCAATTTCCTGCTGCGACTTGGCGATACGGTCCGGGGTCTGCGGATGCGTGGCAAAAGCCTTGGCCAGCGTTCCCGGTTTCTTCTTCTCGCGCGATGCCAGCTTTTCAAAGAAAGCTACAAACGCGTTGGGATCGTATCCGGACTTGTACATGTACTGGAGACCGAGATAATCAGCTTCTGCTTCAAAACCACGATTGAAACTGAGGAACGTGAGCGGCAGGCCGATGCCTACGACTTCACGCGCAGCGTAGCCAATTCCGCCACCTACAAAGATCAGCGGAAGCGTCAAAAGATTGGCGAGCTGGGCCCGCGTGGCGCCGCGGGTGGCATGACGGGCGGCTACATGGGCAATCTCGTGGGCCATCACGCCGGCCAGTTCCGCTTCTTCATCGGCCGCCAGGATCAGGCCGGTGTTGACGTAGAAAAATCCGCCGGGAAGGGCGAAGGCGTTCACTTCATCGGAATCAACGACTTTGATGGTGAAAGGAACTTTAGCGTCAGAGTTGCGCACCAGATTCTGGCCAATGCGGTTGACGTACTCAACAACGACCGGGTCTTTCACCAGCCGCATGCTCTGCTCGATCTGCATGGCATACTCTTTGCCCATGCGAACTTCTTTTTCGATCGAGTACCAATCCATACCGCCCATTTTGCGGTTGCCGATGGCGTCCACGTCGTCCTTGCCGCCGTTGTGCTTGATGTTGTCTGCAACCTTGGGATCGTCCGGCTTGGCTGCTGTGCTGGAGTCAGGTGTGGCCTGATCGGCGGGCGCTTGCGCCTGTGTTGGGTCCGGAGTAGCGGCAGGCTGTGTTTTCGTTTGGTCCGGCGTGGCCGTGGGTTGCGTTTTCGTTGGATCAGCCGGGGGCTGGGTCTGTGTCTGGTCAGTGGGCGCCGGCGTCTTCTTCTGATCGTCCCCGGTATAAGCAAAGGCCGAGAGACTTACCCCAGCCAGAAATAAGGAAAGCAATAAAGCCCGAAATTTCATATGAACACTCCTGCGCGAAAATCCCAGCGCGGAAAGATTCCCTGAGGTCATTATAACGCCCGCCACAAGCTCTTCCTACTGATTTATATGTTCGCCAGGACTGTTTGATACACAATCTGCGCTGCGGGTTATCCCGCTGGCCTTTTCAGGTCAGTCGTAATACTCAAGGCCCAAATGGGTGATGAGTTCCTGCCCGCGCAAGTGGCGGAGCGTGTTCTTGAGCTTCATCATCTGGATAAAGAGATCGTGCTCCGGATACAGCCCAGGAACGGTCATCGGCGACTTGAGATAAAAACTCAGCCACTCCTGAATGCCCAGTCCGCTCAATTCCTCGCAACGTTTGGCCAGATCGAGGAACAGCACCAGATCGAGCACCAGAGGCGCAGCCAGAATGGAGTCGCGGCAGAGGAAATCGACCTTGATTTGCATGGGATAGCCAAGCCAGCCGAAGATGTCGATGTTGTCCCAACCTTCTTTGTTATCACCGCGCGGCGGGTAATAGTTAATACGGACCTTGTGATAAAAGTCCTTATAAAGCTTGGGGTAGAGTTCCGGCTGCAGGATGCGCTCGAGCACCGACAGCTTGGATTCCTCCTTGGTCTTGAATGAACCCGGATCTTCCAGCACTTCGCCGTCACGGTTGCCGAGAATATTGGTGGAGAACCATCCGTTCAGTCCCAGCATGCGCGCTTTGAACCCGGGCGCCAGAATAGTCTTCATGAGCGTCTGGCCGGTCTTAAAATCTTTTCCGGCGATCGGAGCGTGGTTGCGCTTCGAAAGCTCCAGCATTACGGGAATATCGACCGTCAGGTTCGGCGCGCCGTTGGCGAATGGAACGCCTTCCATCAGCGCCGCATACGCATAAATCATGGACGGCGCAATGTTCGGATCGCTCTTGCGCAATCCCTTCTCGAATGCTTCCAGGGACGCGTGGACTGGTCCCTGTTTCAGGAATATCTCAGTCGAAGCGCACCAGATCATCACCAGCCGGCTGACTTTCGATGTCTTCTTGAAATCGCGTATGTCAGCGCGCAACTGCTCGGCCAGGTCCATTTTGTTGCGGCCTTTTTTTACGTTTTTGCCATCCAGCATCTTGACGTACTTGCGGTCAAACACCGCCTTGCGCGGTTTGATGGACTTGAGAAACGGCTTGACCTTGTTCAGCAATTCCTTTTCGAGCACACCGGCATTGAGTGCGGATTCGTAGGCGTTGTCTTCGAAAATGTCCCAGCCGGTAAAAACCAGGTCGTTCAAACTAGCAAGCGGAACAAAGTCTTTGATCAGAGGCGAACGTCCGTCCGTCCGCTTGCCCAGCCTGATGGTGCCCATCTGCGTCAGCGATCCAATAGGCTCGGCAATTCCCTTGCGGATGGCTTCAACGCCCGCCATAAACGTGGTGGCAACGGCGCCCATCCCGGGGATCATGACGCCAAGTTTGCCTTTGGCGGGAGCGATTGTCGGTTCTTGAATTAAGTCAATGGAAGACTTTGCAGCCATGGGTTTCACGACCATCCTGAAGATTATTTGAAGGCAACGCGGCAGGTAATGCGCCTCAGAGGCGAAACATGCACCGATGCAAACCCTTTATCTTCTCGTATTAGCGTGGAGTTTGCAAACGCTTCACGCCGTCACGCGCACGCGGCCCTTCCAGTGCGACCAGAAGAACCAGACGACGCCCGCCAGCAATGCCACGATGATCACGGCATCCAGCCGGTGCAGCCAGTGGCTCAGGCGAGGATCGGTGTGCCACTTCTCTCCTAATTTCATTCCGACCCAAGCCAGACCAAAGCACCATGGCCACGAACCAGCAAACGTGTAGAGATGGAACTTGAGCCGCGGCATCCGGGCAATACCTGCGGGGAGCGCGATGAACGTACGGATCACCGGCAACAGTCGTCCGATAAAAACGGCGGCGGCGCCAAAGCGATGAAAGAACCGGTCCGCTCGGTCCAGATCATGGCTGTTCAGCCAAATGTACGCCCCGTATTTCTCCACCAGCGGACGCCCGCCGTGATACCCGACTTCATAGGCAAGAATCGAGCCCAAATTGCACCCGATGGCGCCCACCGTGGCGGCCCAGAAGAGATTGAACTGGCCGGCATAGACCAGATATCCGGCGAACGGCATGATGATTTCCGACGGTAGTGGAATGCACGCCGACTCAATGGCCATCAGCGCGGCAACACCCAGGTAACCGCCGTGGGAAATGACTGCAATGACAAACTTGGCCAGAACGGCAATGATTTTTTCAATCATTCGCGAAGGTTAGAACTCTTCCTGAGGATCTTGGGTAAACGTGTAACCGGGCAGACTCACGCCTTCGTCCGATTTGGCCACTTTCACGCGTGTGGTATCGGCTTCCGGAGCGTTGACATTGGCGGGGCGAAGCACGGCAAACTGGGTAAATAGCTCGGTGTATGTCTTGGTGACAAGAAAGTTATCGCCACTCGCGTCGCAGCGCCATACCTGGCCTTGTTGGATTGTTTTTACTGCCATCTGCAACCAGACTACACACACAAGAGCTAATCGGGCAAATTTCCCGCAAGCAATTCCGCCAGACGCGCAGCCGGACAGCGCATGCCAACGTAGAAAGTGCCGAACAAAGCATAGTCGGCGCTGACCTCGTCAAAACGCATTTCGTAGATCAGCCGTTTGAATACGAGCGGATCATCGGCAAACAGGTCCACGCCCCACTCCCAGTCATCAAAGCCAATCGATCCGCTGATGATCTGCTTCACGCTTCCGGCATAGCGGCGACCAATCAAGCCGTGATCTTCCATTTGCCGCTGACGTTCTTCGATCGGCAAGCTGTACCAGTTCTTGATTTCTCCGCGACGCTTGTCCATGGGATAAAAGCAAACGTAACGCGACGGCGGTATCTGCGGAAACAAGCGCGGCGCCATGGCTTCTTTTTGACGACTCATGGTTTCTTCGACAACGGTGTTCCACTCCGGCGAATGGGGCGTAACTCCCTGCTCCCGCAACGCGCGATACATCTTGACCGACGAATCATAGAGCCCCAACTCCACCACGGACACATATGAAGTAGTCTGGTCAAGATAATCGCTCAGCCGCAGCCGCGCCAATTCCAGTTCGACATGTTTGAGATGGTCAAACGATTTGCGGAAGTGCACCAGCATCATCTCCGCCTTGTGGCCGAGCATGGAAAAAAGAGCGCTCTGGCCGGAGACGTGGTGCTCCATCTTCTCGAGCGCGATGCGCGCCTCGGTGGCAATCTCCTCTTGCTGGGCCGCGGTAAGTTTCCGCCACTCCGCCCAGCGAAAACGAAACATCTGATGGAGCACGCTCGACCCTTCGAGCGTCAACGGCACTCCATACATTTCCTGCGTCGCAGGTTCTAACTCGGCTTTGCTGGATGACATCTGCACCTCTGCTCTTGTGATTGTAAGCCGACTGCTTTACATTTTGATCTTCATGCCTGCACCCCGAACCAAAACGCGCAAACCTTCCAAGGCCGAAAAATCCAAAAAGCGCCCCAAGCCGTCCCCAAGCAAGCGTAAGAAAACGCCGGGTGCTGACCCGCTCGCGCCGGCACGAATCAAAGACATTCTAAAACGCCTGGACGCCGCCTATCCCAACGTTACCTGCGCTTTGACCCATAACAGCGCCTGGGAACTGCTGGCGGCGACGATTCTCTCCGCACAGTGTACGGACGTCCGCGTCAACAAAGTCACGCCCGAGCTTTTCAAGCAGTATCCCACAGTCCAGAGCATTGCGGCACTCGAACCGGAGCAACTTGAACCGATTATCCGCACCACCGGCTTTTTCCGCAATAAGTCTAAATCGCTGGTCGGCGCTGCGAGAAGACTCGTAGACACATTTCGCGGACAGGTACCGGACGACATGGCACAACTTCTTACGCTCCCCGGCGTGGCCCGCAAGACGGCCAACGTCGTCCTGGGCTCATGGTTTAGGCAGGCTGTGGGAGTGGTAGTGGATACGCACGTCCACCGGATA